>PLOI01000037.1 GCA_003142015.1 Acidobacteriaceae bacterium | reverse complement strand
AAAAGCTGCCCCGTGCCTCCCAAGCCCGCATTGACCTACAATCGAAGCATGGGAGAACGATGACCAACGAGCGAAACATTCGCCGCACCGAACTGCCGAACGGCCTGATCGTTCTGACGGAGCGCATGGAGTACATGCGTTCGGTGGCCATGGGCGTGTGGATTAAATCCGGTTCCCGCTGCGAACCGGCGGAGGCCAACGGCATCTCTCATTTTGTGGAGCACATGCTCTTTAAAGGCACCCACTCCCGCTCCGCGCAGCAGATTGCCCGCGAGATGGACTCGATTGGCGGCAACCTGGACGCATTCACCGGCAAGGAAACCATCTGCTTCAACGTCAAGTCGCTGGCCGAACACGTGCCGATTGCGCTGGACGTGCTGGCCGACCTGGTGCTTAACCCTGTCTTCGCCGCGCCTGAGATCGAGCGCGAGCGCGGCGTGATTCTGGAAGAGATCAAGATCGACGAGGACAACCCGGACCTGCTGGTTCACGAGCTGTTCATGCAGGCGTTCTGGAAGGATCATCCGCTGGGCTGGCCTATTCTGGGCACCGCGAAGACCGTGGGCCGACTGGATCAACAGAGCCTCTTTGACTACCACGGCGACCGCTTTCATGGCGGCAACATGATCTTCGCCGCGGCCGGAAACCTGGATCACGACCGCTTTGCAGAGGAAGTCGCACAGAAGTTCTCCACGCTGGCTGCAGGGGCCACGCTCCACGAGTTGCCGGCGCCAGAAGCCTCGGCGCGCATTGTGCTGCGCCATAAAAAATCCCTGGAGCAGGTGCAGATCTGCCTGGGCGTTCCGGCGCCGCCCATCACCGACAAAAACCGCTACGTTACGCTGATTTTGAATACGGTATTGGGCGGCGGCATGAGCTCGCGCCTCTTCCAGACCATCCGCGAGGAGCGGGGCATGGCCTACTCGATCTACTCCGACCTGAGCCCCTACCGCGACACCGGAACCCTGTGCGTCTATGCCGGCACCTCGGTGGGCAAAGGCCTGGAGGTGGTGGACCTGATTTTGGACGAATTCCGCAAGCTAAAGCAAGAACTGCTTAGTGAGGAAGAGTTGACCCGCGCCAAAGATCAGGTCAAGGGCAATATCCTGCTGGGCCTGGAGAGCTCGAACGCGCGCATGGCGAACCTGGCGCGCCAGGAGATGTACTTCCACGAGTTCATCACCGTGGAGGAGATTATCGCCCGCATCGGAGAAGTGAACGTAACCCAGGTGCAGGCCATGGCGCAGCGCCTCTTCGATCCCGCACGCATCGCCGTAACCTTGCTGGGACGCCTGGATGGGGTCAAGCTGAGGCGGGCTAAGCTGGTGTGTTGAAGAGCAGGGAATAGGGACTAGTCCCTGCGTTTGAGCGTGTCATTTCCCTTTCGCGTCCATACGTTGTAGGATTTTCTCGAATGGGCCGGAGTCTTTCGGCTGCTCCCAAAGGAATTGGAGTCCCATGAATTGCAAGAAATGGAAGTGTCGCACTTGCCGCGCTTTGCGGCCCAACGGCTTTACATTGATGGAATTGCTGATCGTCATGGCGATCATCACGGTCCTCATGCTGATCGGCTTTCCCACATATCGCAGCGTCATGAAGCACTCCCGCGAGCTGTCGGCGAAGAAGTCGATGCAGACCGTTCAGCAAGCGGAGATGATGTACTCGACGAACTACCCGAGCAAGGGATTTGCCTGCAACCTGCAGTATCTGGGTGGCGACCCCGGCAAGCCGCCCTCGGCAACGGCCTCCGAGATGCTGCCCGATGAGTTGGCCAAGGGCAACAAGGACGGCTACATCTTTACCATCACCAACTGCGCGAAGAATGCGTTGAATGGCTCGGAACGAGTGGATGGGTACACGCTCACAGCGGTGCCTGAGGCGGTGGGCAAGACCGGGGATCTGGGCTTCTGCAGCGACGAAGGCGGCGTACTCAAGCAGGATCCCGCGGGTGGCGTCAACTGCGCCGAACTGGTCCAATGAACGCTGGCAGATTCATGATGCGCGGCGGCTTATTTGTTGCCGCCACGCTGCTTTCGACGATCCTTTGCGCTCAACAGCGCCCGCTCTCCGCGCACGATCTGGCGCAGAAGGTCGATAGCCATTACAACCAGTTGCATTCGCTCAAGGCCGGCTTTACGGAGAGCTACGAGGGCATGGGCATTCGGCGCACCGAGAGCGGTACGCTGCTACTGTTGAAACCGGGCCGCATGAAGTGGGAGTACAGCGAGCCTGCCGGCAAGCTCTTCCTGCTCGATGGCAGGTTCGCCTGGTTCTACTCGCGCGGCGACTCTCAGGTGCAGCGCATCTCCGCCAAAGAACTGGACGATCTGCGCTCGCCGCTGCGCTTTCTGCTGGGCCACACGCAACTGGAAAGGGAATTGAGCAACCTGACGCTGGCGCCATCTGTCGGCGGCCGCTTCACGCTCACAGGCCAGCCCAAGGGACAGGAAAAGCGAGTGGCGCGGTTGGCTCTCACGGTGACTGCGGATGGAACGATTACCGGCATCGAGATCGAAGAGCCTGACGGCGCGCTGACCCGCTTCACCTTCACCGGCGAGCAGCCGAATGCGCCGGTTCCCGCGGAAACCTTCCGCTTTAAAGCGCCCGCCGGCGTGCCAGTGGTGGATGCATTGCCGCCGGTGTAAGAATCAGGGTTCAATCTTCGAAAGTCAACAAACCCGCCCATCCTTTGGCTATCGTCTCGTTCATTTCTTCGATAGTGACTGGCTTGCCTGTCCATTTGACGATTCCCCTAAGGTCCTGGATGGAACCAGTCTTGACCTTGAGAATGTATTCGCCGTGCTCACCCTTGATGAACCAGACCCGATCTCCCGCTTTCAGTCCGAGATCCTTGCGAACTTCGGCTGGAATCGTGATTTGGCCTTTAGAATTAACAGACGCGGTATACATGAGAAGCCTTCAAGAACGAGTATAGGCCCGTGTTTGGTAAGGAGAAAGCGGCTCCTGCAAATTGGCGAAATCAGGCCTGCTTTTCGTAGGTGTAGAAGCCGCGTCCTGATTTGCGGCCTAGCCAGCCGGCATCCACCAAGCGCACCAGCAGCGGGCAGGGGCGGTATTTTGGGTCGCCGAAGCCTTCCTGCAAAACGCGCAGAATGTCCACGCAGACATCGAGGCCGATGAAGTCGGCCAGGGTCAGCGGGCCCATGGGATGATTCATGCCCAGCTTGAAAACCTGGTCCACGGCTTCTGGCGTGGCCACGCCCTCCATCACGGCAAAGGCCGCTTCGTTGATCAGCGGCATCAGCACGCGGTTGGAGACGAAGCCCGGTGCATCGTTGACCTCGACCGGCGTTTTGCCCAGCTTGACGGCCAGGGCATGGACGGTGGCGAAGGTCTCGTCGCCGGTGGCTAGGCCGCGGACCACCTCGACTAGCGTCATCACCGGCACAGGGTTAAAGAAGTGCATCCCGATCACCTGCTTTGGCCGGTGAGTCTGGGCAGCCAGTTTGGTAATCGAAATCGACGAGGTGTTCGTCGCCAGGATGGCCGCTTCCGGCAGGATGCGATCGAGGGAGCGAAAGAGCTCCGCCTTCACTTCGAAGCGCTCTGATGCGGCCTCGACGGCAATGTCTGCGCCGGCGAGCTCCTCGCGGTCCAGCGTGGGCTGGATGCGGGCCAGAGTAGGTTCAATCTCGGCCTCGGGCAGCTTGCCTTTGGCAGCTTCGCGGCCCAGGTTGGTGCGAATCTGCGTGATGGCCCGGCCCAGGAAGCACTGCTCCACGTCGCACAGCAGCACGCGAAAGCCCGCGCGGGCAAAGACATGGGCGATGCCGGAGCCCATGGTTCCCGCACCCACCACCCCAACCGTCTGAATTTCTGCCATGGCAAAGTCCTCCCAAAACACATGAGGGAGTGTAGCAGGCCGAAGGAATTTCAGGCCGAATTTATTGGTTTTCTCTGGCCGCAGTGGCGTTTAGCGGGGCCATTTGCAGCGGTTCGGTCAAGGTGAGCAGCAGCGCAGTGCCAAGTTCCAGCGTGGCCTCGGGATGGCTGATCAGCAGGTGAACCGTGATGACACCTGCCCCGACCATGCTGCCTGCCAAAGCACCCACCGGGCCGCCCAGGATGGCTCCAGTGGTTGCGCCGGCTCCCACTGCTCCGCCGTATTCAATGCCGTCGCGCTTCAGGCGCGAGTCAGGCAGGATTGTGCCCTCGTTCCCGACCCTGGTTCTGGAGCCGGGGGTTCCGGTAATCTCGGCCTGCAATTGGTAGCGTGTGCCGTCGGGCAGAGTCACCGTCTCCGGCCGCAGGTGCATGGAGCCGTGGCCGCCCGCATGGCCGCTGGAAACCTGAACTACCCGGCCGTCAATCTCCGATCCGGCGGGAATCACTACCTGTTCGCCGAGCAATACGTCTGAAGCCACACGGCCGCGGAAGACTTCGCCCTTCTCGCTACTGACGGTCGAGAGCCCCTCCATCAGCCGAATGCGAATGTTGGTGCCTTCGGGAAGTTCGCCGGGGCGCAGTGCTCGCGGATGCACGATGTCGCCATCCGGGTCAGCGGTGTAGGAGCGTTGAGTCAGTGCCGGCTGTCGTGGCGCGGGCGCGTTCTGCTGGACCGCAACCGTTCCGCCGTTGGGGTCAGCATCGTTCTCGACGGCAGCGGTAGAAGGAGGCGCTTGTTCCTCGACAGGCATAGTGGCAGGCGAGGCTCGATGCCCGGCCGGTGGCTTGGCCTGGGGCGTGCTGGAGGTCACGATGGTGTCGTCCGGGGGAGGGTTCGAGGTTCCCTGGTAGGGGCTTGACTGGCTTGCATCCTGCGCTCCCAGAGCGGCAGTGGCCAGGAACAACAAGGCGCACACAAGAATCGGCCGGTTCATATAAGTCTCCTTTTTCCCAAGGCGCGAACAGAGATCTTCCTATGTGTTCAAACCCCGCTGAGCGGGAAGAGTTGCGCGCACGGCCCGCGGGCTCATAGGTATCCACGCGCAAGCACACTCAATCTAAGGCTAACGCAGTTCAACGGCCGCCGGTCTGGCGGCAGCCGGGCAGTGCCTTGGACGGCACGAATCAACCAAGGCAACCCACCCCGGCACAAGCCCAATGCTGGAAAGGGCCAGGCCCGTGTGACTGTGATTACTTCGTCCACATGGGCCCGATTTGCTAAAATTGCTATGAGATACAGCCCTTTTTAGCGTTGGACGGAGAGGAAATGGCAAATGTGCAGCAGCTTCTGAGCACGATTCAAAGCGCCGCCGGAGAAACTCTTGCCGTGGATCGCCGTCCGCAACTGAATGACCGGCTACAGCACCGCATTGTGAGGACCGATATGACTGAGATTGTTGCTATCCGCGCCCGCGAGGTTCTGGACTCGCGCGGCAATCCCACCGTGGAAGCGGACGTAATCCTGGAAAGCGGCGCTTTGGGCCGCGCTATCGTGCCCTCGGGCGCTTCCACCGGCGAGCATGAGGCTGTGGAGTTGCGCGATGGTGACAAGGGCCACTACGGAGGCAAGGGAGTTTTGCAGGCCGTGGCCAACGTGGAAACCGTTATTGCGCCCGAGCTGGAGGGCATGGACGCCTCCAATCAAAGACTCATCGATCAGACCATGATCGCGCTGGATGGCACGCCGAACAAGAGCAAGCTGGGCGCCAACGCCATTCTCGCCGTCTCCATGGCCACCGCGCGCGCCGTGGCGCAGACGCTGGAGATTCCGCTCTACCGCTATCTGGGCGGCGTGAACGCCTCTGTGCTGCCTACGCCCATGCTGAACGTGCTTAACGGCGGAGCCCACGCTGATAACAACGTGGACTTTCAGGAGTTCATGATCATGCCGGTAGGCGCCGAGAGTTTTTCCGAGGCGCTGCGCTGGTCGGCCGAGACCTTCCACACCCTCCGGAGCGTGCTCAAGAAGAAGGGCTACAACACTTCGGTGGGCGACGAGGGCGGCTTTGCTCCCTCGCTCAAGTCCAACAGCGAGGCCATCGAGGTGATTCTCGAAGCTATCGAGGCAGCCGGCTACACGCCCGGCGAGCAGATTTCGATTGCGCTCGATCCGGCGTCCAGCGAGTTCTACAACAAGGAAACCGGCAAGTACGTCTTCAAAAAGAGCGACAAGCGCGAGCTTTCGAGCGAGGAGATGGTAGCCTTCTACGACAACTGGACCCGCCAGTATCCCATCGTTTCGCTTGAGGACGGCCTGGCCGAGGACGATTGGGCGGGCTGGAAGATTCTCACCGACAAGCTCGGCGGCCGCATTCAGATTGTCGGCGACGACATCTTCGTGACCAACATCAAGCGGTTGCAGCGCGGCATTGAGGAGGGCGTGGCCAATTCCATCCTCATCAAGCTCAATCAGATCGGCACAATTACTGAAACTCTGGAGGCCATCGACCTGGGCCGCCGTTACGGCTACACCTCGGTCATCTCGCACCGTTCAGGCGAAACCGAGGACACCTTCATCGCGGATCTCGCCGTGGCCACAGGCGTGGGCCAGATCAAAACCGGCTCGGTCAGCCGCACCGATCGCATAGCGAAGTACAACCAGTTGCTGCGCATTGAAGAAGAGCTGGGCGGCGGCGCGGTTTTCCTCGGGCTGGAAGGGTTGAACTACAACGACTAACGCTGCATTGCAATAAGTGCCCCAGGGCTTCTTTTTTGCACCTGGGGTTCCTTTCTCCCCGCAAGTTTTCCTCAACCCTACCTCCAAGGAATCGCACCGTGCCAATCTACAAGCGTCCCCTCGTTCTGACCATCCTTGACGGATGGGGCTATCGCGCAGAAACCGCCAACAACGCCATTGCGCTGGCCAAAAAGCCCACCTACGACAAACTGCTCGCGGAGTTTCCCAACACGCTGATCCAGGCTTCGGACCACTTTGTCGGCCTGCCTGACGGGCAGATGGGCAACAGCGAAGTGGGCCACTTGAACATCGGCGCCGGGCGCATTGTGCAGATGGACATCACGCGCATCGACGCAGCCATCGCGGCCGGAGAATTTCAAAAAGACCCGGCCATTGCGCGGGCCATCGTGCGGGCGCGCGAGGGCGGGCGGCAACTGCATCTGTTTGGGCTGGTCTCCGACGGCGGCGTTCACTCCCACCAGGAGCACCTCTACGCCTTGTTGCGCACAGCGCGCGAATACGGCCTGACTCGCGTCTTCGTTCACGCTTTCATGGACGGCCGCGACACCGCACCAGATTCCGGCGCGGGCTATATCGCGCAACTGGAACAGAAGATGCGCGAATACGGCGTGGGCAAAGTGGCCACTATCAACGGTCGCTACTATGCCATGGACCGCGACAAGCGCTGGGAGCGCGAGCGCAAGGCCTTCGACGCCATGGTCAACGGCAAGGCCGAGGGCGGCGCATACACCGATGCCGTGGCCCGGATCAAAGAGAATTACAACAACGGCGTCACCGACGAATTTCTGATTCCATTTGTCATGGTCGATGGCGCGGGCAAGCCGGTCGGGCAGATTCGCGACGAGGACGTGTGCATCAACTTCAACTTCCGCGCCGACCGCGCCCGCGAGATTACCCGCGTGCTCACCCGCGAGAGTGGCCTGAACAAGAAGGGCGGACGCGATCTGGACGGCTGGGAAACGCTCGACACAGCGATTCCCCGCAGCGAAATTCCGAAGAACCTTTACTACCTTTGCATGACCCAGTATGACAAGCTCTACGAGCTGCCGGTCATTGTCCCGCCCGAGTCGCTGGATAATATTCTGGCCAACGTGCTTGCCCAGCACCATCTGCGCAACCTGCGCGTGGCCGAGACGGAAAAATTCGCCCACGTAACGTATTTCTTCAACGGCGGCATCGAGACGCCCTTCCCCGGCGAGGATCGCGTGCTGATTCCATCGCTGAAGGTTGCCACCTACGACTTGGCGCCGGAGATGAAGGCTGAGGCTATCGGCGACGCGATCGTGAAGGCTATCAACGACACGACCTTTGATCTCGTCGTCGCCAACTTCGCCAACGCCGACATGGTGGGTCACTCCGGCAAACTGGAGCCGACCATCAAGGCCATCGAATTCATCGACGCGCAATTGGGCCGCGTTTATAAATCCATCCGCGAGAAGAACGGCAGTTGGCTGATTACCGCCGACCACGGCAACGCCGAGCAGATGGTTGACCTGGTCACCGGCAATCCGCATACTGCGCATACCACCAACCCCGTGCCGATGATTTACGTGGCCGAGGAAGCCCCGCGTTACCGTCTGCGCCCGGACGGCTCGCTGCGCGACATCTCGCCCACCCTGCTAAACATTCTCTCGCTGGGCCTGCCAAAAGAGATGACCGGCGGGGATTTGCGCGTGCCGCTGGCGAAGTGAGTGAGGCAGGGCTTAAACAGCTAAGGCGAAGCCAATTGTGGCTTCGCCTTCACTGTTTTTCCGCGCGATCTTAAAATTGTGAAATCTACACCTGCGGTGCTAGAAGAAATTCCACAGCGACTGGTTGTAGACCTCGTGGTGGTATTGCACCTCGGAGCCTTTGACGAAGGTGCCCAGCGCGCGCGGGCTGCGGTCAGCGGCAGCCTGCTTCAGTTCGGCATAACGGCCCTGCACGTCTCCACCGAGAATCTTCGCAATCCAGGCCGAGTCCTTGAAATCCTCAATAGCCGTTTGAATGTTGTCCGGAAGGTAGCGTCCGCCGGCGCGCAGGTCTTTGGCGCTGGAGATCTCTCCGTCGAGTCCGGTCTTGAAGATGCCGTAGAGCGACAGGTANNACGCTGGAGTTGAAGACCAGGCAAAGGTCCAGCGCGCGGGTCAGGATGCGGTCGAGAAAACTCCAGCCAAAAGTGGAAAGCTGTTCCTCGCCCTTCTCGTCCCAGAAGAGATTTGTCTTGCCCTTGGAGACGGAGACGTTGGTGTGCATGCCGCTGCCGTTGACGCCTACCACCGGCTTGGGCAGGAAACATGCCGTGAAGCCCATATTGTTGGCAATCTGGCGGCAGAGCAGCTTGTAGAGCTGAATCTGATCTCCCGCGGCCACCACCTCGGAGTAGCTGTAGTTGATCTCGAATTGGCTGGGCGCGACCTCGGGGTGGTCCTTTTCGTTCTGGAAGCCCATGGCGCGCTGCACCTCGGCCGAGGTGTCGATGAACTGGCGCAGAGGATCAAGCGGTAGCGAGTGATAATAGCCGCCGGTGTTAATGAATTCGAACTTGCCGGTCTGGTGGTAGGTGCGCTCGGCGTCCTTGCCTGCGAAAAGGAAGCCTTCAATCTCAGTGGCCGCGTTGAGTGTGTGGTTATTCTTTTTGAACTGCTCATCTGAGTAGGCTTTGAGCACGCCGCGCAGGTCGCCTGAGTAGGGCGTTCCGTCCTTGTCGATGACGTTGCCGAAGACCAGCACCTTGCCGTTGCCGAAGACGTCGGCCGGAACCCAGTAGAAGGCGCTCCAATCAATGCCCAGCCGCAGATCGCTTTCCTTCTGCGCCGTGAAGCCGCGGATCGACGAGCCGTCGAAGGTAAGGTTCTCGTGCGCGCCGAGCAAGAACTTCTTGTCATAATCGAGCAGGTGCAGGCGGCCTTCGAGATCGCTGAACAGCACCGTCACAGCCTTGATGCGCTTCTCGTCGGTCAGGTACTTCAACCGCTTCTCGCGAATCTCATCCGCCGATACGCGGCTGGCGCGTTCGGCCTTGGCTTCCAGGTTCTTCGCTTCCAGCTCCTCGTAGGAGAGAGCTAGAAAATTTCGATAGTCGGTGGGCATGATTCTCCTTTTTGGGCGCAGATTAAGGTTTGAAACGTTCGACTCAATCGTAGAATCCTCCCCATAAAGAACCTATGAAGATTCTTCCGGGGAGCGGTGGAAAACAGGGCATTTACCGGCGATGCGTGACCAGAACCATGAGCAGCAGAATGACCACCGGAATGAGCGCGAGGCCGGCGTAGTAGAGGAACTGGCGCAGTTGCCTCGCCTTGCGCTTGTTCCAGCCCTGCAGCTCCTCGCGATTTTCGACGCCGACCTGGTCGAGGTGCTGTAGGTCCCAGGCGAAATCGTGGGCCTTTCCGTACCGGTATTTGGGATCGCGCTCCAGTGCGCGATACAGAACTTCCTGCAACTCCGGCGTGATGGTGGGGTCGGCGACGCGCGGCGGGGTGGGGTGGTTCAGCAGCCGGTCGTTCATCACCGCCAGGGGTGAAGGGCCGGAGAAGGGCAGCTTGCCGGAGAGCATCTCGTAGAGGATGACGCTTGCGGCGAAGATGTCGGTGCGGGCGTCGCCGCGCTTGCCCTTCACCTGCTCGGGGGCGATGTAGTCCGGGGTGCCCAGCGTGGCGGTGAAGTTGGCGTAGGTGAGCCGCCGTGCGGCCGAGTCGCTGGCGATGCCGAAGTCGATCAGCTTGATGTTGTCCTGGTCGTCGACCATGATATTTTCCGGCTTCAGGTCGCGATGCACGACGCCGTTGGCGTGGATGTACTCGAGGGCTTCGAGAATGGAGACGGCGATGCGGATGGCGCGCTCATGGGGGATGCGGCCTTCGGAGATGATCTGGCGCAGCAGGCGCCCCTCGCACCACTCCATGACCATGTAGACACGGGAGCGCTCCTCGCCGCCATAGACGCGCATGATCTTGGGATGGCTGAGCTTTTCGCCGATGCCGGACTCGCGCTGAAAGCGGTCGAAGAGGATGGGATCGGCTTCCAGGTCGGGGTGGGGAATCTTGAGGGCGACCTGGCGGTTATCCCGCAGGTCGGTGGCGCGGAAGATGGACGCCATGCCGCTGCGGGCGACCGGCGCGTCGATGCGGTAGGAATCGATCTGCGTACCGGCTTCAATCGTATCGAAAAAACCCATTCTGGGGCATACTCCATCGGTGCATCTTCTTTGATTCTATAGAAGAATTGCTCAAGAACAGTAAAGATTTCGTAAGAGTTTTACAAGGCAGATCGGGAGGCCTAGCGGTAAGGGCGGCCGCGCGGCATGGTGCTCATCCGCTCGATGGAAAGGATGCGGATGACCTGCGCGGTGGTGTTGTCGTTGCCGTCGATTTCGACGGCCTTGGCCACCAGCTCGCTCGCGATCTTGCCGGGATCCTTTTCCTGCGAGGCGATGCCGGCAATGGCTTCTTCGCTCATCTCGTCGTGCAGGCCGTCGGAGCAGAGGACCAGCACGTCGCCGGCGTAGAGGTCGAGGACGGTGGTATCGGGAGCGACGAACATCTCCGGCCCCAGAGAGCGAATGAGTATGTGCCGAGCTTCGGATTCGGCCATCTCGCTGGCCGAGATGATGCCCAGCTTTCTCTGCTGGTTTACCCACGTATGGTCGTCGGTAATCTTCCTGGCGCGGCCGCTGCGCACCAGATAACATCGGGAGTCGCCCACGTGGGAGACGAACGCCTTGTCGTAGCGCAACGCGCAAGCCACCACGGTGGTGGCCATCTTCCTGTCCTGGTGTTCCTGCGCCAGGGTGCAATCATGAACCGCGACGTTGGCTTGCTGTATGAGTCGCGGTAACAGGCTGATCAGCCTGGCGCCGGGATGTGCCTTGGCGAACTCCTCAATGAGCACTGAGATAGCCATGGCCGAGGCGACCTCGCCCAGATCGTAGCCCCCCACCCCGTCGGCAACGGCGAAAAGATAGCCGTGCGAGAGGGCTTGTTCCGGCGATGCGGGGATGAATGATCCCATCGCATCTTCGTTATTGGTGCGAACTTTGCCGAAGTCGCTGGCCTGGCCGAACTGAAGATCCAACATGGCTGCCCTGCCCTGAGAAATCATTCTGGGAAACTGCCGCCGGACGGCCTTCCGCGCCACAACTTCTTTGCGAAGCCGCGGCGCGGAGGAACACCCAGAGGGCTACAGGTTTGTTGCGGCTTAGGCGGTCTGCTTGGATGCGAGCAGGATTGCCTTGCCCTTGGCCTTCGACGAGCGGATGAAGTAGAAGGCGCCGTAAGCGCCCCAGACGCCGGAGATAACGAGCGCCAGGATTGGCTCCTTGAAAGTTCCCAATCCAAAGGCCGGGCTGATCACGTAGAAAGCCATGCAGACCAGGTTGGCGAGGAGGCCGAAGCCAGGTATCAGCAGGTGCAAGACGAAATTGAAATCGGGACGCTTCCAGAAGGCTACGATGCACAGGATGCAACTGAGCGCGTAAAGGATGAAGGTGCCGAAGTTGGAGGTGAGCGTAATTGTAAGTAGCGAGTTAGGCAGATTAGCTAACTGGTCGTGCGAGAGGTAGCCGAAGTTGGAGAAGATGCCCTGCGGCAGCGCCTTGATGGCAGCGTCGGTGGGCGCGCCGGCGTCGCCGAAGACCAGCGAGACAGCGATGACGCCGATGACCGCCGAGATCGCGACCAGCGTCCAGATGGCTTTGCGGGGGCTGAGCGACTTGGCGTGAAGGATGCCGAAGTGCTCGGGAGCCTCGTCGTCCTTGCCCATGGCGTAGGTGACGCGAGCGCCGGTGTTCATGCAGGAGAGCGTGGTGCCGATCAGCGCAAGGAAGACGGTGAAGGCTTCGGCCAGCATGAAGTACTTTCCATTGCCATGGCCCAGCAGCGCGTCGCCGACGATGATCATCATGTCGCCGATGGGCGCGGCGGAGGAGGAGGCGCTGGCCATGGTATACCCCGAGTTAAGGAAATAATTCGCTGCGAAATACTCGATCAGATAACAGACAAGGCCTTGAATCAAGAGCGAGGCGATGACGGCAATCGGTATATGCTTGGTGGGATTCTTTGCCTCGCCTCCCATCGAGGTAACCGATTCAAAGCCAACCAGAATCAGAATAGCGACCGTTGCCTGAATGAACATGAAGCTGATGTTGTGCGGCGCAATGACCGATGTGGCGGAGGTGTGGGACAGGAAGGCGCCAGAAGCGGGATCCTTCTCGGGATAGTCGATGACGAAGGGAACCTTTTTGCCTGCCGCGTCGAGCAAAGGCAGGGGTGCCTGGGTTGCAGAATCGCGGATGATGGAACCGTCCTTGGCCGTGGCGTATTGGTAATCATAGGTTGCCAGTGTCTGTCCGTCGTACTGGAAGGCCGGTGTTCCCGCCGGATGGCTAGTGCGATATCCGATGGCCAGTACGCTGAAGACAAGCAGCGCGGAGATCTGAATCACGTTGATGGCCAGGTTGACGGCCGTGGAAGCACCCGCGCCCTTCGATGCAATCCAGCCGACAAAGATCGAAAAGAGAACGGCTATCAGCGCCATGAAGAGCGGGCCTGGATTTGACCCGCTCATGACATTGGGATAGAGGAAGCCGACTACATAGCCGACGAAGACGCCTGTAACGGCCACCATCACGCCGGGATAAACCCAGTAGTAAAGGTGCGAGCCCCAGCCGACAATGAACTTAGCGACGCGGGCGTACTTGAAAGCCTTGTTCTTGGAGAGCAGCGCCTGCTCGGCATAGTAGTAGCTCGACCCGGTGCCGGGATAAAGCTTGGAGATTTCAGCGTAGGCGACCGCCGTGGCCAGACAGAGCAGCAGGGCGGCAAAGATGCCCAGCCACATGGCTGGCGCGGTGGTGCCGGTGGTGGCCTGGATGTAGAAGGTGAGCCAAAGGAAGGCGCCGGGCGCGATGAGAGCCATCGCGTTGCTGGTCAGGCCGGTAAGGCCGAGAGTGGCCTGCATCTGAGGTGCTTTCTGATCTGCCATGTGCATTCTCCTGAAGATTGAATTTCGTATGGCTTCTCCCGGCGGCGGGTTCTCCGGGAATTTTCGTATGGCTCGCCCGAGTGTGGAGCGGCTTGAGTTAGCTGAATGTTAGGGCCAGAGAGATAAGGATGAAATGAAGAAACTGAAAATGGTGAGCGGGTTTTCCGGGCCGGCGAAATTGCTTCCGGCAAGCGAGTGAAAACACAGTTCCTCCCTGGCCCGGTTGCGATGGGCTGGACGGAACTTGCGGCTTAGAGTAGCTTCAGCGCTTGGGGCCGAAGAACGCCATAAACCCCATGGTTATCGTCGATTGAGTTATCAGCGCACGCGGCAGCAACAAAGCTCTGATGGCGATTCAGCTTTCCACCGCTCTGCGGAGCTGATGCAGCGGCTCCGCTATTTCTCGGTAATGTTTTTGCCGAAGATGAAGCCGAATTCAAGTACGGCTCGGAATTGGTTCGCATCCGTTCCCGCCTTGCCAAAGGTATCTCCCGGCGTATAGTTCGTTGCGTGCACCCATGCAAGATCGCTGCGAACGTACATACCTCCTTTTTGGTAGGTTGGCGTCGCGGTGAAAGTGGTGCCTGCGCTGCCCGCTCCAAAGCCCAACAAGTTGACCGATCCGTCGTCAGCACTCCCCGAACTCGTGAGGTATTCCACGCGCGCCGGAAGCGAGAAGCCGCTCTTAAAGGTATAGCTAGCGTTGATCGCGCCGCCGGTTGCGGATGTACCCTTGAGGACGCCTACCTTCGCGTTGGTCGGCAGCTTGCTGTACTGGAAGTACGGCGAAATGATCCACGGGCCCTTGGTGTACGT
Organism: Acidobacteriaceae bacterium; assembly: GCA_003142015.1. Lineage (GTDB taxonomy): Bacteria > Acidobacteriota > Terriglobia > Terriglobales > Acidobacteriaceae > Telmatobacter. The sequence continues at coordinate 6,863 of PLOI01000037.1, read as the reverse complement.
ATAGATCACCGCGTGCATGTAGCTGTTGTTCGCAATTGGTGTGGCCGCCGTTTGATAGGCGGTCTGTCCGAGGTTCCCCATCCCGTCGTACACCAGGACATGAGGCCCCTTCGTAAGGGTCACCGAGCCCGAGAGCCACGAGTAGCGGTTGGAATAGTAACCGTCGTTCCAACTGACCGAGGCAGCCAGGTACTTGCCCAGGGTTTGATTCACCTGAATGCCGCGATTGATGGCGTTTTCCTGGTTCCAAACAATGCCGCGCTCGATGTTGAAGTTCTGGTACGTAAAGGTGGACTCGGCGCCCATCAGCGTAGGCAGAGAGCCGATAAGGAACTGGGTGGTCTTTCCTACCGGTAGCTTCAGGAAAGCGACCGGAACAGGCCCATAGAAGCTATTCACGGTATTTTGGGCGTTAACAAACGGCACGCTGAGCGTCGGCATGGTGTAGACGCCAGCCTGGATAAAGTACTGATACTTTCCGTCCGCTTTTTGAATGAAGATTTGTCCATTGCTCAGAGTGGCCTGCGCATTATCATCTCCCGGCACGGAATTGTTCTGGAACACCGAAAAACCGGTCACGATGCCGTTGACAGACAGCTTGCCCAACGGTCCGGCATCGAAGGTCGCCGGCGGCAGCCATTGCAGCGGACCCGTAAGAACGAATGTGGAGAGCGGAGCGGGGGCCGCTGCTGGCGCAGGTGCTGGTGCTGGCGTTGTTTGCGCGCCGGCCGTCAGGGTGATTGCCAAGACGGTTCCGGCCATCGTTTTCAGGATGCGGTTCGGGTTCATGTACATCGGCACTGTTCCTCCAAGAAATGAATTTTGTTGTATGACCAGGAATGAGTTCAGCCAAAAAAGAAGGCACGATGCAGCACACTGTGCAGTGCAATCTCCGTGCCGGACAGGCATTTAGGGCCACATGGGCAAAGCTGCCGCGTGGATTCTCAAGCAGAGGATTTGCCAGCGCATCGCGCCGCTTCCTGAGGTGGTCCGGTGCTTACGGATTAACACTAGTAACGCAAACGGCACATAAAGAACCAATGAGGATATCAGAAAGAAGTTGCGTCGCGCCGGAGGAGTGCTCAGCGCCTGTGCCCGAGAAATGATCTGATTCTCAAAAAATGCGTGGGCTAAAACTATTAGTGCAAAAGAACCATAAGGAACTTGAAAGGAAGGCGAAAGGAATTCCTCAAGCGTCGAATCGATTCCCAGCAGTGGAAAAATGAATAACCTGTTAGAATCCACTCAAGTTTCACCGCATCCCAGGCTTGTCCGGCGAGAAACTCCTGTTAGAAGTGGATTGCTTCCGTGGGCCGTACATCCGGGATAAACTGTCATCTCTTTGCTGATGAAATGGTGGGTGATCGCTTGCCTTCGAGATTCATCCCTGCGGGTTCCGCATCGGCCAACGCTTTGCTGCTGGTCCTGGCGCTAATTGCGCTGCTCGTCATCCTGTTCTGGGTGCGCGCCAGGAACAACGCCCGCAAAGCTGCGTACTGGGGCAGGCAGACGCGCGACCTGTACGAATTCACGCGGCGCACTTTGGAGATGAATCTTCACCTTGAGCCGGGACCGCAGCTGGCCGATCTGGTTTATGAAATCTTCGCGCTGGAAGCCGTTGCGGTCTTTGACGCGGAGCTGCACCAAGTCTATCCGGCCGGGTATTGGCAAGTAGACCCGCGGGAGCTAGCGCAGAACGCCTACACCTTCTCGACCTCGGACGACGATGCAGCAGGCGGAGTTAGTCGCCGCGTTGTCCGGCTCGGCTCTGCGCCTGTGGGAAGCCTGGTGGTCCGCGGCGATACCAGCCCTTTGATCAACAACGCCATCGCCGCGCTGATTGCTCTCGCCTTTGACCGCTACCGTGCCTTTGCCAACGAGAGCCGGATCGAGACCGAACGCCGCACCGAGCAATTGCGCTCCGCGGTTCTTGATAGCTTGGCGCACGCTTACAAGACGCCGTTGACGGCCATCCGCGCGGCTTCCACGGGCTTAAGCGAGATGGGCCATCTGTCGGCGGCGCAGGCAGAGCTGGTGGCCCTTATCGATGAGCAGGCCGGCCTGCTCGGCGATTTGACCACGCGCCTGCTGACCACGGCGCGCCTGGATGCCGGCGAGGTTTCGATTCATGCCGTCCCGGTCGGCGTAGCGCCGCTGATTGAAGAAGTTGTGGCCAGCCTCGGCGACCGGCTGGCAAGCATGAAGGTGGACCTCGACATTCCCGACGAGCGCCTGGTTCTCGAGTGCGACCGCCAGTTGATGGTCATGCTGCTGACGCAGTACATCGACAATGCCTGCAAGTACTCGATCTTCGGCAGCACCATCACCATTCGCGCCGTGAAATCGCGCGCGGAGATTGTCTTTTCGGTACGCAGCTTCGGTCAGGTGATTCCCATCAACGACCGCGAGCGAATCTTCGACCGCTATTATCGTTCCACCACCTACTCCAATCGCGCCGCGGGCACCGGAATCGGCCTTTCAGTCGCCAAGCGCGTCGCGCTCATCCATGGTGGTTCAGTTTGGGTCACCAGCGATGAGACGGAGGGGACAACATTTTTTGCGGCCATTCCCGCCACCGCGCGCAAGAGGGTTTCCTGATGATGCAGACTGTCATACGCATTCTCCTGGTCGACGATGAATCGGCCATCCGCAGGGCGCTTCGGCCTCCGCTGCTGGAACTCGGCTTCCAGGTGGTTGAGGCCTCACGCGGCGAAGAGGCGCTCCAGATGCTGCGCTCGGGCGCCTTCGACGTGGTTCTGCTCGACGTGAATATGCCCGGCATCGGTGGCATTGAAACTCTGCGCCGCATGAGAGCATTGGCGCCGCGAATGCCCATCCTCATGCTCACCGTGCGCGATGCGGAAGAGGAGAAAGTTGTGGCGCTGGAACTAGGCGCCGACGACTATGTCACCAAGCCATTCAGCACGCGCGAGCTGATTGCCCGCATCCGCACGGCGGTCCGCCGCGTCCAGGCTCCGGCCCGCGCTGAAGACGCGCCCATCGAGATCGGCGAACTGCGCCTCGAGCCGGTGCGCCGCATCGTCACCAAGCGCGGCAATCCGGTGCACCTCACCCGCAAGGAGTTCGAGATTCTCCACTGCCTGATGAGCCGCGCCGGACGCGTGATCACCTACGCGCGGCTGCTGACCGCTGTCTGGGGCGCTGACTGCCGCGAAGAGGTCGAATACCTGCGCACCTTCGTCCGCCAGTTGCGCAAGAAGATTGAGGACGACCCCTCGAAGCCCCTCTACCTGCTCACCGATGTCTACGTGGGCTACCGCTTTGCCGACGCCCAGATGTTCATCGAGGAGACCGCGGAAGGCGCGGTGAGCGATACGCCTGAAGAAGCGTCCTGAACGGTTCTTTGGAGCGGTTGGCGAACCGCGGCCCGTGCCCGCTATTCGTCGTAGTGCAGCAGGCTGAATACGTCGAGGCCGGTGAAGCGGTCGCGGCCTTTGAGGAAGTCCAACTCCACGGCAAAGCCCAGTCCGACGATATCGCCGCCCAACTGCTTCACCAGCTTGACCGTGGCCTCCATCGTGCCTCCGGTGGCCAGCAGGTCATCCACCAGCACCACGCGCTGGCCGGGCTGAATCGCGTCCTGGTGGATTTCCAAAGTGTCAGACCCGTATTCCAGGTCATAGGTCACCCTCGCTACCGGGGCAGGCAACTTGCGTGGCTTGCGCACCGGCACAAAGCCGGCATTGAGCCGGTAGGCCAGCGCCGGCCCGAAGATGAACCCCCGCGCCTCGATGCCCAGAACCAGGTCGACCTTGCGCTCGATATAGTGCGCCGCCAGCGCGTCGATCAGCTTGGCAAAGCCGGTCTTGTCCTTGAGCAGCGTGGTGATGTCATAGAAAAGAATCCCCGGCTTGGGAAAATCCGGCACCGTGCGCACCAGCGCCTTCAGGGCTTCCACATCGACGGGCTTGATGGTTCCGGACATAAGGCGGCGAGGCTCCTTGATCTGGATTGGCGATTAGCTTCGTTAACAATTATAGCGGGGTTGGCGGAGTTAGCGAGGTTAGCGCGCTGGCCGGCTTACCACGCGCCATCAATGCGGAAGGAGCTGAGATCGGCGGCTTCGGATTCGGCAAGTTGATGCTCCACCAGCCGGTCTACGCGGGCGCCGCGCGGTCCGCGGCGCAGGCTGGCCCGCAGCTCGGCCAGGTAGGCCTCCGAGCCGGATGCCACCACCTCCACCTCACCCTCTTCGGTGTTGCGCACCCAGCCGCGCAGGTCCAACTCACCGGCCTCCCGCTGCACAAACCAGCGGAAGCCCACCCCCTGCACGCGACCCTGAATCAGAAAATGAAGGACCATCGTTAGTGAGTTTTACAGATGCGCCGACGCTGTGCAACTGGCAGCCTGGCTTCAGCAGGGCAAACGCCGCAGGGCTTTGGCCCCACCGTATCTGGTGTGAGCGAACAGCGAGCGGCTGCCCCACCGCAGGTGGCACGCGCTACACTAAACTTCATCATGGTCTTTGTCCTCGACAACTACGATTCGTTTACCTACAACCTTGTCCAGTACCTGGGTGAGCTGGGCGCGGAGGTCGAGGTCTATCGCAATGACGAATTGACCGTGGAAGAGGTCGAGGCGATGCGTCCGGAACGCATTCTGCTCTCGCCCGGCCCCTGCACTCCGAGCCAAGCCGGCATTCTGGTCCCGCTGATCCGGCACATGGCCGGTAAAGCGCCCATTCTTGGCGTCTGCCTGGGCCACCAGGCCATCGGTGAAGCCTTCGGTGGCCAGGTCGTCCGCGCCAGCCACCTGATGCACGGCAAAACCAGTACGGTCACCCACGACGGCAAGGGCATCTTCGCCGGACTCGACTCGCCGCTCACCTGCACACGCTACCACTCCCTGATCGTGGCCGAGGAGTCGTTCCCCGCCGAGCTCATGGTCACGGCCAGCACTCCGGAAAGCGGCGACGGCCCTCAAAATAAGTCCGTCATCATGGGCCTGCGCCATCGCACGCTGCCCATCGAGGGCGTGCAGTTCCACCCGGAGAGCGTTTTGACCGAGGGTGGCCACCAGATGATCCGCAACTTTCTGAGCATGTAGAGGCCATGGAAAGAGCAATGCGCCGCACAAGCACGATCTCCCGCGTAACTTTTGCCGAAATCCTCGCGCTGGCTGTTCTCGCGCTGACGCCGGTGTTGTGCGCCCAGACTGCGCCCGCTTCTCCGGCCCCCGCGACGGAGTCCGCTCCCATCGCCCCTATCGCCATCGTGCCCCTCGACAACAAGAACCCCGACGCCGCGGCCAAGGTTACCGGTGCGCTTGAGGTTTCGCAGGGCAAGGCCATCATTGGCGCCAGCGGCACGGTCACCTCCGGCAGCCAGACGACGGAGGTCATCCTGCCCCATCGCGGTGTGCTGCGCGTCTGCGCCTCGACGACCGTCAAACTGGCCGCCGACACCAGCGTTCCCGCCGGCGAGACGCCCGGCTTGATGATGGCCATGGATCACGGCGCAGTCGAGGCCAGCTTCGCCACGGGCCGCAACTCCGACATTCTGCTGACGCCGGATTTTCGCATTCTCATTGGCGGTCCCGGCGCGGCGGAGGTCAAGGTCCGCCTCGGCCAGAACGGCGACACATGCGTGGATAATGCCGGGGTAAATGAGCCTTATGTGTTGGTCAGCAGCGTCTTTGAGGGCGGCGATTTCCGCGTGCAGTCCGGCCAGCGCGTCATGTTCCAGCACGGCAGCCTGCACGAGGTGGTGGATAACGAGAAAGAGCCTTGCGGCTGCCCGCCGCCCGCGCCCAAAGGCAACGAATTTCCGCTGGCACAGAGTGAGGGTCTTGCGCCAACGCCCAAGCCTGCGCCCAGCGTGCCCATGCAAAACTCCGCTTCAACGCAGCCGATTGAGCCGCTGGTTTACAAGAGCGCCGACCATGTCCCGCAGCCTGCCGCCGAAGCAACTCCGGCAGCAAGCGCAGGCGCAGCCAAGCCCGCGGCCAAGAAGAAGTCAAGCTTCTTTGGCGGCATCGGAAAATTCTTCCGCCATATCTTCGGAGCGGAGTAGAACTGCCTCTCAAGTTTCATCAGAAGAGACTGCGCACGGGTCGTGAAATGGCTCTCGCGCAGTCTCTCCTGGAAATTTGCTCATACGGTCGCGCTAACCAGCGAGCCGGAGGATAGGTTCGTCAGAAAGCTGTCCAACGCACTCTGCGCGGTGGTGACGTTGCCGGAGCTGAGCGCCGACCCGATCTCCGCCAGCAGACTGGAGAACGGGGTACTGCCGGAGCTGCTCGATGTGCTGCTGGTTGAAGAGCTGCCGGTTGAATTCAACAGACTGGTCAGCGAGTCATAAGCCGACTGCGCGTCCGTCACGTCGCCCGAACTGATGGCGCTGAAGAGGCTCAGCACATCCTGCCCGAGTGCGCTGATACCGGAGCTGCTGGATGTGTCGCTGCTGGTGGACGATGTGCTAGACGTGCTTAATGTCGAACTGGTGGACGATGTGCCGGGGATTGCATAGGTCTCCAGGGTGGTCAGTGCGCTTTGTGCCCCGGCGATGTTATTGTCCGAGAGCGCCGTCGAGACACTGGAGAGAAATTCACTCAGCGGACTGTTGGAGTCGGCATTCGAGGGGGCCAGTTTTTCCACCTCGGCCAGGTACTTCTTGGCATCGGTGGAATCACCCGATTTGATGGCCGACATCAGGCTGGTGAGTGCGCTGTCGAAGGAGTTCCCGCTGCTGCCGGAGGAACTGGATGTGGACGACGTGGAAGACGCGGCGAGTTCCGTAAAGAGGCTGGAGGTACTTTGCAGACTGGAAATCAGCATGAATAGCGATCCCTTTCCCATAGATTTCTCAGAAATCCAACTGCTGCAAAGCAGCGGTTCCCCGAGC
>PLOI01000010.1 GCA_003142015.1 Acidobacteriaceae bacterium | reverse complement strand
AGCGAGTGAAGAGGTTTACAGCCTGCCCGCAAAGGGTTTTGGCCTCCTGCCTCCAGCCGCATCACCGAACGCAAAATGGAGAAATCGATATGCCCCGCGTAAAACGCAGTACCAAGCGGAGTGACCGCCGGAAGAAGATTCTCGACCGGGCAAGTGGTTATTTCCTCACGAAATCCAAGCTCTATCAGGCGGCTCAAGAGGCTGTCGAACGCGGCCTGAAGTTTGCCTACACCGGCCGCAAGCAGAAGAAGCGCCAGTTCCGTTCGCTGTGGATTGTGCGCATCTCGGCCGCAGCCAAGCTGAACAATTTCAGCTACTCGCAGTTGATTAACGGCCTGAAGAAGGCCGGTGTGGAACTGGACCGCAAGATTCTGGCGGACATCGCCGTGAAGGACGCGAAAGGCTTTACCGAGTTGGTGGAGCAAGCCAAAGTGGCTCTGGCGGCGGAGAAAGCTGCCGCGGAGAAGGCTGCTTAAAGCGAGTCAGCGAGTTAGCAAGTCAGCGAAAAGGCCCCGAAGCGATGCTTCGGGGCCCTTGATTTGGGCGGAAAACGGATTTTTCCGGTGATTTTCAGAGGCCAAATCTCACGATGCGGGAGAATTTGGGAGTGAAAAGTTTTCAACAGGTATTGATTTAAAACGGGTTAAAAATAATCTGCAAGGTTTAAGGGGAAATTTATACCCCAGAGGGGTATAGGGGGGTGGGTACCTCTCAGGCGGCTGATTTTGGGGTCTTGGATTGGCCGCGAGTTGTGGTGTGTGCGACCTGGGCGGCGTAGAGGTACTTGGTGCCCGAATTCTCCAGGATTATGTCTGCAATCATGGCCTGAGTGACGCAGGCGATGAAGTCGCGGATGTTTTCGTCGCCGGAGAGCGGCGGCAAGGCGTCGAGATAGGCGCGGTCGGCTGCGGAGTTAGCCTGGGAGCTGCTTTTGCCTTTTGCGAGTTCCGCTTTATGGACGCGGACCCAGGCGTTTACGCAGCGGGCGACGGCGGGGTTTGCGGAGGCGGCGAAGGGTAGCTTCGTCTCGATTGGGGCGGGGGTGGTTTGAATGGCTTCTGTCATGTTGGTTTCCTGAATTGATTGTCAATAATATGCGGTAATTATCTGCAACCACCTGCGGTGGGGCGCTCCACATCAGGCCGGTTACGGTTGCACCAGGAAGCCCAGTTCTCCCCTTAGCTGATCCGGACAATGGAGGTTTGTACGGTCGCCGTCCCAGGCGATCAAGAGCTGCCGGTCATTGACGACGTAATCGATGAGCCACCGCTTGTCCTCGGGCATAGGGTTCTCGATGACCACAACCAGCTTGGCGTCGGGAGCCTGTTGAATGTAGCGATATTCGTACAGTTGGGAGATGGCTTTTCGCACCTGGCTGTGGGCGTTGACGGCTGTCGTGGACTTCATCTCGAAAAGGTAGTGGTTGTTGTTGATCGTAGCTGAGAGATCGATGTACCGGTTCTGTTTAGGTATTGCTCCAGCCAGGCGAATCCTGCTCGCTACACAGTTTGTCAGCATCTGGTGTGCAAGCCCGGCTCTCTCAAGGGCTGCGGCATCAATCTGGGAAGCTAGATACCCCTCGGCACTTCTAGCCTTCTCAGCTATGTTGTTGTAGTCGGTCAGTGCATATTGTGTCGGCGACAATGGCTCATCAGGAGCGTCGTAATGCATGACTTCGACGCCGTCTGGAAGTGTGCCAGACAGGATCAATTGGCCATTTGCTTCCCTGATCATGCTTATCCGCTTGAGCCAATGCACGATTGTACTGGATCGGCGATGGGCCGTGGTCTCGCCTTTGGCCGGTTCAGTTACCTCACGGATAAACGCATCAAGCTGTGGCCTGGTTATTCCATTCGGACCGGCGGCCTCCAGAAACGGAACAACTCGCTGGAAAAGTCGGGCGTTAAGCACTGCCCCTGCTAGCAGCCTCTCGCGTTCTTCTGGGCTACCTGTAAACTCCTGCCCCTTGGCAGTCAGAGTTGCCTCATTCTGGCCGCGCTCGTTGTGCAAGAATCCAAGAATCTCTCCGGCCAGACGGTAATAGCGCCCATTGCGGTCGCCCTTATCGATCGAGTTGCCTATTTCCTCGTCGGTTCTTGCACCGTTGGAAACCGCGATCACGGCACGTATTGCCTCGTCGAGGACATTGGCCTGAGGAATATCTTTGCTTAGGATTTGCATTAGCCTTGACCCCTTACACGGCGATGAAAAGGTACTCGTTCACCGCGTTGTTATTGTCTCCCACTTTGTGTCTGTGGTTGCCGTGATGGTAGCGATGGGCAATTTCCTGGACCGTCACGGACCTCTTGTATTGTTTCAGAATTTTGACCATTTGCTCTTTAGAGGGGATTCCGGTGGACGAGTACGAGACTACGAGTTTCGCTTTCCGAAAATGCTCGAATAATCGGTTGAATGCCTCAATTGCGTGGTTTTTGGATGAGAAATCAGTTTGGTATGATCTGATTTTCTTGGTGCTCGTGCTTTCGAGAATCTCGGCTTCTTTCCAATATGTGCAGTATCCCTCGACGAAGTGGTAGCGTCGCGTGTAGTCGCAATCTGAGAACGGGCTGATGTAGGGGGTGTCTATATATACGAGGTCGTAGCCTTTCGGGTCGATCTCGAAAACGTCTCCCCAAATTGCCTTGTTCCTTTTCTTATTTGAGAACACCGCATGATTAAAGAGGGTAGCTGCCCGAATGAACTGGTCCTGCATAGAGAGGCGAAGGTCTTCCCGCCCGTCCCAGCCTTTCTTGCCAGTGAATGTAAATATCCCCCGCGGCCTTTTCTTCATGGCGGCTCTGCACGCAGCAGCTAGAGCGAGCGAGCGCTTCATGGGGCTACGCAACCTCTCTAGGTTGGCCCAAAGATTATCTAGAAATTGGTTATCCGCGGGCTCAAAGTAGAGCGCATTAAATTTGTCCTGAATAAAGGTCTTGGCCCTTGGGTTTCTCCTTAGAAGAAGCGCAATATCCTCGTCTGTCAGCTTTGTGGTGTTGTTCTCGACAGTGGCTTTTGCGGTGTGGAACGCGAATCGGAGAAAGTCGTTTGCGTGAACTTCCGCCCCAGTGTTCTTGAGAGCATAAGCTACGCACGCGGACCCAGAGAATGCATCTAGGGCTCGCGAAAAATTCAGCTTTTCTATATTGTGGAGGATAAATGGCAGCAAAACCCGCTTGCTTCCCATATATTTAGTGTCTGGAAAGCGGTGGGACGAGGCATCTAATTGGGCGTTTGATCTTCCCCCAGGTGTTGGCCCGCCGCCGCTAGATTTGGGGCTCATAGTTAGAGATTAGCAGTTCCGTAACGTTGCCTCGCCCGTCTCCCTTGCAGTTCACGAATCGGGGCATCAAAACCTTTTGTTGACGGAAGCGAGAAAAGCGTAGCGCAGTCTCCTCCTGGAAGGAATTACTGAGGAGCACATAGCAGCCCCGCTCGGCCAGTGCCGTGAATGCGTCAGCAAGCTCCTCGTGGTCTTCCCCGGAAAAGAACTCCTTCGTGTACCTCTTGAAATCGGAAAACTTGCTGACGGGTATGTACGGCGGGTCGAGGTACACAAAATCCCCACGACGCGCGTCCTTCACCGTTGTCAAGTAATCTGCACACTTCAGCTTCGCGAATTGGAGGGCTTTGCTCGCGGCCAAGAGGTTTTCTCGGTCAAAGAGGTTCACCTTGGTCTGCTTTCCAAACGGGGTGTTGAACTCCCCGCGCTTGTTAACTCTATAGAGCCCGTTGAAGCAGGTCTTGTTGAGGTAAATGAGTCGGGTGGCTCGCTGGATCGGGGTGAGGTCTAGCGGTTCCAGCGCTCGGGTCCGATAGAACTCTGATTCCGAGATCGTGAGCCGTTCCAAGTGCTCGATCAGAAGTTCCGGGCTATCCCGAAGCACCTCATAGAAGTTGATCAACTCGGGGTTCGAGTCGCCCAAGACGGCGGATCGGGTGCTTGTGTCGAAGAATAGCGCCGCTCCGCCCATGAACGGCTCGAAGTAGGTTCCAAATGCTGGCGGAATTGATCGCCTCAAGGCAGGAAGCAGCCTGGTTTTGCCGCCCGCCCATTTGAGCGGCGGGCGGACCAACTGGTGCGTAGTCCCAAAGAGACCAAGCTGTGGGACACCGAGCTCTTGTGCAACAGCTGCGTTGTTCAATTTTGCCTCTCCTGACCTTAACCGCTTCCCTACTGTTGCTCAGACCTGCTGGACGATTCCAAGCTCTCGCGCAACAAATTCAACTCAATGGAAAGGGGAATCTTTCCTTCCGCTGCAAACCTTGCATATCCACCTCGGCTCATGAGGACGATTGAGTCGTACCCCTTCGCGAGCGCGGCTTTCTTCAACTTTGCATCCAAACGCCACCGCCATTCGAGCATTTTGGGCGAATCGTCTCCGGGACTCACGGACGGTGCGCCAAGGAGTTCCACCTCGATGGCCGGCTCGTCTCCGATGATTGGATTGCTGGCGCGAACGCGAACGGGAACGTCAAGAGGACGGCCCCAAAACTCGGCCTCGCGGAACGTCGAAGCGAGAAACTTGCCACGCTTTTGGTATGCCTTCGGGTCGGCCGGAGGAACGTGCCACCAATCCTTGCGGTTGATGCGCGCCAGCAATTTATCTCTGTTTGTCGCTTCCATGGCGGCGGACCCAAAAGAAGGCCGATGGTCCAGCGCCTCCCTTAGCGACTATCCTACAGCGAAAGGATGGAGAAGCGGGCTGTGGGAATCAGGACAGTTTACATATGGCTGTTCCCATTCTGGCACCAGCCTCTCGATTTCCGGGAAAGGGAGCACGCCTTGCGGTTGGTCCGAGCGGCGGGCGCTTCTCGACCACTTCAGGAATGAGGAAGCTGGAATGGATTGCCGTCAAGGAATGAATCCGCCACTCTTCAGTCCGCTCAAGGAGGCATAGAGTTGGGGCCGTGCCGGAGGTGACGCGCTGCATCATCGATGCAAATGCTCCATCCACGAGCGAACGGTGAGGACGGCGCTGAAAGGCTTTCAGCTCGTAACGGTGACTGCATTTTGGGCAGACAAAGTCGGTTGCTCGTGTGTTGGCGCTTGTCTGCTTCAGGGAATCTGCGTCGCAGGCGAGGCAGTAGACATTTTTCAGGAACCAGCCCTCGGAAAGCACACGCGCCTGCTGAGATGCGCTACGGTAGTTTGCGGCAAGGCTCAAATCGCAGTTCATGTTCATTATTTCGCGCTCCTGGTGAACGGGGCAGGTTGTGGCGGTTTCCCAGGTCTCAAAGGCGAGATCTCCACCCCACGGACGAAGACCTGTCCGTGGGGGCCCGGACCTGGGCCACCCGGCGATGTTGCTTATTACCAGGATTCAATCCGCCCNNGTCCCTCCCTACGGGAGGCGTGCAGAGACTGGTCTGCCCGTATACACGAAAGACCCGTGGCTGAAGCCACATTGATTGCAAGCCTGCTCCAGTGGCCTGAAGGCCACTGCTCCCTCCGCCGCGTGCCGGCACAGTGAAAATTCCCTCAGGGGCTAAAGCCCGCGTTGATTTTCGAGCCCTTGCGGCACGGATGAATCCGTGCCCTTTCAAAACGGCGACTTAATCAGAGCTTCCCTAAAGGCCACTGCTCCCTCCGTCATTTCGCCGGAGCGAGCGCGGGGCTAAATGTGTTCGTGGAGATGAGAATACCGCAACGAGCAGAGCCAGTGATTTATCCTGCTGATTAAGCCTATGAACGAAGAGATTCCCAATTTGACGGCATTTGATGAGGCTGCGCTGGACGAGGCATTTGCGCGGCTGGAGCGGCAGGCGCGGGCGGCCGCGGCTGCGTTGGACAATGATGCGGCTGTGGAGGCCTTTCGGCTGGAGTGGCTGGGGCGCAAGCAGGGACGGCTGAACGAGGTTTCGGGACGGTGGCTGAAGGCCGCTCCGGCGGAGGCCAAGAAGCTGCTGGGCGTGCGCTTCAACGCGCTGAAGGCTGTGGTGGAAGGGTTGCTGGACGCGGCTTTGGGCGCGGGGCAAGACGGGAGTTGGGGCGGCGCGGCGCTGGCTGCCGAGGCAATCGACATTACGCTGCCGGGAACGCGGCGGCTGGCGGGGGCGGAGCATCCGATTACGCGCACGCTGAACGAGATTACCCGCGTTTTTGCGGCGCTGGGCTATTCAGTGGGTGTGGGGCCGGAGGTGGAGACCGACTTCTACAACTTTGAGAGCATGAATTTTCCGCCTGGGCATCCGGCGCGGGACACGCAGGACACATTGGTGGTGGCGGGGCAGGAGCGGCGGCCGCAGCGCGACCGGCTGCTGATGCGGACACACACATCGCCGGTGCAGATGCGGACGATGGAGCAACAGCCGCCGCCGGTGCGGATTGTGATTCCCGGCAAGGTGCACAGGAACGACGCGGCGGACGCGACGCACTCGCCGATTTTTCACCAGGTGGAGGGATTGTGCGTGGACACAAATATCACCTTCAGCGACCTGAAGGGGACGCTGGACCACGCGATGAAGGCGCTGTTTGGTTCGGCGGTGAAGACGCGATTTTTCCCGTCATTTTTTCCGTTTACGGAGCCGAGCGCGGACGTGCAGATTAGCTGCATTTTCTGCGGTGGAAAGGGCTGCCGGAAGTGCAAGCAGTCGGGATGGATTGAGCTGCTGGGCTGCGGGATGGTGGACCCGGCGGTGTTCGCGTTTGCCGCAGAGAAGCAGCCGGGATACGACCCGAAAAAGATTTCCGGATTTGCATTCGGGATGGGGGTCGAGCGGATTGCGATGATGAAGTATGGGGTGAGCGAGATTGGATCATTTTATGCGGGCGATATGCGCTTCTTGAGCCAATTCGCATGAGAGCGAGTTTGCTCGCTAACTCCGCTAACAACGCTAACTCCGGTCAAGAAGGATTTTACTTATGAAGATATTGACGAAATGGCTTAGGGCTTATGTGCCGGGAGTTCCGGTGGACGACGCGCAACTTGCCGAAGATTTGACGCTGCGCGGGATTGCGGTCGAGGGAATTTACGATCTTGGCAACGGGAACGGTTCGCTCTTCGAGATGGACATCACGACCAACCGCGTGGATGCGATGAACCACTATGGAGTAGCGCGGGAGGCGGCGGCGATTTATGGCCTGGCGCTGGCGGGGCTGGATTTTGCTTTACCGAAGGCGCGCGAAGGCGCGGCGTCTTATCCCGTGAGGATTGAGGCGGAGGATGCCTGCGGACGGTTCACTGCGCGGGTGCTGCGCGGTGTGACGATGGGCGAATCGCGCGACTGGTTTGCGGGCGCGGAGGTTGCCACTTACTTTGGACTGCTGGAGCAGAAGCAGATTTCAAATGCCGTGGATGCGACAAACTTTGCTTGGATTGCGATGGGCCAGCCGACGCATGTCTTCGACCTGGACAAGATTGAAGGCGGCATCGTGGTGCGCCGGGCGCGGAAGGGCGAGCGGCTGAAGACACTGGACGGCGTGGAGCGTGTGCTGGATGCCGAAGACCTGGTTGTGGCCGACCACGCGAAGGCGCTGGGGCTGGCCGGGGTGATGGGCGGTTGGGACACCATGATTACGCCGGCGACGAAAAATGTGTTGGTGGAGGCGGCGTGGTTTGACCCGATCGCGGTGCGGCGTACGGCACGGCGGCACGGGCTGCACACCGACGCCAGCCACCGCTTCGAGCGCGGAGCGGACTTCAATGCCGCGCCCGTGGCGTCGGGGCTGGTGAGTGCGATTCTGCTGGAAAGTGGCGGCTGGCTGGAAGGCGAGTTGGTGGACGTGCGCGTGGCGGCCATTGAGGTGCGAACGGCCAAGCGCAAGCCGGTCGAACTCAAGCTCAGCGAGGTGCACAGGATTCTGGGTGCGACGGTGGACGCAGAGGGGATTACCGCGGCGACGGTCGAGGGAGTGCTGACGGCGCTGGGGTGCGAGTTAGCCACCTGCTGTGGGGCAGCCCTTGATGGGGCGTCATGGCAAGTGACGCTGCCGAGTTGGCGGCTGGATTTGGAGCGGGAGATTGACCTGATTGAAGAAGTTGCGCGAGTTTACGGGTACAACCGCTTTGCTAATACGCTGCCGGAGTTTGGCGAAGGAGTGCGCGCGCTGCCCTGGGCGGAAAAAGAGGCCGCGGTGCGGCGGACGCTGCTGGGGGCGGGCTTCCATGAGGCGATTGCGAGCACGTTCTGCTCGGCAACCGAGGCCGCGCTGACGGCGCCGCAGCCGGGGCTCTCGGTTCCGTTGGGCAATCCGCTGAGCGAAGAGGCGGGCGTGCTGAGGCCGTCGCTGGTGCCGGGAATGCTGGCGATGATTGCCGGCAATCTCAACCGCGACGTGAGCGATGTGCGGCTGTTTGAAGTGGGTACGGTCTTCAGCGGCAACACTGAAAAAGTTGAGGAGCGGCCGTCGCTGGCGTTCGGCGCGGTGGGCAGTTTGCCGGAGCAGGGAGCGTTGCAGGCGGCGCGGGCGATTGAATTCCACGATGTAAAGGGCGTGGTGGAGCAGGTGCTGGAGCGGTTCCAATCGCGAGCTGTGGATTTTGACCGCTTTCCTGCGGAGGCGGGGCTGACGCCGGAGTGGCTGCATCCCTATCGCGCGGCGCGGGTGGTGGTGGACGGCGCGACGGCGGGCTGGTTTGGCGAGTTGCATCCGAGAGAGGCCGCGGCGCGCAAGCTGAAAGAGGCGGTGCTGGTGGGCGAGCTTTATCTCGACCGACTGTACAGGTTGCCGTTGCGGCAGCCGATTGCCAAGGAGATTTCGCGTTTCCAGCCGGTGCGGCGAGATTTTTCTTTGGTGCTGGACGAGAGCATTGCGTGGGAGAAGATTGACCGGGCGGTGGCCGGATTGCAGATTCCCGAACTGGTGGAGTGGCGTGCGCGCGAGGTTTTTCGCGACCGGAAACTGGGAGTGGGAGAATACTCGCTTCTGCTGGGCGTGACCTTTCAGGCCGCGGACAGGACGCTGCGCGAGGAGGAGTTGCAGAGCTTCCAGGCGCGGGTGGTGGAGGCTGTTGGCAAAGTTGGGGCGCGACTGCGGAGTTAGGCGGGAAGCCAGCCGAAACAGGGCAGGCGGGGTTATACTTGCAGCGTTAATTCGAATTCGCGGAGGTTTTTTCGATGGCGGAGTTTTTCTGGAAGTCGGAGACTATGGACGAGACGCAGGGAGAAGATGTGGTGCGCGAGCAGGCCGCGGAGTCAGACGGAGAAGCAAGCGCGTTGAGGTTGAGCGTGGACGAGTTTTCCGCGCTCGAGGAACGGATTGTGCGCGCGGTGAACCTGGTGAAGCGGGAGCGACAGGAGCGCGCCGCAGCCGAGGAGCGCGCCAGCGCGGCTGAGGAGAAACTGCGCGAGCAGGCTCCGCAGGCTGAGAGGCTGGAAAAGGAAGTGAAAGCGTTGCACGACGAACGCGACCATGTGCGGCAACGTGTGGAACGGCTGCTGGCGCAACTGGACGCGCTGGAACTGTGAGGCCAGGCGTGGCTCAAGAACAATCCGGCAATCAGGCCGGCTACGTAACCGTCGAGATTTACGACCAAACCTATCACCTCGCCGGACAGGACACGGAGCACATTCGCGGGCTTGCTGAGATGGTGGATGCGCGGATGCGCGCCGTGGCCGCGCAGGGCCGGACCGTGGACTCATTGCGCGTAGCCGTGCTGGCGGCGCTGAATCTTGCCGATGAGCTGTCGCGGGCCGAGCAGGCCGACGGCGGCGATGCGCGGCTGGGCCATGCGCGCGCGGTGAGCCTGCGCGGGCTGCTGGACGAAGTGTTGGAGGAAGAGCGGAAGACAGGGTCCTGATTTTTCGCCCTCTCCGGATAACATTCGATGATAGAGTGGGTGTGAATCTGGAGGCTCGATGCGCCAGTTTGTATCTTTGCTGACTATCTCTTTGTTTGTATTTTGCCTGACCACCAACTCAACGGCCCAAGCTCCCGCCACCACACCGCAGAGCAAGCCCGCAGCGCCGGGCAATGGTCCAGCCGATCCTAAAGCCAAGAAGACTTATGACGAAGCCACCAAGCTCATGCAAGAACAACACTGGGTTTTTGCGCTGGATGGTTTTCGCAAGGCTGATAAACAAGATGGCGGGCACTGTGTCCTCTGCGAATATCAGGCATGGAAGGCCGCGGCCGAAATAGGGGATTTCAAGGCGGCGCGAACGCAGGCCGAGGCAATGCTTGCCCAAGTCACCAGTCCTGTAGATAAAGCAACGGCGCAGTTTCTTCTGGGCCGGACATACCTGGCCGAGGGTATACACGATAAACACGACGGAACGATAGCTTTGGCCGAGACTGCATTCAATGAGGCTCTCCAGTTGCGGCCCAAGAACGCGGACTACGTCTATTCCGACGGAATGGCGCTGGCCTATCTCAAGCACGATGACGCCGCCAGAAGCCGCTTTCAGGAGTTCTTGAAAGTAGCCAGCCAGGACGACGTGGACTATGCGCGGGCGCAGAGGTTTGTCGAACGCCCGGAGTTAGCTCGCGCGAAGATGGCTCCTAACTTTCGCCTGACGACGCTCGATGGGCGGACGCTTACGCTGGAAAGCCTCACCGGCAAGGTGGTGCTGATCGATTTCTGGGCAACGTGGTGCGGACCGTGCCGCGAGGCGCTGCCGCACATTCGGCAGATCGCGAAGAAGTTCGATGGGCAGCCGCTGGTGGTGCTCAGCATCAGCCTGGATTCGGACGAAGCCAAGTGGAAAGACTTTGTCGGGAAGAATGGGATGACGTGGATGCAGTATCGCGAGGGAGGGTTCGAGGGCAGCATCTCCAAGCAGTTCAATGCAACGGCGATTCCGGCCACGTTTACCATCGATGCCGATGGCGTGCTGGAAGACCAGCATGTGGGCGATGCGGATATTGAAGGAAAGCTGAAGAAGCTGATCGCGGGAGCCACGGAGGCGGCCAACCGCAAAGCGACAGCGGAGGGGCTCCACAGCGAAAAAGCTGCAAGCAGTTCGGAATAGGGGATCACAGCATAGGCCCGCTGGCGAAGCCGACATTCCCTCAGGAGCTAAAGCCCCGGTCATTTTGCTGGATTTATGTACGGGATAAAGCCCGTACCCTTCAAGACATTTGCTTGTACAGCAGTTCCTTATAAGATCTGGGGGCCTCGCTGTTTTGGGAAAATGATTCCTGAAAGTGGAGGGTCAAAAATGTAGCACACAACGCCCACCTTGCACAAGACTTGTAATTTCCCTCGCCGGCCCCTAATATCCGCAATAGAAACCGGCCTGCAAAGCAGGTGGGCGATCAACGCTGGTTGAACCAACATTCGTGAACAGGGGCTCAACTCGACAATCGGTTCTGTGTGCCGTGTCCGCCAGTCCGGAATGCCTAACGAACCGCGGAGAGCTCCACCTTCCTAGGAAGGGTTCACCAGCGCATCAACCACGGCCCAGTGGGTCGGATTCTACCTTCCTTGCGGCCTGAGGCGCTATTCTGACTCAGGTGCATCCAGTTCTCTTCCATTTCGGTTCATTTCTGATTCCTGCGTATGGCGCTTCGGCTGCCGTGGGCGTGTTGCTGGCGTTGTTTCTTGCCGAGCGCACGGCGCGCATTGCGGGTCTTGACTCGCAGCTGGTGTGGAAGCTGTGCGTGGTAACGCTCTTCGCGGCGCTTGTGAGTTCGCGGCTGCTGCTGATCGTGCTCAACTGGACGGAACTGCGCGCGCATCCGTTGTGGTTGCTGACGCTGGCCATGGTGCATCATCCGCTGTTGGCCTGCTTTGGCGGGCTGTTCGCGTTGGTGGTTGCTGTTTTGTACGGACGGTGGCAACGGCTGCCTCTGTGGACAACGGCTGACGCGCTGGCCGCGCCGCTGGCTTTGGGACTGGCCTTCGAGCAATTGGGCGCGCTGCTGGCGGGGTCGGGCTATGGGACTGAGACCGCGGTGCGCTGGGCTGTCATTTATACGGACCCGTTGACGGGGCAGTGGAGCGGCGCTCCGCTGGGCATCGCGTTGCATCCGGTGCAGGGTTATGCGGCGCTGGGGTTTCTCACGCTCTCGATTATTTTGCTGGTTTGGTTGCCGTATCGACATCAGCCGGGCGATGCGGCCGGGTTGTTGTTGCTGGGCGCGGGCGTGGTTGTTTTTGTCACCGAGTTCTGGCGGGATTCCGAGGGACGGGGCGCGGTGCTGGGCGGCGCGCT
>PLOI01000113.1:16167-28950 GCA_003142015.1 Acidobacteriaceae bacterium | reverse complement strand
CCCTGGAAGGTGGCGTGAATGGCGCTGGGCATGCCCATCTCCGCCTGGACCTTTTCGAGCGCGGTAACAGCATCGCCCAGTGCCACATTGGGCGCCAGGTTGAAGGTGAGCGTCACGGCCGGATACT
The DNA here is from genome assembly GCA_003142015.1 of Acidobacteriaceae bacterium. Taxonomy (GTDB): domain Bacteria; phylum Acidobacteriota; class Terriglobia; order Terriglobales; family Acidobacteriaceae; genus Telmatobacter. The sequence continues at coordinate 28,823 of PLOI01000113.1, read as the reverse complement.
GGCCTTGATGATTGACCGCTAGTGAGGTTCGCTGCTGTTGATAGCGAGCGATTGCGGAAAGCGGCACCATGGCGCCGCTCGTGGATGAAGTCGGAGCAGAAACCGCCGGCGCAGCGCCCGCGGCTGTTGGCGAGGTGATGGCAGAGACGATGGCGGTAGATGCGGGCGCGGATATGGTCGATGGTACAGGCGTGGTAAGGGGCGGAATGGTGATATTGGTATTGGTTGGAGGCCCTATTATTGCGGCCGCCGTGGGAAGCGTAACCGCGGTGAGCGTCATGGGAGTGGCAGGGGGCGCGCTTGTGACGGGTGCGGCGGTGGGGCTTGCAGCCGCTGCTGTGGCCGTGACAGTGGCCGGCATGGCGGTAGTGGCGCCAACCACATTGTTGGCCTTTATGAAGATGCCGTTGAGGGAGTCGGGGCTGAGCTGGTATTGCGGATCGACTTCCATTACCACGAAGTATTGATTTAGCGCGGTGTACATGGTAGAGACTTCGCGCTGGCCAAAGGCGTCGTAGAGTACGTTGTCGATGGCGCTGGCGGTGATGCCCAGCCGCGAGGCGGCGTCGCGATCGATGACCAGGTTGGCGGCCAGGCCCTGATCCTGCTGGTCTGTGGAAACGTCGCGCAACTCAGGCATGGTTTTGGCGCGAGCCTCCAATCGCGGCGCCCAGGTGTTTAACTCGTTCAGGTTCTCGTCTGAGAGCGTGTACTGGTACTGCGCCGCGCTGCCGCGGCCGCCAACCTGAAGTTCCTGGAAGGCCTGGAGAAAGAGCGTGGCGCCAGGAACGCTGCTGAGACGCCCGCGCAGGCGGTTGACCACTTGATCGGCGGTGACGCGCCCTGGGCGCTCGGCGAGCGGCTTGAGGGCGATGAACATGAAGCCCACGTTGTTACTGTTGCGGCCGCCGCCGGCAAAAGCCGTTACGGTGCGAACCGCAGGGTCGTCAAGCGTCATTTGTGCCAATAGGCGCTGTTTGTCGCGCATGGCGGGGAAGCTGATGTCCTGCGCCGCCATGGTCTGCCCGCCCAGACGGCCCGTGTCTTGCTGCGGAAAGAATCCCTTGGGCACGATGATGTAGAGGTAGATGTTGAGAGCAAAAGTGCCGATGAGCACGCACAACATTAGAACCTGATGGCGCAAGACCCAGCGCAGCCCGATGGCATATTCGTTGTGCAGCCAGTTGAAGGCCTGTTCGCTTGCACGATAAATGCGGCCGTGGCGGCTCTCGTCCCGCGACTTGAGAAACTGGGCGCAGAGCATGGGTGTCGCGGTCAGCGAGACCAGCAGCGAGACAGCGATGGCCACCGACAATGTGACGGCGAACTCGCGGAAGAGCTTGCCCACGATGCCGCCCATCAGCAGAATGGGAATGAAGACGGCGATCAGAGATGTGCTCATCGAGAGCACGGTGAATCCGATCTCCCTGGAGCCCTTCATGGCCGCGTTGAAGGGCGTGTCTCCCATTTCGAGGTAGCGGGTGATATTTTCGATCACCACGATGGCGTCGTCCACCACGAAGCCGGTGGCAACAGTGAGCGCCATCAGCGAGAGGTTGTCGATGGTGTAGCCGAGCAGGTACATCACGCCGAATGTACCCACCAGCGAGAGCGGCACGGCCACGGACGGGATGATGGTGGCCCACACCTCGCGCAGGAAGAGGAAGACCACCAGCACCACCAGCAACACGCTGATCATGAGAGAAATTTCCACATCGCGCACACTGGCGCGAATGGTGGTGGTGCGATCCACGGCTACGTCTATCTTGATGGTGGGCGGGATGGCGGCCTGCAGGTGCGGCATCTCGGCCATCACGTTGTCCACGGTCGAAATGATGTTGGCGCCGGGGCTCTTAAAGATAATGACCAGCACCGCGCTCTTGAGCTGCGCTGGGGGCCCCTTGTCTTCTTTGATGCCCGAGACGCCGGCGGTGTGGATGTCGGCGATGCTGTCGGTAACCGTGCCCAGATCGGAGATGCGCACCGGCGCGCCGGTTTGCTTGTTATAGCCGGCAATGATCGGCGCGTAGTCGCTGGCCTTGAATATCTGGTCGTTGTCGCTGATCTGCCAGCGATGGTCCGCGTCCTGGAAAGCGCCTTTGGGCCGGTTGGCGTTGGCGCCCGCCAGCGCCGTGCGCACAGCCTCCAGGCCGATGCCGTTCGAGCCCAGCTGCATCGGGTTCAATTCGACGCGCACAGCGGGGCTGGAGCTGCCGCCGACAAAGACCTGGCCCACGCCATTGATTTGCGAGATCTTCTGCGACAGGATGGAATCGGCCATGTCATAGATCTGCGGCTTGGGCACCACGTCCGAGGTTAATGTCAGGATCAGGATGGGGGAATCGGCTGGATTGGCCTTGCGGTAGCTTGGATTCTGCGGCAGATAAGACGGCAACTGGCTGCGCGCCGCGTTGATGCTGGCCTGCACGTCGCGGGCAGCGGCGTCGATATTGCGGTTGATGTCGAATTGCAGGGTGACGTTGGCCGAGCCCAGAGAACTCGTCGAGGTCATCTGATTGACGCCGGCTATGCGCCCGAACTGCCGCTCTAGCGGCGTTGCCACCGACGAGGCCATGGTCTCTGGGCTGGCGCCGGGTAGTCCCGCGCCCACGCCGATGACCGGGAAATCAACGTCGGGCAGCGAGGCAACGGGCAAGACCGAATAGGCTATCGAGCCGGCCAGCAGCATGGCCAGCGAGAGCAACGAAGTGGCCACAGGGCGCTGAATAAAGGGTGCCGAAAGATGCATCGCTCAGGGCTCCTAGTCCGCGCTTGCCGGTTGCTGCTCGTGGCTGACGTTAAGCTCACGCGGCTTCATGCGCTGGGCCAGCTTGTCAAAGTAGAGATAAGTGACCGGAACGGTGTAGAGCGTGAGCAACTGCGACAGAATCAAACCGCCGACGATAGTAATGCCGAGCGGCATGCGCAGTTCGGCTCCCACACCGCCGCCCAGGGCAAGCGGCAATCCTCCCAGCATGGCGGCCATGGTGGTCATGATGATGGGCCTGAAGCGCAACTGGCAGGCCTGGAAGATAGCGGCTTCNNCCGATGAGCAGGATGATGCCGATCAGCGCAATCACACTGAACTCGGTGTGCGTAATGAGCAGCGCAAGCAGAGCGCCCACGCCGGCCGAGGGCAGCGAGGAGATGATGGTGATGGGATGAATATAGCTCTCGTAGAGTACGCCCAGCACGATGTAGACGGTGATCAGCGCGGCCAGAATCAGCAGCGGCTCATTGGACAGCGAAGTCTGGAAGGCGGCGGCCGTGCCTTGAAAGCTGGCATTGATGGCAGCCGGCATCTGGATGCGCTGCTCGATGCGGTTGACGGCGTTTACGGCGTCGCCCAGCGCCTTGCCCGGCGCCAGGTTGAAGCTGATTACGGTAGACGGGAACTGGCCCTGGTGGCCGATGGAGAGTTGTGCAGTCGACTGCTCCCAGTGAGCCACCATGCTGAGCGGAACCTGCGTGCCGTTGCCTGATTTGACGTAGAGATTGTTCAGTGTGGCAGGATCGGTCTGGAAGCTCTGTCCCACTTCCATCACCACATGGTACTGGTTGAGCTGGGTGAAGATGGTGGAGACCTGGCGCTGTCCGAAGGCGTCGTAGAGAGTGTTGTCCACATCGGCCATGGCGATGCCCAGCCGGGCCGCGGTGTCGCGGTCGATTACCAACTGAGCGGACAGGCCCTGATCCTGCAGGTCGCTGGCCACGTCGGTAACCACGGCTTCCTTGCCCAGTTCGCTGACCATCAGCCGGGTATATTTGGCCAGCTCAACAGGATCGGGATCTTCCAGCGAGTACTGGAATTCCGTCCGGCTTACGCGGTCTTCCACCGTGAGGTCCTGCAGTGGCTGCAGAAACAACTGAATGCCTTCAATGCCTTCGAGCTTAGGCTGAAGCCGCCGGATGACTTCCGTGGCGGAAATCTTGCGCACATCCAGCGGTTTCAGGTTGATCTGGATGCGGCCTGAATTCAATGTGGTGTTGGTTCCGTCCACGCCGATGAATGAGGAGATGTTATCGACGGCGGGATCCTTGAGCAGAATGTCAACGAGTTGTTGTTGACGCTGGGCCATCGAGGTAAAGCTGACCGTCTGCGGCGCTTCGCTGATGCCCAGAATCACGCCCGTATCCTGCACCGGNNCACATCATGGGCGTCAGCGTCAGCGAGACCACCGCGGAGACCAGGATGGTGACCGCCAGAGTGATGGCAAACTCGCGGAAGAGCCGACCCACTACATCGCTCATGAAGAGCAGCGGAATGAGCACCGCGATCAGCGAAACAGTCAGCGACATAATGGTGAAGCCGATCTGCTCGCTGCCTTTGAGTGCCGCCTTCATCGGGCTTAGGCCTTCTTCAATGAAGCGCGAGATGTTCTCGATCATCACGATGGCGTCGTCCACCACAAAGCCGGTCGAGATGGTGAGGGCCATCAATGTCAAATTGTTCAGCGAGTAACCCAGCAGGTACATTACGCCGAAGGTGCCGACAATCGACAGCGGCACCGCGACGGATGGGATGATAGTAGCCGCCAGATTGCGCAGGAAGAGGAAGATGACCATCACCACCAGCGCAACGGTAAGCATCAGCTCAAATTCCACGTCCCTGACGGAGGCGCGAATGGTGACGGTGCGGTCGGTAAGCACACGCACCCGCACAGAGGCCGGCAAACTGGTCTGCAACTGCGGCAGTAGCGCCTTGATGCGGTCCACTACAGCGATAATGTTCGCGCCCGGCTGGCGCTGAATGTTGACGATGACCGCGGGCTGGCGGTCCATCCAGGCCGCTTGCTGGGAGTTTTCAGCTGCATCGACGATGGTGGCCACGTCCGACGCACGCACCGCGGCCCCGTTGCGATAAGCCACAATCACCGGCTTGTAGTCGCCGCTGGAAAGCAACTGGTCGTTGGCTCCGATGGTGTACGACTGCCGTGAGCCGTTGAGCGTGCCCTTGGCCTGGTCCACGTTGGCTGCCGCCAATGCGGTGCGCAGGTCTTCCAGGCTTAGGTTGTAAGCCGCCAGTTGGGCCGGGTTGGCCTGAATGCGCACGGACGGCTTTTGCCCGCCGGCAATCGAAACCAGCCCCACGCCTGTAACCTGGGAGATCTTTTGCGCCAGGTTGGTGTCGGCTGCGTCCTCAATCTTGTCCAGGGGCAGCGAGTCGGAGTAAAGCGCCAGCGTCATGATGGGCGCGTCGGCGGGGTTGACCTTGCTGTAAATAGGCGGATTGGGCAGGTCGGCGGGCAGGAAGCTGTTGGCCGCATTGATGGCCGCCTGCACCTCCTGCTCGGCCACGTCGATGTTCTCGTCTAAATTAAACTCCAGGGTAATCACCGAGCCGCCGCCGCTGCTGACCGAGGTCATCTGTTTCAGTCCCGGCATCTGGCCGAACTGCCGTTCCAGAGGCGCGGTGACCGACGAGGCCATCACCTCTGGCCCGCCGCCAGGGTAAAAGGTGAGCACCTGGATTATCGGGTAGTCCACTTCGGGCAGAGCGGAGACCGGCAGTTGCTGGTAGCCCACAAAGCCCGCCAATAGAATGGCCGCCATCAGCAGCGAGGTCGCTACCGGGCGCAGAATGAATGGCCGGGAAGGGCTCACTGCTGATTCCCCTTGTTGTCGTTCTTACCGTTGCCGGCTGAACCTTGCCCAGCCGTCTTCGCATTGTGCTGTTTGGCCGCGCTGGCGGTCACAATCTGTCCAGGGCGCAGCCGGTCCGCGCCATCCACCACCACGTTCTGGCCCGCTTGCAGGCCGCCGTCCAGAATGGTCACCTGCCCTTCGGCTAGTGCGATCTTTACCGGCTGAATTCTGGCAGTCGAAGTTTGCTTAGCAGCGTCGTTATCCACGACCCACACATACGAGCCCTGGTTGCCGGACTGGATGGCCGCCGACGGCACCACCAGCGCATTAAGCCGGTTTTCCATCACCAGATGAACGTTGACGAACTGATTGGGAAAGAGCGACTGGTCGCGGTTGTCAAAGACGGCCTTCAGCTTGTCGGTTCCCGTGGTGGTGTCGATCTGGTTGTCCGCGGTGAGCAGATAGCCGCTGGCCAACTGCTGCGTATCTCCCTGGTCGTAAGCGTCCACCGGAAGGCGCTTGTCCGCCGCTAGTTTGTGTAGCACCTGCGGAAGCTGGTCTTCAGGCAGCGTAAAGTAAACGGCGATGGGTTGGAACTGATTGATGATGACCAAATTGGTGGAGTTGGCTGTGATGATATTGCCGGGGTCCACCAGGCGCAGGCCGATGCGGCCGTTGATGGGCGAATGGATGGTGCACCAGCCAAGCTGCAACTGGGCGGTCTCGATGGCTGCTTTGTCCGACTCGATGGCGCCTTGGTACTGGCCCTGAGTTGCCTCGTCGGCGTCCAGCGTCTCTTTTGAAACCACCCCAGCCGCGTACAGCGCCTGATAGCGTTTGAACTGCGCCTGGGCGTCTTTGAGCAAGGCCTCATCGTGGGCCAGTGTGCCTTTGGCCTGGTCCAGAGCAGCCTGATATGGTCGGGGATCGATCACCATGATCGTCTCGCCCTGCCTCACCTGTTGCCCCTCGGTGAACCGCACCGGTTCGAGTTCGCCGCTGACTCGTGCCTTGACGGTAACGCTCATGTAGGGGGTAACCGTGCCCAGCGCGGTCAGGAAGATCGGCATGGGCTTCTGCTCGGCGGCAGCCACCTGCACCGGAACCGGCCGGTTCATCAGCGCCGCCGCCTGACTGGCGCTCGCAGCCGCCGCCTTCTGATGGTTCTCATAAATCAGCCATGCAGCGAGCCCAACAGCGGTTACCAGCAGCACGTATACGACAATGCGCACCCAGGAACCCTTGGGTGAAGAATGGTGCTGCTCAAGGCCGTTTGCGGCCAGAGGGGTCTCCGGAGTGCCTTCAGTGGACATAGTATCGATTCCTGTCAATTTCTTTTGAGTGATTGCCCGCGTAATGGGCCCCGCGCAAAGGCATTGTTATTACCGATCCGGGCAGCAGACAAACCGCCCGCGTATGTTTCTAAGGACGCAAGAGTTTCCCCAAAGGTTTCGTTTGCCCACGCGACATTCAGTGCGAGGCGCGCGCTTTTCGCAACAGAGAAGCGCATTCCCGAGGATGCAAGACGCATCCATTGTAAGCGAATCGAGCGGCCACGGAACATTTGCGGCCCGCGCCTGCCGGCTCCGGTTTGACGGTATACTTGTCCCTGAGTTTACCCGCAACTGCGTTTGACCTTGAACAGCCGTCCCGCCGCGCCGCTTCCGAATGAGTTGGTATTCCGCGGCTGGCTTGGTTTCGCGAACTCCATGAGGATATTTTGTTTCGGAATTCCGTCCCAGCCGAGCAAGCCGATTTAACGCGCCCACTGTGCGTCGACCTGGACGGCACGCTGATCAAATCCGATTCGCTATTCGACGCGGTCTGCCAGTTCCTGCGCCGCAATCCCTTCCGATTCTGGCAACTGGGGCGGTGGCTGTCAACGGGACGCGCTCGCCTGAAAGCCGAAGTGGCGAGCCGCGCCCCGCTCAATCCCGCCCAACTGCCTTACAACACCGAGTTGCTCCTGTACCTGCACGCCGAGCGGCGCCAAGGCCGGCAAATCTACCTGACAACCGGCGCGGACGGCCCGCTGGCGGAGCGGGTCGCTGCGCACCTCGGCATCTTTGCCGGCGTTCTGGCCTCCGACGGCGTGACCAACCTGACCAGCGCGCTGAAACTGGAGTGCCTGAAGGCGCGCTTCGGCGAATTCGACTACATCGGCAACTCCCGCGCCGACCTGCCTTTGCTGGCCAATGCGCGCCACGCGATGGTGGCTAACCCCACCCTCAGCCTGCGCCTCGCGTTGCATCTGGGACACATTCCGGTGGCACGGACGTTTCCGCATGAGCAGCCGTTGGCGCGCACGCTGTTGAAGGCGATCCGCATTCATCAGTGGGCCAAGAATATTCTCCTGTTCGTGCCGCTCCTGCTCTCGCACAAGCTGCGCCCTGAGGCGATTGGCGCGGTCATCGCCGCTTTCTTCTGTTTCAGTTTCATGGCGTCGGCCAACTATCTTTTCAACGATTTGCTGGACATCGAGAGCGACCGCCGTCATCCGGCCAAGCGCCTCCGGCCCTTCGCCGCCGGCGATCTTCCGGTCCTGGGCGGCGTTGCTCTGGCGCTCGTCCTCATTGCGGCCTCGCTCGCGCTTTTGCCCATTCTGCCCCATCAATTCCTGCTGTGGCTGGCGGTCTACATCGTGGCCACAACCGCTTACTCCTTTTATTTCAAGCAGGTGGCGCTGGTGGACGTGCTGATGCTCTCTGGGCTCTACACGCTGCGCTTGCTGGCCGGCGGCGCGGCCACGCGGACTGAGATCTCCCCTTGGCTGGCCGCCTTTTCCATCTTTCTATTTCTCTCGCTGGCCATGGTCAAGCGCTTCAGCGAACTCGAAAACCTGCGCGAACGCGGCGCAACCGAAACCCATGGGCGCGGCTATCTGGCTGGCGACCTGGAACAGATTCGCAGCTTCGGCACGGCCAGCGCCACGGCTGCCGTGCTGGTGTTCATGATGTATATCGCGCGCCCCGATGTGACGGTTCTCTATAAACACGCAGGCCGGCTGTGGCTCATCGTGCCGCTGATGCTCTTCTGGCTCTACCGCGTATGGCTGCTGGGCTCGCGCGGCGAAATGGACGACGATCCGGTCATCTTCGCTCTCCGCGACCGGGTCAGCCTGGCAGTGGGAGTGTGCGTGCTGGCCGTGGCGATTCTCGCATTGTGAAAGCATCTTTTCAACCCGCCGGAACGTCCTATAGACATATGGGCATCCGCTTTTACCAGCGCGCGCCATTTTCGTCTACCATTGAACATTGAACAGGATATGGACCGGATCGAGCGGATGAGCACCGTCCGGTTCCGGAATACAACGCGCCGGTCATGACCAGGCCAGCGCGCTAGTCGAGCCGCTCAAGTGCGGTCTGGCGAACGAACAACAACGGCCGAGAGCTCGCGGCTCAGGAACGAGTACCTGCCCTATGTGGATTGTCCGGCTTGCGCTGCGGCGGCCTTACACCTTTGTCGTCTTTGCGTTTTTGATTCTGATTTTTGGCGTCTTCAGCATCCTGACGATGCCTACGGACATCTTTCCCAACATCGACATCCCGGTGGTGACCGTGGTGTGGAACTTCAACGGCCTCTCCGCGCCGGAGATGGCCAACCGCATCGTGACCAACAGCGAGCGCGGCATGACCACCACGGTCAACGACATCGAGCACATCGAGTCGCAATCGCTCAACGGCATCGGGCTCATCAAGATCTTCTTTCAGCCGCACGTCAATGTCGGCAACGCCGTAGCCCAGGTAACGGCCATCAGCCAGGTGCAGTTGCGCTCATTACCGCCCGGTTCCACGCCGCCCTTCATCATCCAGTACAACGCCTCCAGCGTGCCCATTCTGATGCTGGGTCTTTCCGGGAAGGGCCTCAACGAGCAGCAGTTGAACGACCTGGGCCAGAACAACATCCGCACCCAACTGGCCACTATTGAGGGATCGCAGACGCCCTATCCCTACGGCGGAAAACAGCGCCAGATTCAGGTGGACCTGGACCTGCACGCGCTCCAGGCCAAGGGACTGTCGCCCGCCGATGTGGTCAATGCCATCTCCGCGCAAAACCTTATCGCGCCCTCCGGCACGATGAAGATCGACCGCTTCGAGTACGCCATCGAGACCAACTCCGCGCCGCAGTTGGTCGACGACCTGAACAATCTGCCCATCAAGGCGGTGAACGGCGCTGTGGTTTACATACGCGACGTGGCCCACGTGCGCGACGGCTATCCGCCGCAGACCAACATTGTGCGCGTTGACGGCAAGCGCGCCATCATGATGAGCGTGATGAAAACCGGCACGGCCTCCACGCTGGCGATCATCAAAGGGGTGCGCGACAAGCTGGAGAGCGTGGGCCTCAAGGGAACTCTGCCGCCGCAGTTGCAAATCAGCTTCCTCTCCGACCAGTCGATCTTTGTGCGCGGCGCCATCAACGGCGTGGTGCGCGAGGCCATCATTGCAGCCTGCCTCACCGCCATCATGATCCTGGTCTTCCTGGGCAGTTTCCGCTCCACGGTCATCATCGCGGTCTCCATTCCGCTCTCCATCCTGTGTTCGCTCAGCGTGCTCGCCATGCTGCGCGAGACCATCAACATCATGACCCTGGGAGGCATGGCTCTGGCCGTGGGCATCCTGGTGGATGACGCCACAGTTGCCATTGAAAACATCAACCGTAATCTTGAATCCGGCAAAGAGCTGGAGCAATCCATTCTCGACGGCTCGGCGCAAATTGCTGTTCCCGCCCTGGTTTCTACCCTGGCCATCTGCATCGTCTTTGTGCCCATGTTCTTCCTGAGCGGCGTGGCGCGCTTCCTCTTCGTTCCCATGGCCGAGGCGGTGGTCTTTGCCATGCTGGCCAGCTACCTGCTCTCGCGGACGCTGGTGCCCACCATGGCCAAGTACCTGCTCAAGGAGCACGACGACGCCCAGGCCGAACGGAAGCGTTCCAGCCGCAACCCCTTCATCCGTTTCCAACTGGGGTTCGAGGCTGGCTTTGAGAGCTTCCGCCACGGCTATTTGCGCCTGCTCACCCTGTGCATGGACCATGCGGCGGTTTTCCTTATCCTGTTCCTGCTGTTTGCGGTAGGTTCGGTTGTCGTGTTGGAGCCCTGGCTGGGTCAGGACTTTTTCCCCTCGGTGGATTCCGGCCAGTTCAAGATTCACGTACGCGCACACACCGGCACGCGCATTGAGGAAACCGCCGCGCTCTGCGACCAGATCGACTCCACCATCCGGGAGCAGATTCCNNTACTCGACTTCGGCGCCCATCGGACCGGCCGATGCCGATATTCAGGTGCAACTGACCGAGAACCACCATCCCACCGCTGCTTATGTCGAGCGTCTGCGCGCGGTGCTGGCCCGCCAGTATCCCGGCGTCACCTTCTATGTGCTGCCGGTGGACATTGTCACCCAGATTCTCAATTTCGGCCTCTCGGCGCCCATCGACATCCAGGTCGTCGGCCCCGATATGTATGGAAATCACGCCCTCGCCGAGCGCATGCTGGATGAAGTCCGCTACGTTCCCGGCGCCGCCGACGCGCGCATTCAGCAGCCCTTCAACTATCCCAATATGACGGTGAACGTGGACCGCACCCGCGCCCAGGAGATTGGCCTCACCCAGAAAGATGTGGCGCAAAGCCTGCTGGTAGCTCTCAGCGGCAGCTTCCAGACCGCGCCCAGCTTCTATCTCGATCCGCGAAACGGCGTCAGTTACAGCGTAGCGGTCCAGGCCCCGCAATACGGAGTTGACTCGGTGGCCGCGCTGGAGAGCTTACCCATTACCGGCTCTACCACTGCGCAGAAGACCAGTGCCGCCGCGCCCGGAGCCGCCCCCTCCACTGTTCTTGGCGCTGCTTCATCCACCGCGCCCGGTGCTGCATCCCAGGTGCAGGTGCTCGGGAACCTCGCCACCATCGTCCCCGGCGCCGAGTTGGGCACGGTAAGCCACTACAACGTGCAGCCCGTTATCGACATCTACGCCAATGTGGATGGAACCGATCTGGGCACGGTGACAGGCAGGATAGAAAAGATCATCAACGAACACAAGGCCGACTTGCCGCGCGGCTCTCAATTCATCCTGCGCGGCCAAAGCGAGACCATGAGGACCTCTTACATTGGCCTGTTGGGCGGCCTCGCGTTCTCCATCCTGCTGGTTTACCTGTTGATTGTGGTCAACTTCCAATCCTGGCTCGATCCGTTTCTGATCATCGCGGCGCTGCCTGCGGCGCTGGCCGGCATNNCCATCATGTGCATGGGCGTGGCCACGGCCAACTCCATCCTGGTGGTCACCTTTGCCCGCGAGCAGCTAGAGATCCTGGTGGGCGACGCGCGCCGGGCCGCGCTCAACGCCGGCTTTGTCCGCTTGCGCCCGGTGTTGATGACTGCCTTGGCCATGATTATCGGCATGATCCCGATGGCGCTCGGTTTGGGCGATGGCGGCGAGCAGAACGCCCCGCTGGGCCGCGCCGTCATCGGAGGCCTCTTACTGGCCACCGTGGCCACGCTGTTCTTTGTTCCCGCATTTTTCTATGTCGTCCACGGCTGGCTGGAAGGCCGCCGCAAGACGGCTCACGGCTTAGCAACGGCCGGAACATTCGACGAGTTTGACAATATACCGGAGTAGTTTTTCATGACGAACGAATCCAATCCGAACCCCCAGCAGGCCAATCACCACGAGACCGCGCCGGAACAAAAGCCCATTTCGCCGCGCAAGGCCCTCGTAGGCGTGGCTATTGTGCTCATCGTGGCCGCCGCGCTGGCGGGCGTCGGCATGCTGCGACGCCATCAGGCCGACAAAGTGCTTGCCACGACCACCAACGAGCTGGCCGCTCCCACGGTGATTGTCGCCGTCCCCAAGGCAGGCGCGCCCGTTGACAGCTTCATACTCCCCGGCAACGTGACCTCTTACACGGATTCGCCCATCTATGCGCGCACCGCCGGCTACCTCACGCACTGGAACTTCGACATTGGCGCACGCGTGAAGAAAGGCGCTCTGCTGGCCGTGATTGCCACGCCTGAGGTTGACCAGCAACTGGCCCAGGCACAGGCCGACCTGAATACCGCCCAGGCCAACGCCAACAACGC
>PLOI01000113.1:0-16137 GCA_003142015.1 Acidobacteriaceae bacterium | reverse complement strand
GACCCCGGCGCGGGCAAGGAACTTTTTCACCTTCAGGCCATTCAGACTCTGCGCGTCTACGCCAACCTGCCACAGGTCTACTCGGCGAACGTGAAGCCCGGAGCGAAGGTTGATCTCACCTTCACCGAGCACGGCGGAAAAATCTATCAGGGCACGCTGGTGCGCACCGCGGACGCCATCGATCCGTCCAGCCGGACGTTGCTCGTGGAGGTGGACGTAGACAACCGCGCCGGCGAACTGCTGCCCGGCTCGCTGGCCCAGGTTCACTTCAAGACGCCGGCAGCCGGACCCACCTTCATCGTGCCTGCCGCGGCGCTCATCTTCCGCAAGGAAGGCCTGCGCTTGGGCGTCGTTGTCAACGGCAACGTAGCGCATCTGGTTCCGGTGGTTATCGGAGAGGACGACGGCGCCAATGTGCAGATCGTCACCGGCCTCGGCATCGGCGACCAGGTGATCCAGGATCCGCCCGACTCGCTCATTGATGGCGAAAAGGTGCAGATAGTAAGCCCCGGCAGCCAGGCCGATGCGGGAGGCAAGTAGCGATGCGGGAGCTGAGGCACAGTAGTAAATCTGGAGCCGGACACCATACAAATGCCCCGTGCCCCATCCATTCGCCTTTTTTCTGGCGAATGGGTGGGATACCGCGAATCTTAACCGGAATCTGTTCTTCGACCGCTCTTCTCGCTCTCACCCTGCTCGCCGGTTGCAAGCCTGTCGGCCCCAACTACAGCCGTCCCGGCTATGATGCTCCCGCGGCCTACAAGGAGACTGGCGCTACCACAGTCGTCCCGCCACCTGCACCCGCCGGAGGCGGTTGGCAGCCTGCTTCGCCCTCCGACGGAATGCTCCGCGGCAAATGGTGGGAGATCTATCAGGACCCGCAGCTCAATCAACTGGAAGACCGCATCGCTGCCGAGAACCCAACCCTGCGCCAAGCCCTGGAAACTTACCTCGCAGCGCGCGACCAGGTCAGCGCGGCCAGGGCAGCGTTCTACCCCACGCTTTCAGCCGGAGCAAGCGCCACGCGCGAGGAGATTTCGGCCAACGGTCCCAACTACTCGCCGGGCAAATCCACCACATACAGCGACTTTGCGGTGAGCGGCCAGGCCAGTTGGGAGCCGGACTTCTGGGGCCGCATCCGCCGCACCGTTGAAGCCGCCCGCTCCAACGCCCAGGCCAGCGCCGCTGACCAGGCAAACATAGACCTCAGCCTCCATGCCGAGATGGCCGCCGACTACTTCCAACTGCGCGGCCTCGACGCCGAAATCGCGCTGCTCAACTCTACCGTCATCGATCTCGAAAACCAACTCGATCTGACCCAGCGCCGTCTTTCCGGCGGAATCGGCACCGAGGCCGACGTGGCCCAGGCTCGCACGCAGCTCGAAACCGTGCGCGCCCAACGCGTCGATGTGGGCGTGGCTCGCGCCCAGTACGAGCACGCCATCGGCACNNGCCGAGCGCCGCGCCGCCGCCGCCAACGCCCAGATCGGCATCGCGGTCAGCGCCTACTATCCCAATATCAACCTCACTGGAACGGGCGGCTTTGAGAGCATGAACGTCGGTACCTTGATTCAAGGTCCCAGCGCGCTATGGAGCTTGGGGGCACAAGCCACGCAGTTGCTCTTTGACGCCGGCCAGCGCCACGCACTCACCAGCGCTGCCCGCCACACCTACGAAGCCCAGGCCGCCGCTTACCGCAGCACGATCTTAAGCGCCTTCAACGACGTGGAAGACCAGCTCTCCGGCCTGCGGATTCTCGGGGATGAGTCGACTGTGGAGCAGAGGGCCGTCGATGCGGCTCAACATTCCTATGACATCTCGAACCAGCGCTACAAGGGCGGCGTCACCAGCTACCTTGAAGTGCTGACTGCGGAAGCCACGCTCCTCCAGAACCAGCGCACCGCCATCGATCTCCAAACCCGGCAGTTTGTTTCGAGCGTCGGCCTCGTTCGCTCCCTCGGCGGCGGCTGGGATTCAAGCCAGTTGCCGAAATAAAAAAACAGGGAACAGGGAACGGAAAGCCAGACTGGCCGATAAAACGCCGTGCCCCATCCTTTCCGTTTCTTTCTGCGGAAAGGGTGGGAAACCGTTGCAGAGAACAAGCTTTCACCGCGCTTCGGTCCGTGGCAGACCCGGCAGCTTCCAGTGCCTTCTCAGCTTCTTGTACTCGGAGCGCGGCAACTGCACAAGCAAAGGATTTTTCGCGGGATCAAGCCACGCAAGCACGCCTTCAAGATGCTCTTGTGTCATCGCCGTGCATCCGGTGGTTCCCTGCCCCGGCCCCATCCAGATATGCATGAAGATGCATGATCCAGTGCCGGGAGTCACCGGGTCTGCGTTGTGATCCACCACCAGTCCCCACCGGTACAGCTCGTCGGGGCGCAACATATGTTCAGAGCTATTCCAGTCGGGCGCGACCGTCGCGCGGTCCAATACGCGGTTATAAAACTTTGAGCTTGCGTCATCCACACATTCCACTGACGGCGTGAGACTCACGTAAGGCATCTTCCATCTCGCCTGCCCCTGGGCTGCGTAACCAAACGAAGTGCTCAGGCGGAAGATTCCCGCCGGCGATTTACCATCGCCTTCGTGCTTGACTGGCCCAAGCGTGACGGAATCGCCCGCTCCGCGCCGTCCCTCATCGCTGGCCGACGCCAGTCCCACACCCCATCCAAGCCCGTTCTTTCCAACCACAACGGGAATTGGCCCGCCTACGGCTTTCCATCTCTTGCGCGCCTGCGGCCGCTCATACGCCTGCAAAATCCCATCGACCGCATTCCAATCCTGAGTCGTAACCACCAGGACTTGCATTGACGCGTGCAATGCGGCCGGCTCCTCGCCCTGAGCAGGAGCAAACGACGCCGCGCAGATCACAACCATGCAACTGGAAAACCATCCAACCTTCATCGATTCCTTTACCCCTGAAGATAACTCTGAGTTCATCACAAGCCGGCCGCCAAGGCAACTGCCATCGGCCCTAGTCCCTATTCCCTATTCCCCGTTCCCTGCTTTATTACATCCTGTCTCGCATGGCTGTAAGCCGCCGGGGGCACGTCGGTCAGCGGCAGCGCGGGGCCTTCCCACAACAATCTTGGCGATCCCTGGCTGGCCGAGTGCAAGCCCTCCAGATGAAATGTGTGTTTGCCCGCGCGCAAACCCAGCGAGCCGCGATCGTAACGCATCGCGTTGCCCGGCGAGCCGCAAACCTGCGCAAACGCCGGGCCGGTTTTCGCCACTTCCACGCCGTCTATCACCAAGCGCGCGCCGTCGCGAGAGAGCAAGTGAAAGGTATAGCCGCCATCGGCGGGAATGTCGATCAGTCCGTCCCACGCAACAGCGTAATGCGTATAGCCCTGCGAATCCGCGTGCACGTTGGGGCTTTCGCCGGAGAAAACCGCGTGTTCGGCGGCGAGGTTCGGCAACTCGGTCCATTCGCCAGGGTAGATATGCCAGGCGAGACCGGCCAGCATGGGACCCGCCGCGCTTGCGGCTTCATGCCAATGAGCCACGGCCACCACTCCCTGCGCGGCCCAGTCCTGATTGGTCGTATCAGGGCGGCTCGCGCGCTCGTCAACATGCAGCAAAACCCGGAAGCGGCCCGCGCCGTTTCCTGTCCCGTCGAGTTCTGTTCCCTCCGCGTCAGGGAAGCGGTGAGTCACGCGGCGGCCGCTCGCCTTACTTCCGTCGCCAAACAGCCACGTGTAGCGCGCGCCGGGCGAGGACTGTGCGGTAAACGTCACCTTCTCTCCCGGCGCAAAAACCGGCGGGTCCACGGTGAACGCCGCCACGGGACCGTGCTGCGCGGGAAACTTTGCCTGCTGCGCTCCATTCGCCGTCGAGAGCGGCAAATCCGCATTGCCGGTCGCGCGCTTCTGGCCGTACTTCACGTTGTCAAAGGTCACGCCCGCCACGTCTCCGACCATCGTGGAGTCAGCCAGCGGCGGCTGGTCCAGCGCCCAGATGTTGTGAAAGGTGAACCCCAGCAGCCCTGGGTACTTCTGATCCATTTGCTCCAGCGAATACCAGTTATCCAGAAATAGATTTTCAAAAGTGTAGTTAACGTGGCTGCCTTTGGCTCCGGTCGCGCCCCAAAAGCCAAGCAGGCCGAAAGTCTGCCCGCACGCCCCTATGCCGCCGTGCAAAATGTCGGAGTCGCGCAGCGTAAAGTTGCGCGAGTTATATGTCTTCCGCGGCCATCCCGCGCGCACAATATTCGAGATGCTCGTAGATAACACGCTGTGTTCGATAAGTATGTTCTGCACATCGTGCCCAGGGCGCACCATCTCTTCGTCGGTGTAGCCGTCCCAGTTGCCTTGCATGGCAAACACGTCGTCGGACGAGCGGATGAATGCGTTGCGCACCACGGAGTCGCCGCCGCCCAGCCAATCCATGCCGTCCTGGTTGGCGTTTCCGGGGTTTCCGCCAATCACGCGCAGATCGTCATAAACAAATCCAGTCGAATCCTTCATCTGAATCGACCATGTCCGCGACCTCACAATGCAGGTCAGTCCGTCGATCTCCACGTTGCGGGCTTCCAGCGCGCCCACGCAGTGCCAGTCCGGCTTTTGCATCCAGCCTTCGTCGCTGTTGGGATCCTGTGGCCCGTCATAAACAATCGTTCCCCGGCCCAGAATCTTTACGTTCTCCACCTTCCATAAATTCAGGCTGCCGAAAAAATACGAGCCGGGCGCAAGGTAATAAGTCTCGCCGCTTTTGGGATTGAGGCTCTCGTGATAAACCCCCGGCTTGTAGGCGTGAATCTTCGCATCAATCGGCATCGGCGGCGGCGGCGCGCCGGCAAAGAGAAACAGCATCTTTGCGTGATTCAGAAAGTCGCCGGGCCGCGAGATGGAGAGCTTCGCCGGCCCAGCGAGTCTGAAACGAATCGTCTGGGACTTTTGTTGCTCTTCGGGTCGCGCCGCCCGCAATCCCAGCCGCCATGGCTGAATGTCCACGCCTTTGTCCCAGAAGCCCGGCTCGGCTGCGGTAATCTCCACCTCAAACGGGCCGCGCCCATCGAAGCTGACGTAATCGTAACTCGCCGCGGCGTGAGCCACGTCCACCGTCTGCCCATTCACGCGGACAGTGAAATCAGTAGCCCGCATCTCCGGCGGAACCTGCGCGGACTGCACGCGAGCAGCCGCATGAGCGGCGAGGGTAAGCGCGAGAAGGACCAAGACCAGCGAACGAAATCCCGGCAACAAGACGGACCCCGGCAAAAAAGTGAGAACGAAACCACTGTAGCACCGGGGGGCCGAGGCCGAGACCGGGTAGACAGCCTCAATCCTCAATAATCCCGCCCGAAAGAAGCTCTGCATCCAGCCCAAAGAAACTCTGCGTGGGTACGCTTTGTATCAGGGCACGACTTTAGTCGTGCCGTAAGCCGAAAAATGAGGAGGGCTTTAGCCTCTGAGGGATGCTTTTCGGGAATTTCGTCGCCTTAAAATCGAAGTCGGGGATACCCTCCGTCGTGCTTGGTGTTAACTTAGGCGCTCAGAAATATGCAACATAAGTACGTTCTGTGTTAGATTCGTTGTGCCGCTCCAATTCAATCCGTTTCCTACCCGAGAGGATCACATGGATTTTGGCCACAGGCATTATGTCCCAATCTTGAAAACAAAAATGGGAGAGAGATGGGCCTTATCCCATTTAGACGAGTCAACGATCAAATATTTGAGCCCCCTCCTAGAGTTGCACCCGCACAAGAAAAACCCTATCGGGACCCACGTTGAAGAGACCTGCGAGGCACTCGAAGCAGCTTGGGGAAATGAGCGGGAGTTATTTCTTGACACGCTCTGGTTGCACCAAGGCAAAAAGAGTGAGCAGTTACATAAAGAGCAGGGTGATCCATCGGCGATTCGGACGTGTTTGGACTGCGCGCGACTTCACCTTCAGGCAATACCTGTTGTCAGACTTGCTTACAAGGAATCTTCTCGTGAAGAGGTGCGCTCTGCGATCGAGAAGGACGGACGCGGCTATATGCTTAGGCTTCGCCCTAGTGAGTTAAACAGCAAAGAACTAATCGCAGGACTTTTGAAGAGCCTTAAGGTCGCTCCGGAAGAAGGACATTTACTGCTTGATTATCGGAAAGACCAGATGAATCTCGCTTTCGACGTTCCTCGCGTCCCATTCCTCAAACAATGGCGCACCTTCACATCTGCGTCGGGCGTATTTCCCCGTTCGCTTGTTGGCTTTGCTCTCAATAAATGGCACAAAATTGAGAGGGCAGACTGGGCGGGGTGGGACGCGGCGACAGTCGGCAAGGATCTCAGCAGGAAGCCAGCGTTTGCAGATTATACGACACGCGATCCTGGGGCACCTGTTGATGGCGGATCGCCGAGCGTTAATCTTCGATATGCCCGCGAGGAGAATTGGCTTGTGAGAGTTGGCGGTAAGGTCAAGGAAGGCGCCTCATCTCAGATGAAGCAGGTCTGCAAGAGCTTAGTTTCAATGACTGACGAATACGACGGCCCGGAATTTAGCGCGGGTGACAACGAGATCTTCAACACCGCGCAGCCAAAGACGGGACCGGGCAATCCGGGCCAGTGGGTCAAATGGGGCGTAAGCCACCATATGGTCCTTGTTGCTGCCGCGGTCTCTGCGCATACCTAGTTTTTAGCGCGATCTTGACCTGCTCACAGAGGAATTTTGTAGACTTCTGTTCGAGAAGCCTCCACATACTGATGACCAGCGCATTTCGCTCTGTTTTTACTCCCAATTCTCGCAGAATTTTCGCACACTCCTCCTTCCAGAGAAGTCTGACCAAGGCGCGGTTTTTCTGCTGGGTGTTTCTCCTGCTCTTCCGAATCTCACGAAATGTTAGCCTTTCAGCTTCTTGGTCCGCGACCCAAATCCCCCAATTACTCGGAATGTGATCCCTGAGCCTTCCGAGGTGACAGGAAGCAATCACTGCAGTCATTCGCTCAAACACTTCCGCGTATGCTTCCGCTTGTCCCGACATTCTCGCAAGAGAATCTCTCTGAGATTTGATTTCAAATCCGGCCAGCATCCCGTTGACATGCGCTAGATCTGCCCGGCGTTCACCCCGCGACAGTGGGAGCTCATGAAGAACGACCGCGCCGGGATCGTCTGCATTCAGCTTCGCAACGAGCGCAGCCCGGATGATTTTATCGTTGAGTTGCATTGGATTCCTGGTTGAAAAGTTCATTTGTTCGTTGATTCCGTGGAATGAGTCGAGTGGGGGGGGCAATCCGCATTGCTCAAGCTGGAATTTCGAGGCGTACACTCATTGCTTGTGCTGAAACGCGGAACAACTTAGCCAAGTCTTGAACATTCTTTACACCTTGTTTGATCGACTTCTCAATGAGGTCGAAGGGCATAAGAATCTCCGCGGCTAATCTGTTTGCTCGTACTTCTTCAAACGTACTCAGGCTGCTCCGGTACAACGCATCGTCAACCAACCCATCACCAATTCTGTCACGATGAAGCAAGTAGTGGCCTATCTCGTGCGCGATTGTAAACCGCTGTCTGTTGGACGCTTCACTGCTGTTTATTACAATGCTGTAGCCAGCCAGACCGCCGTGAGCGGGATCCTTGATGATTTTTCCAGAAATTCCCGCCTCGAGATCGTCATGGTAGACCTTCAAGCCAAACGCCGCCGCGATTCCCACAACATTTACAGGGGGACTCTGCTGAAAGCGATGAATCTTCAATGAGTCATGTTCATTCAGGAGGTCTCGATATGTGGCAACCTTACTCATTGTCTCTCCTTTCACCAGAAGGGTATTGATCGAGTTGATCGTTCATTTCCCCGCCCCCGGCATTTGGCGACGCATTAGCAGCGTCTGATGTCAAGGTTGCTGCTTCCGGCTCAAATTCTGCTAACGCCTCGTCCTGGACGGCTTGCCAGAGTTCACTCGCCTCGGACGCGGTGATCTCTCTTCTCTTGCGAAGGGTGCCAATAGCCTTCTTGAGCAACTCATCAGTCCTTCGGGACACGATCTGACGAATCTCCCCAAATCCGAAGACGGCGACTATCCCAATTACAATAGCCGCCATGGCCACAATGAGGCCAACTAAGGCAACCATCAGGGTGAGTGCGGCCAAGATCTCATCGACGGTGAAGGTGGGCGAGCCCTGGACTCCCACGGCAAATCGAAACACGATCGCAAAATAGATGCTGACTACAGCGAACACAGCCGCGAGCGCCGCACACCACACAGCGATCCAGTTTGGTGGTTTCATTGCAACCAACGATAGCACATTGGCAACTCTTCAATGGTGCCCACGCTGATTCTTCTGTCTATCGTTAGTCGACGATAAACTATTATGGGCGATGAAAAGGCGAATTGTCAAGCAATTTTCGCCCGAGAGTGCACTGTAGCCCATCTGTACGTTGGCATTCGTTTCTGCCGCGAGCCCATCGTGCAAAAATGGAACGATCTGGCAAACCTTCGCAAACCACCGCAGGCCATTGCCGAAAATTTCCCTCGCTCGGCGCACAATGGAAGCAATCGGCAGAACGAGGCTTTTCCGACCACTGACCACTGGCCATCTGTCAGGTATGTGCCCGGTTTGTACCACTCCCAAAAGGCATACCCCCTCCCCCCCTATACCCCTAGAGGGTATAAATTATCCTTAAAACCTTGCAGATTATTTTTAACTCGTTTGGAATCATCACCGCTAGAAAAACGCAAGGCCGAAATTCTCCCGCATCGTGAGATTCGACCTCTGAAAATCACCGGAAAAATCCGTTTTTCGCCCAAATAAAGGCCCCAAAGCATCGCTTTGGGGCCTTTCCGCTGACTCGCTAACTCCGCTGCCTCGCTTCAGATCCCTTCGCCCATCGAGACATATTGCCGCAGCCGCTCGAGCTCCTCGTGGTATGCGGTGCGTTCGGCTTCTTCGGCGGTGAACGGTTCCATCGGCCACGCAGCTCCGCCCAACTGCTTTTCCAGCTCTTCCACGCGGCTCGAAAGAGCAATCAGCGCGTCGGAGAGTGGGTCCTTCACGTCATGCGGATCGGTGATCAGCACACGCTCGCCGTTGCGATAAACAATGTGCGCCGGAACGCCGACCACGGTCGAGTTAGGCGGAACGTCAGACAGAACCACGGAGCCCGCGCCCACGCGCGAGTTTTCGCCGATGGTTACGTTGCCCAGCACGTTGGCGTTGTTGCCGATGAAAACCCCGTCGCAGACCGTGGGATGGCGCTTGCCGTGTCCCTTGCCGGTGCCGCCCAGCGTCACGCCCTGGTACATGGTCACGTCGCTGCCCACTATGGCGGTTTCGCCAATCACCACTCCCGTTGCGTGGTCGATGAAGAGCCGCCTGCCCAGCAGCGCGCCGGGATGAATATCGACGCCGGTGAAAAAGCGCGCTACCTGTGAGAGCAGCCGCGCTGCCAGCCGCCACCGTGCTCGCCAAAGCTTGTGGGAGATGCGATGAATCCACACCGCCCACAGTCCCGGATAGCAGAGCAGAACCTCCAGCCGCGAGCGCGCGGCCGGATCGCGCTCCAGCACGGAGTTGATGTCATCGCGGATGCGTGCAAACAGGGTCATAACAGTTCCGGGCTAACTCCCACTTACACTGTAACCGCTTCGACCGGCAGAGCCAGAGCCTGCTGGCGCAGCGCGTCGAACAACACGGTGGTCAGATAGCGCTCGCCGAAATCGGGCAGTATCACCACAATCAGCTTTCCGGCATTTTCTGGCCGGGCGGCCACCTTGAGCGCCGCGGCCAGCGCCGCGCCCGACGAGATGCCTACAAAAATCCCCTCCTCGAGAGGCAAGCGGCGAGCCAGCGCAATTGACTCATCGTTGGTTACCTGGATCACTTCGTCCACTAATCCGGTGTCAAGCACGCTGGGCACAAAGCCCGCGCCAAGGCCCTGAATCTTGTGCGGCCCCGGTTTGCCGCCGGAGAGCACCGCGCTGTCTGCCGGCTCAACGGCGATGGCCTTGAAGCCCGGTTTGCGCTCTTTGATGTACTTGGACACGCCGGTGATGGTGCCGCCCGTTCCAACTCCAGAGATGAGAATGTCCACCTTGCCGTCGGTGTCGTTCCAGATTTCAGGGCCGGTGGTGGCGTAGTGGATGGCCGGGTTAGCGGGATTGTCAAACTGCTGCACGATGTGCCCGTTCGGGGTCTTGGCCAGGATTTCATCGGCCTTGGCGATGGCGCCTTTCATGCCGTTGGGTCCGGGAGTCAGTACAATCTCCGCGCCAAAGGCCAGCAGCAGCACGCGCCGCTCCAGGCTCATCGTCTCCGGAATGGTGAGGATCAGCCGGTAACCCTTGACCGCTGCCACAAAAGCCAGCGCGATGCCGGTGTTGCCGCTGGTCGCCTCAATGAGCACGGTCTTGCCGGGCTTGATCTTGCCCGCTTTCTCCGCGGCCTCAATCATCGCCAGGCCAATGCGGTCTTTCACGCTCGA
Organism: Acidobacteriaceae bacterium; assembly: GCA_003142015.1. Classification (GTDB taxonomy): domain Bacteria; phylum Acidobacteriota; class Terriglobia; order Terriglobales; family Acidobacteriaceae; genus Telmatobacter. The sequence goes on along the minus strand of PLOI01000113.1, from coordinate 5,738 downwards.
AACCGGGTTCTGGCTTTCCAGTTTGGCCACAACGGTTGCGGGCAGCCCGGCCGCCACGCGATTCAGCCGGACCAATGGGGTCCGGCCAATAAGTTCCGTTACATTCGCAGCTATGTGCGCCATGATGATCTCCTTTTCCGGGATACGATCCCAGATGGTTCTGTGTTGTGGGGTGATGGTCGAGCTATTCGATGGGGAAGACGGTGCGCGAAAGGGGCGCGCGTCTGCATCGCGGTTGACACCAGGGCGGTGTTAGCGACATCGACGCATGAGTCAAGCATAGTACGAGGGCGCGGTTCGTTGCAAGCGGAAGTTCAAAATTAAATCAATACTCTTACAAATATGCTTCTATAATGCCGATAATCATGCGGAACTTCTTTTTAGGAGCGTTGCTGTGTGCGTCCGTCTGCCATGCTCCCGCTCAGACCGACATTCAACATATCGATTTCACGAACTTTAGCTATCCGTGGTTTTATTCAATGGTGGGAAAACCAGGATGGTTTGATATGTCACACGAGAAGCCTATTCAATTAACAAATGGCCGAAATCTGAGTGATTCGGGTAACGGCGTGACAGAAGAAGGCCTGACACTTGAGGAAGTGCAGTTTTCCAATGTGACAGGCGACGGTCAAACCGACGCGATTGTTGTATTGCGTTACGATACCGGTGGCACAATGTTTTCTTATTACATTTATGTCTATACTTTTGCAGATGGGAAACCAAAACTTCTTGCGTGTTTTCACGCCGGTGACCGCGCCTATTCAGGTCTTTACAGGGTTTACGAGCAAAATGGGAGGCTAGTTTTGGAGCTTTACGACCCAGATAAAAGCACCGGCGATTGCTGCTCGACAAGGTTCATTCGCACTCGATATATGTGGCGCAATGGGAGATTTCTCGCGGTGGGAGCTGAGGAGTTCGGGAAGCCAAAAGCGACTTCACGCCTGCCTGTTTCTGTATTTGGAAATCACCAGTAATCACATATGCTTCGCGTAGTTTCACGCCCCTTCCAACTGCACCATCAGCTCTTCCCACTCGGCGGTGTGAGCGGCTAACTGCTCGCGCAGTTCCTGGGCAAGGTCGGTCAGCCGCTGCGTCTCGGTGGCCGAGACATACACTCCCAACTGCACCTCGGTGTGACGAATCGCGGCCTCGATGCGCGGAGTCTCTTCTTCAAGGAAGGCGCAACGCTCCTCCATCTGTTTCTGCTTGATGGGATTCAGGCGGCGCGTGCGGTCTTTCGCTGCTTCGGTGGAGGACTCGGTGTTGGTTGCGGACTGGTCCTCAGGAACTAAAGCCCCATCTCTTTGGCCGCCTTTCGGCACTGCTAAAGTCGCGTCCTGGAACGAAACATTCTGCGCCTCCTTCCAGCGCAGATAATCTTCGTAATTGCCCTCGTGGCTGGTCACCTTGCCGCCCTCCACTTCCAGCACGCGCGTGGCCAGCCGGTCAATGAAATAGCGATCATGCGAGACGAAAACTACCGTGCCGCTGAAGGCCGCCAGCGCGTCGAGCAATACGTCTTTGGCGCGCATGTCGAGGTGGTTGGTAGGCTCATCGAGCAGCAGAAAATTCGACGGCGAAACCAGAATCCGCGCCAGCGCGTAGCGATTGCGCTCGCCGCCCGAGAGCACGCCGAGCGGCTTGAAAACATCGTCGCCACTGAAGAGGAAACAGCCCAGCAGCGACCGCAGTGCCTGTTCCGGCACTTTGAGCGCGGCGCGGCTGATGTCGTCGAGTATGCGTGCCTCGCCGTCCAGCACCTTGTATTGGTCTTGCGCAAAGTACTCGCTCACCACGTTATGGCCCAGCTTGACCCGTCCGCCGGTAGGCGCCTCGGCCCCGGTCAGAAGTTTGATAAGTGTGGACTTGCCCGCGCCATTCACGCCCACCAGCGCCACGCGGTCGCCGCGTTCGATTCCAAAACGCACCTTGTCGAGTACTAACTTCTGCCCATAACTCTTCGATAACTCCTCAGCTTCCACCACCATGCGCCCCGAGGGCGGCGGCTGAGGAAACCGGAAGTGAATCGTCGATTCCTCTTCGGGAATCTCTATGCGCTCAATCTTCTCTAACTCCTTGATGCGACTCTGTACTTGCTTGGCCTTGGTGGCCTGGGCGCGAAAGCGGTTGATGAAGGATTCGAGGTGCTCGATCTGCAATCGCTGATTGCGATCAGCGGATTGTAACTGCGTCCGCCGTTCATCCTTCTGGCTGAGATACTTTGTATAGTTACCCTGATAGATATTCAGCCGTTTATTCCAAATCTCCACGGTGCGGTCGATAGTTACATCCAGAAAGTACCGGTCGTGAGAGATAAGTATGTAACCGAATGGATAACTCTTGAGATAGTCTTCGAGCCAGTTGCGAGTTTCCAGGTCCAGGTGGTTGGTAGGCTCGTCGAGCAGTAGCAGGTTAGGCTTGGCCAGCAGCAGCTTGGCCAGCGCGATGCGCATCTGCCAGCCGCCGCTGAACTCATCAGTCTGCCGCGTCCAGTCTTCCTTGCTGAAGCCCAGTCCGGTCAGCACGCCGCCCACTTGAGCGTCCAGCGCGTAGCCGTCCAGCGCGTGAAAGCGTTCCTGGAGCATCGAGTAGCGCTCGGCCACAGCTTCGTACTCCAGCCCGGCGTGGTCCAGCACACTCAGCTGCCCGCCCAGCCGCTCAACTTCGCGGGCCATCTCGCGCAGCTCGTCGAAGACCGTCAGGCACTCCTCGAAAATGGTGCGCCCAGCGAGCGTCAGCCCCTCCTGCGGCAAGTAGCCGATGCTCATGCCACGCGTCTGTTGCATCTGGCCGTAGTCCAGAGTCTCCAGGCCCGCCAGCACCTTCATGATTGTGGATTTGCCGGTGCCGTTGGCCCCAACGAGCGCAGTCTTCTCCCGCGTACGGATTAGCCAGTTGGCCTCCAGAAACAGAACTCGCGGACCAAACCGCTTGCCGGCATTTTGCAGGGAGAGCATCTACTCCCATTTTCGCAGAGCGGTTTGCGTGGGCCGATACGCGGCAGCTCAGCAGCTTGATCGAGCATTTTTGCGGCAAGACGGAATTAAAGTTCGAACCAGACGTGAGCATTGTGAGGTATATTGGCTCATCGCCGGGAAAGCAAACTGGGGATTCCGGGCGAAAACTCACCCGCAAGGAGATCATCGTGGCAAGCTTCTGCGCTAAATGTGGAGCTGCATTATCCACCGGCGAGCAATTCTGCACATCCTGTGGCGCCGCGGCTGTGGCGCCTGCCATACCAGCCGCCGCCCAACCAATTGGAGTGCCGGCCAAATCCGGCGGCAACGCGGTCAAGATCATCCTGATTATCGTCGCCGTCGTCGTTGGGCTGGGCATCCTCGGCCTGGGCGTGGCTGGTTACGCGGTATATCGTGTCTCACGGGCCATCCACGTAAACGGTCCAGGAGGCCAGGTGACGATGGAAACGCCCGAAGGCAAAATCACCGCCAACCCGTCGGAGACTTTCACCGCATCCGATCTGGGCACGGATCTCTATCCCGGTGCGCAGAGCACGCGCGGCGGCATGCGCATGCAGTTGCCGACAGGCTCAATGGTGACGGCCGTATTTCTCACATCGGACTCGAAGCAGCAGGTGATCGATTTTTACAAGAGCAAGTTGGGCAGCGCCGCTTCCGTCATGGAGATCTCCGACCGTGCGATGATCAGCATCAACAAGGGCCAGCAAGAATCCATCGTGGTGACAATTACCACCAACTCGTCTCAGGATAACGGCAAGACGAGGATCACCATCATGCATACCATCAGCACCAAGGCTTCCTGAAGCCGATTGGAGCCTGATCAAAAGAGGCGTCCGGCACCACGGACGCCCTTTTTGCGGCCTTTGCACCGGCAACAGCGCCTCAATCGCCGCGCAAGTCTCAGCGTCTTCCGGTACCATAACTGAAGGTACATATTGCAGAATGAGTCTGAAAGCCAAGCTGGAAGCTGTCATCTACGCCGCCGAGGAGCCGGTCACACTGGCCCAACTCGCCGCCCTCTTTGCCGACGACGCCTTTGAATGGAAGGCGCAGCAGGAAGCCGCGTCTGCTGAGCAGGCCGCCGAAGCCGCATCGGAAGCAGCACAAGCCCAGACTCCGATGAACGAGCAGTTCGCTTACCTGGGGATAGAGCCGGACTTCANNGCCGACCTCGAAGCCCGCCGGAAGGCCCGCCTGCGCGACCGCGAGGTGCGCGCCATCCTACGCCCGTTGCTCGACGAACTGGTCGCCTCCTGCGCATCCGACAGCCGCGGCGTTGAAATTCGTGAGATTGCCGGCGGCTACCGCATGGCCACCAAGCCCGAGTGCCACGACGCCGTCCGGCTCTTCGCCAAGAGCCTCAAACCAGCGCTCAGGCTCTCCTTGCCGGCGCTGGAAACCCTGGCCATCATTGCTTACAAGCAGCCGGTCACCGCTCCCGAGGTCAATGAAATCCGCGGCGTGGATGCATCCGCCGTCTTTGGTTCGCTGCTGGCACGCAAGCTGATCTCGACGGCCGGCCGCAAGCAGGTCATCGGCCGGCCTATCCTCTACAAAACCACTCGCGAGTTTCTGCTCCGCTTCGGCNNGTCTCCGAGCTGCCCTCCATGGAGGAGTTCGAGAAGCTGGCCGCCACTGAACTCGACGAGCCGGAGCCTGCGGCCGGAGAAGAACCCGAGCGGAGATCGAACCCTGCCCTCGGTCCCGAATTCGACGAAGCCGCCAGCGAGGAGCTGGAAGACTCTCCGGCTGAAGACATTGAGCCGGAGACGGAATCCTCTGAACCCACCCGTACCGCCGTGATGGCGGTCAGCAACGAACCCCTCACCCCCGCAGAGGCCGCGCCTGCTGCGCCTCCTCCCACAGAGCAGGCAGAAACCGAGAATCCTCCCCAATGACGAAGAAGAAAAGCAAGCTTCAGCTCGAATCCGCCAAACCCGAATCCGCCGAACCCAAGTTAGAAGCCGCACCCGAAACCGAAGCCGCGGTTGAAGCCGAGGTCGAAGCGGAAGTCGAAATCGCCGAAGTTGAAGACCCAATTGGTGACACAACCGACGGCGAGGCCAAGACTGCGGACGAAGCCGGAACCGAACCTGAAATCGAAGCCGAAGACAGCCCTGAGACCGAACCCGAGGACCGTTCTGAATCAGAAACCGAGCCTGAGTTCAATCACAAGCCGCGTCCACCCGCCAAACTCGAGCGATTGCAGAAGATCCTCGCGGCTGCCGGCGTGGCCAGCCGCCGTAGCGCCGAGGCGATGATCGAGCAGGGCCGCGTGCAGATCAACGGCAAAGTGGTCACCGTGCTGGGAACCAAGGCCGATGCCGGTCGCGACCACATCCGCGTAGACGGCAAGCTGCTGCAGGGCGCCGAGCGCCACCGCTACTTCGTTCTCAACAAACCGAGGGGCTTCGTCACCACGGTCAAGGACCCCGAGGGACGGCCTACGGTAATGCAGTTTTTCGACAAGATGAAGGAGCGCCTCTACCCCGTTGGCCGGCTCGATTACATGAGCGAGGGGTTGCTGGTGGTCACCAACGACGGCGAACTGGCCAACCGGCTCACCAAAGCCTCCTCCGGCGTGGAAAAAACTTACCTGGTCAAAGTCGCCGGCCAGCCCACCGAGGCAGAGCTGAACATTCTGCGCGGCGGCGTCGCCATCGAGCGTGGCAAGCCCGGTTCGGGTCAGGTGCGCACCTCGCCGGCCCGTATCCGCCAGGTTCGCCAGGGCGACAATCCCTGGTACGAAGTGGTTCTCAT
>PLOI01000071.1 GCA_003142015.1 Acidobacteriaceae bacterium | reverse complement strand
GCATACTCCAGAGCCGCTTCCGACCGACCGCTCAGGTCCGTGGCCACGACGATGGTCTTCAAACCGCTTGCAAAGCTCATGGATGCCTCCCGGCGCCGACCGCCAGCTATTCATTTCTGCCTATTGGATACCGAGTGTGCGCCCCCGGAAGGGGTCAAGGCAGTGACCTTATTCACCCCGCTCTGTGACTGTGATCACATGCCAGGCATTCAGAAGTGCCTGGCGCCGACCCGCTGTTGCCCGGCCTGGGGGCAGTCAAGGCCTAACAGGTATTCACCGTCAGGGCAGATGCTCTAGGGCCTGCTAACACTACCTGGACGGTGGCGACGGAAGCCAATTTCCCCTAGTTCGAGGAGTGAGGAGCGACGGATACCGGGCGTATCCTAGCGACGAGTGACGAAGAAATGGGGGAAATTGGCCCCGTCCCTTCGGGTTGCGGCGAAAATCCGGCCAGGTAGTGTTAACAGGCCCTAGCTGGAAGGATTCGACAAGCGCCCCATGAAGAGGATGGCTCCCGTCGAGTTGTGGACGATCATGAAGAGGAATGGACGGTCGGCGCGGAAGACCTCCTTCTTTTCCAGATGGACGCTCTTGGGGGCCATGATGACGGCCGTCGCAGCTGCCGCTTCACTTCCCTCTTCGTTCACCTCGACCCGGGCTTTGTGAATGACCTTGCTGATGTAAAGGTTGGGCCGGCCCGTCATGCCGGAGAAATCCGCGAGCTTTTCGCTGAATGCATCGGGCATGCCCATCGCTGAGAGTGTTGGCACCAGCATGTAACCAGCCTCCAGTTTGAAGCGGGGCAGAAAGACATCCACCTCCTCCGAGTACATGTCAACGCAAAGCTGCTGAATCGTCTCGAGCGAAAGGCTCTGGCCCATCTTTTCTATATCGCCATCGGGCAGGATGGCGATCATGGAGAGATCGTCGTCCGCATAGGGCAGTTCTATGGCCGCCACACCGTTTTCACGTACGAAACGGAAGCGCCCGGTCTGCCGCATCATGGGCACTTGAACATTGATGGCATTACTGACTTTGAAGGGCGCGTCTTTGGTCGTAGCCGCTTTGAAGGGAGAGGCCCAGTCACCTTTGAAATAGATGGCGTTGGTCAACACCAGCGGAGTATCCGGATTGATGGCTCCTTTCGGGATCAGGTCGCGAATCATCTTCGCGGTGTGGTCTTCAACCCAGGTGTTGATCTCGACGCGGGCTCCCTCCGTGTTGCCGGCGAAGTCCACGGGCTTCAGGGCGCCGCCGTAGAATTTGCCGGTGGCGTTGAGAAAGGGCGCTTCGAAGTGATAGCCCGTCTGTCCCCAGAGCGCATTGGCCACATTCAGCTTGTAGTGCTTGCCGGGCCCGGCGCTGGTCGCGGCCAGCAGCGCGGAAAAGCCCGCCTGCCTATCCGCGTCGGGCAGATCGAGGTGCATGACGGCGGCCATCTGATTGCGCGTGTTGTTGCTGCTGCCTTCAAAGGTCATCGCCAAGGCAGTGGAGACACTGAAGGGCGAGACGAAGATGTTCTTGCCGGTGTCCTGCGCATTGATCTGGCGGTAGAGATCAATTGCGAAGCTGTTGTTGGAATTGACTACATCGGGCATGTCCTTCCCGTTCGCAGTTCCGCTCTGGGCAAGTAATCCGGGCGCGCCAGCTATGAGCTGGAACACGGCGAGCGTTACTATCAACAATTTGGAGTTGCGAAATAAAGCCATGATTCTCTCCTTCATCACTTACCGATGGCCCGTGCTCGCCCGCTTCCAAACTCAGGAACGATGCGGCAGCTACGGGCGTTGATTTAGCTTATGGCTGCTTGTGGGCGGCGGCTGCCTCTTCGGCCTGGATGACGGTAAGGTGGACGCGCGCTTCGTTGGCGTCGGCTTCGACGGGCTTCAGTTCGAGGTAATAGTTCAGTTGCCGGATCGCGTCGTCATACTCGCCTGCCATTTCCAGGGTGCGGGCGAGGTTGAAGTAGGCATTGCCCCAGCAGGGAGCGATTTCCAGGGCCTTACGTAACAATCCAATGGGCTGCGCTAAAGCCTGCGGAGTGCTTGCCTGCTTGATCTGCGATGTGGCCAGAAGAAAGAGCTGGCGCGCCTCCTCGGGAATGGGCGGCGGCTCCGCGAGACTGATTGAAAGCTGAATGACTTTTTCGCGCAGGGATTCGTCTTTGGGATTCTGCTGGAAAGCACTCATCCCGATGGCAAACTGTACGCGCGGATTCTTCAGGCGCGCCTCTTCCAGTTGCTTCCGTTGCCGGCTTGCCTGTGCCAGCAGATCGACCGCTTCGGCAGGTCCATACTTTTCCGCACATTCTAACGCCGTAAGTAACCTGTATCCGCCTTTGGGATCGGCATAGCCGGCGGAATTCATATTGCCTGTGTAATCGACATCGGCGCCCTTGTCTACCAGCAGCTTCACCGTATTGGTCTTGTTTATCTTTTCATTTTCAGAGACAGCCTTGTCGTTGCAGGCTGCCGCAATCAACGCCGTTCCACCGGCTTGGTCCTTGGCCTCGATGTTAGCGCCCTTTTCCAGCAGCAACTTTACTGTGCCCGTCCAAAAATATTTGGCAGCCACAATCAGAGCCGTCTGGCCCTCGTTGTTTTTGGCTTCAAGGTCGGCGCCTTTATCCAAAAGTGGTTGAATCGCATCGGAATCACCGCGGCCTGCCGCTGAGAGCAGCCGGTCATTGACGCTGTACTGGCCTGCCGCAGGACGACAGTAGAAAAGGAAGAGAACAGAAAGTACGATTGCTGGCAGGGCTTTTTTATAATTTTCTCCGTATTTTGACTTACTTATTGCAATTTTCCGGCATAGATCTCTTCACGACACTCTCTGTTGCGGGCGTCACCGCGACTAATTTTCCCGTCCTTCGGCTTCCCGCCCAAGGAAGGTCTCGGCCAGCTTGTCGATAGCCTGGTCGATGCCCTCGCCTGGACGGCTCATGGAAGAACGGAGACCGGATAGAGATCGAGTTTGATGCCACGACAACTCTTGAAGCCGTGGACCCGCAGCATCCCGGTCTCGTCGCTCCTCTGAACGGCCCACTAGCCTTGTTTGGCGTTGGAGAAATCCCAAAGAACGTGCAACGAGCGGATCTGTTGAGAGTTGAAAGGATATCCAACGGATCGAGCACATGGCAGGCCAGAACGGAATCGGGGATTGTTACTCTCAAACCGTTTGCGTCGATCCAGAACGAAGCATATCGCCTCTATCATCAGGTCGAATCATAAGGGAGGTATCTACAGTCAATTTGCTGCCATAACGTCATACGGATCAATCCCAGAGGACCGTCTTATTGATCCGGCCCATAACAATAGGGCTCAGGCTGCATATTCGAGCCGCGTCAGAAAGCGATAGAGCATGGTGTAATCGGGCACCGAGTTCAGTTGCAAGGCGGAACGCAACCTGGAGTGTTCGCTCAACCGCACCTCGGCTTCGCGAAAGGTCCAGTCCTCATCGCGCATCAGACACAACACCGCCAGCAACTGCGGCTGGGTGAACTAGCACTTGCTGTCCACATTGGCAGTCCCAACTCCCATTTCGGTCATATCAGAAATTCATAGAGCAGCTGGCTGCCTGGCGCGCGCGCCGGATGCAGCGCTCTTGCTCTTTCGCAGATCCTGCATGGCTCCTCGAGGAAATCCGGTGGATTCGCGCACCACGAGCCGGGTCTCGATGGGATATTCACGCTTCGGCGCCGGCGTCCCCTCCACGTGCGCTTTCAGCGCCAGGACGGCTGCCTTGGCGAGTTCAAAACACGACATCTGGATCGTAGTAAGCGGCGGAATTGTCATCTGAGTGAGATGAATGTTGTCAAAGCCAATGACTGAGAGGTCGTCGGGGACGCGCAACCCGGCGCGATATGCCTCATGCAGCACCCCGATGGCTGTCACGTCGTTCGAGCACATTACCGCCGTAGGCAACTTGGCGCCGGTCAATAGTTTCTCCGCCGCGGCCATGCCCCCCTCCATGGTGTGGTCGCCTTCAATGATCCGTCCCTTATCGACCACGATCCCGCACTCCTGTACGGCGCGATGAAACGCCGCGAGACGCGAGTGCGCCGAATGCAGTCGTAGCGGCCCGGTGACGAACGCTATATCCCTGTGCCCCAGAGCGGCCAGGTGCTGCACGCCCTGCCGTATTCCGTGATGATAGTCCACGCGCAGCAGGCTAATGCCCGGCCGCTCCGGCCCCACATCCACAAAAACCAGAGGCACCTTGCGATCCGCTAATTGGTCCAGCAGCGGCTCCTCGATGCCGAAGGTCATTACTGCCACTCCTTCGGCCTTGCGTTCCACCATGCGGCGAATGCAGCGCTTCATCCGCTCGGGGTCGTAGTTGGTTGAGCCAATCAAAATCTCGTACCCGTGCTCCACTGCTACGTCCTCAAACCCTTGAATCAATTCGGGGAAGAACGGGTTGGTAATCTCGGAGACGATGAGCCCGAGAAGCCGGCTGCGTCCAGAGACCAGGGAGCGGGCCTGCGTATTAGGGAAATAATCAAGTTCTCCGATAACTTCCCAAACCCGTTTGGCCATCTTGGGATTCACAGTAGGGATGTGATTGATAGTGCGCGATACGGTGGCGATTGAAACATTGGCGAGCCGCGCCACGGTATGGATATCCACGTGCTCTGAATTCTGTGTACGATGGCGCTCGGTTTTAGGGATGCGATCAGTCATAGGGGCACACAAGAATGCGCTTACAGGATACTCTACAGAACGAGGAGTTGACAGAGAGCGGGAATAGAATATATCTTATATTTTCGGTTCGAGTAAAGGTTTACTCAGCCCGCTTCGCCGGCCCCTCTAGCCCAGGGGCGGATCTGTCCGTGCCCGGCGGAGATCGTGCATACTCGTTCTGCGGAGCTTTATGAAATTGCCTCTCTTGCAAGCCCAGGTTCTCGAAGCCAATCTCGAAATCGTCCGCCGCGGGCTGGTGCTCTATACCTTTGGCAACGCCAGCGGCATCGACCGTGAAACCGGACTGATGGCGATCAAACCCAGCGGCGTTCCCTACGAGCAGATGAGCGCCGCGGATATGGTTGTCTGCGACCTGGACGGGAAGATTATCGAAGGCCGCCTGAAGCCTTCTTCTGATCTCGAAACTCATCTGGAACTTTATTGCGCTTTTCCCGCCATCGGCGGCGTGGTTCACACGCATTCCGAATTTGCCACGGCATGGGCGCAGGCCGGCCGCGCCATTCCCGCTTTCGGCACCACTCACGCCGATTACTTTCATGGCCCTGTGCCTGCTACCGCGGAGCTGAGCGATGCTGAGATTCAAGGCGAGTACGAGTTGAATACAGGCAAGGCGATTGTGCGCCGCTTCATCGGTCTTGATCCTATGGCCACGCCGGCTGTGCTGGTGGCTGGGCACGCGCCGTTCACCTGGGGCAAGACGCCGATGGAGGCCGCGCACAACGCCGTGATTCTGGAGTACGTAGCGCGCATGGCATTTACCACAACTGTTCTGCGTCCGGAGGGTGCGGGCGTTTCACAGGCGCTGCTGGATCGGCATTACTTCCGCAAACACGGCGCGGATGCAACCTATGGACAGAAATAGACGTTTGCGCCGGTCAGGGGAGCAAGCCGGCCGTCGCAGTCAACTCGCAAGGAAAGAGCCGCATAACGGCGGCGTTCGAGGTTCGAATTCGTGATCGTGAATTCCATCGGCCACTTTGCAGCGCCGCCCTCGCCGGCCCTCCTGGCATTCGTCATCGCGCCTTTGGCGCATCTGCGCCCCCTGGATATTGCCGTAATCGCCATCTACTTCGGAATAGTGATCTGGATCGGCTTCTATCTCAAGGGCCGTTCCAACACCAGCGAAGAGTTCTTCATGGCCGGGCGCGAGATGACCGCGTGGATTGCCGGCTTGAGCTTCGTCTCGGCCAACCTCGGCTCGCTGGAGCTGATGGGCTGGGCCGGCTCGGCTTATCAATACGGCATCCTCGCCACACACTGGTACTGGATCGGCGCCATTCCGGCCATGCTCTTCCTCGGTCTGGTGATGATGCCCTTCTACTACGTGTCGAAGACCCACTCAGTCCCCGGCTATCTAATGCTGCGTTTCGGCCAACATGCTCGCGTTCTGGCCGCCATCTCCTTCGCCACCGAGATGATCCTGATGAGCGGCGTGAACATGTTTGCCATGGCCGTGGTGATGAAGGTCGTGCTGGGCTGGAATATCACCTTCAGCATTCTTGTCTCGGCGTGCGCGGTCACGCTTTACGTTGCACTGGGCGGGTTGCGCTCGGCCATCTTCAACGAGGTTTTGCAGTTCGTGCTCATCTGGGCCGGCGCGCTGCTGGTGCCTATCCTCGGCCTGATGCAGACGGGTGGATGGACGGGCCTGAAGGCCAGGATCATCGCCAACCTTCAATCCACCGGCCTGCACACTGCCCCGGACAGTTATGTTCACCTATGGCGCGACACAGGCCATTTTGCGGCCAACCCGATGGGTGTCCACTGGACGGGCATCGTCTTCGGACTAGGCTTTGTCATCAGCTTCGGCTATTGGACCACCGACTTCCTTGTAGTACAGCGCGTGCTGGCGGCGCATAACCTGCGCGCCGCGCGCATGGCCCCGGTCATCGGGTCGTTTTTCAAGATGGCGGTTCCCTTCATCGTCATCCTGCCCGGCCTGCTGGGCTTGGTGCTGTTGCAGAATCCCGATCATAGCCGCAGGCAGTTGGTTCCCGAGGAGGCGGTCAAATCCTGCGCTCCACTCGATATTTCCGTTGGACCTGTATCCTCCAGTTTGTCCGCGGAGATTGATCAGAGAAGAGCGGCCTGCGCAAGCGATTTGCGGTCTGCCACGCTTACCCCGGCATTTCGGCAGGATGTCCTCGACCAGAAACCAGGGCCGGCGTCGGAGCTGCACAGCTATAACGAAGCGCTGCCGCTGATGCTGGTGCGCTACTGCGGGCCCGGACTGCTGGGCCTGGGCATCACTGCGCTGATTGCAGGCTTCATGAGCGGCATGGCCGGCAACGTGAGCGCATTCTCGACAGTCTGGACCTATGACCTCTACAAGCCGCTGATCAACAAGAAAGGCTCTGACAGCCACTATGTGCTGGTGGGACGATTATCGATCGTCATAGGCGTGGCGGTGTCCATCGGCGCCGCCTATCTGGTGATGCACGCGGCCGGCATCATGGACTACGTGCAGGCGCTGTTCAGCTTCTTCATNNTGCATACAGTGGCGCTTTCGCCGGATGCGACGGCCATGGCGGCGAACCTTTACCGCGCACTGTGGGCCTTCCTCACCAGCGTCATTGTCATCTTCGCGGTGAGTTTATTCACCAAACCCAAGCCTGTGGCGGAACTGGATGGCCTGGTCTACGGCGCGACCATACTGCCCAAAGAAGATCCGGTTCCGTTCTACAAGAACGTGTGGCTGTGGGCTATTTTGGCGGTGTGCATCTTTGCCACGCTCAACATCCTGTTCTGGTAGTGAGTTACTGTTCTTCAGGTGAGATGAGAAAAGGAAAGGGTTGAAGATATGCATGGTTCCGGAATTCCTATCTGGTTTTTCATCGGAGTGCTGCTGGCCGTCTATGGCGCGATGATCTTTGGCTATGGCGTCTATGAATGGCACACCGGCAGCTACCCGCCTCTGGTGGAGTTGACCAGCCTGCACACGCCGGTATGGTGGGGCGGCTTGCTGGCGGCTCTCGGGGCGTTCTACGTGGTAAAGTTCTGTCCCGGCCGCGCCAGCAATTAAGCGTCGCGGCAACTCTTCAATCCAGCAATGGTGCGGAAAAAGACAAGGTTAAAGGAGTAACAGACATGGCAGCGCAACGCACGATGACTTTTGGAGTGGTAGTAGGCAACCGCGGCTTTTTCCCGGACCATTTGGCTAAGACCGGCCGCGAAGAAATTATCTCCGTGCTGAAGGCGGCCGGAGCGCGGGTCGTGGTGTTGAGCCCGGAGGAGTCCAAGCACGGCGCGGTGGAAACCTACGCCGAGTCGCAACGGTGCGCGGAGCTATTCAAGAAACACGCCGAAGAAATTGACGGCATCATCGTCACGCTGCCCAACTTCGGCGAAGAGCGCGGCATCGTGGACGCCATCAGACTTTCCGGCCTCAAGGTTCCGGTGCTGGTGCAGGCCACGCCCGACCGCTCTGACTCGATGACCATCGCGACCCGCCGCGACAGCTTCTGCGGCAAGATGAGCTGCTGCAACAACCTGATGCAGTACGGCATTCCCTACTCATTGACAACGCTGCACACTGAAGCCCTCGTCTCGGCCGAGTTCAAGGCCGACCTGGAGTGGTTCTCCGCGGTTTGTCGCATCGTCAAGGGCCTGAAGAACCTGCGCATCGGTTCGATCGGCGCGCGTCCGGCGGCCTTCAACACGGTGCGCTACTCCGAGCGCATCTTCGAGACCGCCGGCATCTCTATCGAGCCAATCGACCTGTCCGAGATCTTCGGCCGCATCAGCCGAATGAAGGACACCGACGATGCCGCGCAGGCCAAGCTGGCCGCCATCAAGAAGTACGTCAGCACCTCCGGTATTCCAGAGGGCGCGCTGCTCAAGATGGCCAAGCTGGGCGCGGTGATCGACGGATGGATGAAGCAGACCAACGTGACGGTCAGCGCCGTGCAGTGCTGGACATCGATGGAAGAATTCTTCGGCGTGGTGCCTTGCACCATCATGAGCATGATGAGCAACGACCTTATCCCTTCCGCTTGCGAGGTGGATGTGCCCGGAACGCTGAGCATGTACATGCTGGCCCTGGCCAGCCAGACGCCCTCGGCGCTGCTCGACTGGAACAATAACTACGGCAGCCATCCCGACAAGTGCGTCTGCTTCCATTGCTCCAACCTGCCCAAGCACTTCTTCGCTCAGGCTCCGACGATGGACTACCAGGCGATCATCGCCGGCACGGTGGGCAAGTTGAACACCTTCGGCACCTGCGTGGGCCGCGTCAAGGCCGGCGCTATGACCTACGCCCGTTACTCCACCGACGACCGCCGCGGCGTCATTCGCGGCTACACCGGCGCGGGCAAGTTCACCGACGATCCGCTGGAGACCTTTGGCGGCGCAGGCGTGGCAGAGATTCCGCAGTTGCAGAAGCTGCTCAGGTACATCTGCCGCGAGGGCTTCGAGCACCACGTGGCCGCCAACTTCAGTGACGTCTCCAAGGCCGTCCATGAGGCCGCGACGCGCTATCTGGGATGGGAGTCCTTCTTCCACGGGCAAGCGGAAGACTAGGAGAGAACGTGACCATTGTTGCAGGAGTGGATTTTGGAACTCTGAGTGTCCGCGTGTCGATTCTGGACAGCGAGCGCGGGCGTCTGGGCACCGCGGTGGCGGAGTATCCGCTCCATCGGCGGCGCGAGGATCCGGATTACGCGACGCAAGCGCATGGCGACCACATGCGCGCTTTGGCCTCCGCTACGCGCTCGGCGGTGAAGGAAGCGGGTATCGAGGGTGGGCAGATTGCGGCCATAGCCCTGGACACAACCGGCTCCAGCGTGGTGCCGGTAGACGCGCATATGCAGCCGCTCAACGACTACTACTTGTGGTGCGACCATCGCGCCAAGGCCGAGGCGCAGGAGATTACTGAACTGGCGCATCGCGAAGGTCTGGAGGCCATTGACTGGTGTGGCGGAGTCTATTCGCACGAGTGGGGCTTCGCCAAGCTGCTGCACTGGCTCAGGCATAATCCCGAAAAGCGCGATCAATTTGCCTCGGCGTTCGAGCACTGCGACATGGTGGCCGCTACTTTATGCGGCGTCACCGATCCGAAGCTGGCCAAACGCAGCGTATGCGCCATGGGTCACAAATGGATGTGGAATCCCAAGTGGGACGGCCTGCCGCCGCAATCATTCCTATCCAAACTTGACCCGCTCTTTAACGGCATTCGCAATAAGCTTGGGGGCGAGTATCTTACATCGGATCACCTTGCCGGGCATCTCGCCCCGCAGTGGGCCAAGGAGCTTGGTCTGCGGGCCGGCATCCCGGTGCCCGTCGGAGCATTCGACGCACACTGGGACGCAATTGGCGCGGGCTGTCGCGAGGGAGACGTCGTCAACGTGGTTGGCACCTCCACCTGCATCATTGCCATGAGCAGGAAGACGCAACTGATTCCAGGCGTTTGTGGCGTGGTGCCGGGCAGCGTCCATCCGCAATTCACAGGCATCGAGGCGGGCCTCTCGGCAACTGGCGATATCTTCGAGGCCATTGCGCGCCGCGCAGGCGTGAAGGTCGCCGAGCTGTCCAAGGGCCTGGAAGCGTATCGCGCAGGACAGAGCGGCCTGCTGAGGCTCACCTGGGACAACGGCGACCGAACCGTGCTGGTCAACTCGGAACTGGGTGGTGTGACGCTGGGTTGGAATCTGGTGCATACCGCGCAAGACGAGCTCTTCGCGGCCATTGAGGGCACAGCATTTCACACTCGCATCATTCTCGAACGCATGGCCGAATATGGTGTGCCGGTGGACCGCGTGATCAACGCCGGCGGCATCCCGCAAAACAATGCCGTGCTGAACCAGGTGTACGCCGACGTGCTGGGCAAGCCCGTGTTGGTTCCGGCCGGAGTGCCCACCAGCCTGGGATCGGCCATCTTTGCGCTGCTCGCGGCTGGAGCTTTTCCAACGATAGAAGCCGCCCAGGCGAAGCTCTGCTTGAAGTACACTGTGGTTTTGCCCCGGCAGGAAGCGACGGCGGTTTACGAGGAGCTATTCTTGTTGTATCGCAAAGCGTATTTCGCGCTGGGCACACGCTCCGCAGAGGCTGTGCCGTTGGGTGACATCCTGCCCGAGCTGCGCCGGATCGCCAGCAAAGTTGCGGGCCATCGATAGCAAGCTATCGGCCTGCAGGAGTCTTCAGATTCTCTGTTTTTCGAGGAGTCGCCATGTACATCCATACACTTCGTGCCTTACCATCAACCTTGGCAACACTCTTGGTGATCACTATGACTTCTTCCGCACAATCCGCACCCAAAAACGACAACAAAACGCCGCTGATCGGCGGCCAGCCTGTTGTCACGTTGACCCGTTTGAAAACTGGCGACGGCAGCAAGCCAGAGTTTCTCTCCGCTGAGGTGCTTCCCGGCCGCGGCATGAATCTCTTCCAGATCACCGCCTATGTGCCCGGCAAAGGAGAGATCCCTCTCCTTCATTCTCCGTCCATCGAAGAGGCTGCGAGTATTCTCGGAGGCCCCGACGACCCGTATGGCACAAAAAGCTTCTCCTTCGGCGGAGCATTTCTGGTTCCCTTTGCCAATCGCATCATCGGGCCGCTTTCCAACGACGGCAAGACGGTCTCTTTCGAATGGCAGGGACATCCCTTTACGCTCGATGCTAACTGGAAGGGCAAGAAGCCGGAGGCCGTGCCGCATGCGATTCACGGCCTCATTCTGGCTTCCAAAACAGATGATGTAAAACAGACGGCGGCGGGCGACACCAAAACCGTGAGCGGCGTGATCCACAACGGAAACTTCAGTGAACCTTGGTTTTCCAAGACCGACGTGAGCATCTCCGTCTCTCTCAGCGGCAATGCGGTGATTGCCACCGTCGAGGCAAAGAATGTGGGCGACAAGCCGGAACCCGTGGGCATCGCCTGGCACCCTTATTTCAATCTTCCCAGCGGCGACCGCAAGCAGGCGCGCCTGCACGTTGCAGGCGACCAGCGCGCCGAAGTTAACAACTACGACGATGTCTTCCCCACCGGCAAGCTGCTGCCGTCTCAGGGCACTCCCTATGACTTTACCGCCAAGGGAGGCAAGGCGCTCGGCGATCTATTCCTGGACGACAACTGGACGAATCTGAAGAAGGATTCCGATGGCAACTCGTACTCGGAGATCATCGACCCCGCCGCCAAGTACGGAATTCGCATCGTTGCCCTCAGCCGCCACGTCAATACTGTGCAGGTCTATTCTCCGCTCGATAAACAATTCATTGCACTCGAGCCTCAGTTCAACTATAACGATCCATTCGGAAAAGAATGGGGCAACAGCGACACCGGGATGGTAACACTGCTGCCCGGCCAGTCCGTCACCTGGAAGGTTAAGCTGGAACTCTTCATTCCTTAGCCGTCCGGGGCGCCACTTTTAGTAACTGAGTTCTAGCACGTTGATCGAGTAGGGCGCGAAGCTGTGCTCGAACTTAGCTCCAGCGGTGTGAATGTGACTCTCGACCGGCACAACCGCTTCGGGATTTGCGATGCTATTGGTCGCGTTCGGCGACTTGCCGCTCAAGGAGATTAGCGTCACCTCCGGCCCAACGCCAGGCGCTCCCTCAATCGCGATGCTCAGCGGCATGGCGTCCGACCGCGCGTTCACGACCTTGACGAACAGCTTGCGCCGCTTCTCGTCGCGCGTGACCGATGTATAGACCCGTGGGCCGGCGTTGGCAAGCGTTGAAGCGACCGCCTCTGTCCCCAGGTGATTGGCGAAGAGAACCTGCGCCCAATAACTGGGCGAGCCGTAGCTCGAGAGCGCATCGTAGCCGATCAGGTCCGTCGCCCACTGCATGCCGCCAGGGTTCACATTCACAAAGAGGGGCGCATAACTGGCCATGATCACTATATCGCTGTTGCGCTCCAGGCCGGTCATCCACGCGGCATCGCCGAGCGCTGCCTGCAAGTTGGGCGTAGGCTCTCCCTCGCGCGTCGCCCATTCGCCCACAAAGATCTTCGGACCCTGGCGGTCAACCTTGTCGTAGTGGTTCGCGTCGGCAAACGACTGCTCTGCCGCCATATAAAAGTGCTCGTCCAGCACGTCCGGCCTCATGCTTTTGATCGGCGCGGTGGCAATCAACTGCAGATCCGGGTAGCGCTGCTTGATCGCTTTGTAGTACTGCGCATAACGGCCGTCATACGACCCCGACCGGTCGAACCAGTCCTCGTTGCCGATCTCAACATAATGCAGCGGGAAGGGCGCCGCGTGCCCGTTCTTCGCGCGCTCCGCGCCCCACTTGGTGCCGGTGTCCCCGGCAGCATATTCGATCTCGTCCAGTGCGTCCTGGACGTACGGCTCGAGCGCCGGCCCTGGGTCCACATGCTCTTGCATCATCGAGTAGCCGGCATACACCGCCAGAACCGGCTCGATCTTCAGATCCTCGCACCATTCCAGGAACTCGAGCAGGCCCATGCCGTCGGACGAGCGATAGTGCCAGGGGCTGGGATGAGTGGGCCGATCCACGAGCGGTCCAATCGTCTTCTTCCACTGGAAACGTTCGGAGATATGGTCGCCCTCCAGGTAGTTGCCGCCCGGTAGACGCAGGAACTTCGGGTCCATGGCCGCCAGCTTCTCCATCAGGTCGATGCGGTTGCCATTGACGCGGTTGTGATAAGTCGGAGGAAACAGCGAGACCAGATCGAACCAGACCGTCGCGGGCCGCGGTATCGTCAGGATCAGATGATTGTTCGCTGTGACCGGCACCTGCGCGGTCTTGAGCGTAAAGGTATACTGCTTCCACTCGCCACTGAGTCCGATAACCGTCGCGCTCGCCACGGTTGCTCCCGTCCCATCGTTCACCAGCTTGACGCTGATCGGAACCCCGACGCTGTCGGTTTTCGCGTAGAACGATCCACTGTAGGATGTCCGGGGCCGCACTGGAATGCCCCAAAAGCCGTCGTTTTGCACGCCGGCCGGCGCGGCTTCCGTCGCCGAGGTCACACTGACCTTGAGACTGCGTGGGAGAGCCGCGCTCGGCCCGGTCGCTTGGTCGACAGAGACATCAGCTACGGAGTTCCCTCGCGCCACCAGTGTCCAGTGGGCAAGCGCCTGCCAGTCGGTACCAATCGTGCGGTCGCGGACCAGTTCAGCGTAGAGCCCGCCATCGTAGGAAAAATTGATCTCCTCGGTCATTAAGCCGTAAAGTGTGGGGCTGACCTTGGCGGTGGGGTGATACACCTGAATGGCAAGAGAAGGCGACTGGGCAGGCAGTCTCAAGGACAGCGTGAGAGCGGCGAGTAGAGCGAGTGCAGCTGATCGTTTACACATACGGAAACCTATTTTAGGGCGGGAATCCGTGTTTGGCAATAGGATAACGTTTCCTGGCTCATGGGCACATGACACCAGAATGAGGTTTGGCAAAAATGGCGCGGATGCGCAAATTGCGTCTAATGGGCAGCAAGGCCCAATCGCGGGTCGCTGAAACAAAGTTTCAGTTCCAAGTGCGGTGAAGTGCAGTTTAGAATCACTGCTGTCCGGTTCAGTTTAGATTTGCCGCCGTCAAGCTTATTGGCACGTGTAGTTTACGGCGATTTTATGGTGTCCACGATTTGAATTGCGTGCCGCTCATTTGCGATGCTTTCGGGATTCGACGACCGGGAGTGCCGCATGAACGTGGGCAAGACGCTGTTTGCGCAGGTGATGGAGTTTGTGCCGTGGAAGACATTTGGACGCATCATCGAACGGCACAAGGGCGATGCGGGAGTGCGCACCTTCCGCCGCCTTGCCACGGAAGAAATACGGATTCGACTCGCTCAGCGCAAAGGCGCGCGTCCGCCGATACAACGGATCGTCTGTCCGGCATACGCCCAGATAGGCTAGACTGAGCAACCCGGGAGCATTGGCATCGTCCATCTTCAGAACGTTCCCGTACCCGTCCACCTCGTAGGCCCAGATAGTTCCCAGGCCCCATGGTGAGTCTTCCCGTATTGCTCAAGCGCACGCTCCACCTCCGCCGCCAGGGCCTCGGCTTCTGTGGCCAGTTTGGCGTCATGCAGAACCTCTACCGCCATCCTGGCCAACTGGCGAAGGCTCACCACGGCAAACAGGTTGGCAGGGACGAAGAGCGGATAGATGCAGGCATCGTCCGAAGGGCGGAACATCGAGAAGATCATGCCCACCGGGCGCGCCGGGTTGCCAAAGCCGTCTAGCGCGCAGGTATCTGTGGGAGCTGCCGAGGTTCGCTCAAACGAATACGGTCCCAACCCCTGCTTGCGTTGCTGTGCGCGAAAGGTTCTCACAATCGACCAGGCCGCTTCCTTCCACTGCGCATCGAAGGGCTTCGAATCCCCGGTTTGTTGCCAATACCCATGCGCCAGACGGATCGGATAACACAGCGAATCCACCTCCCACTTGCGCTCACCCACCCCCGCGTGGTGTTCAGTCTTGTCGTTCGTCGCCCAGCTCAACGGCGGATCGCTCTCGTGGCGCAAAAATGCATTCGCATAAGGGTCCAGCAGAATCATCCGCGCCTGACGGCGGATCGCCCCCTCCACTAACTCACGCAACGTCTCGTCTTCCCTAGCCAGCCGCAGATGCGGCCACAGTTGTGCCGAAGAGTCGCGCAGCCACATCGCATCGATGTCGCCAGTCACCACATAGGTGTCCGGCTTGCCCTCATATCTGCCCGGCCAGACCGTCGTGTCCAGCGTGTTCGGAAAGCAGTTTTCGAAGATCGCCGCCAGCGCCGGATCGGCGATCCTCCGCTGAATCCGCGGAATCAGCGCGTCGACGGCAGCACTGGTAAACCGCCGCCCGCCCGGCGCTGGCCGCCCCTGCGACAACTGCAGACCTACCCACCCCGTTGGCGCTTTCGCCCAGGCCTGCGGAGCCAATGTCAACGTGGCCGCCGCTCCCTGCAACCAAGTCCGCCGATTCATCTCAACCATCTCGCACTCCTTGAAACTCTCCTCAGCGCTTAGCGCCGGTTCGGCAAATTCAGACAGGGGGTTAAGTGGAGGTTCTGTTCTTCCGCAGCCTAAGATGTCTGGGATGAGGAGAACCGTCTCCCACCCCATGCTCCGCTGTATTTAACTGTTAACCGAAGGGTTGTTGATTCGAGTCCTACCTGAGGAGCCAAATAAGTCAATAATTTAGAGAATGATTCCCGCCAAAACTCAGACCATTTCAACCCATTTGGAACTGAATTCCTGTTGACCGGGCAGCGCGACCCTTCATTCGGTTGGAACAACTGCCTTGTTGCGGCGCAGCGCATACCATGCGATTCCCGCCGCGATGTAGCCCAAGTAGATGTAGGGAATGCGCGCGTGGACCTCATCGGCGGTGGAGCGCAGGTCGAAGACAGCAATCAGAATCAGAACGACGACGGTGAGGATGCTGGCGGCGGCAACCATGTGGGAGTGCTGGCCCAGCGCGCGCCGAGCGAAGGGCAGCGCAACGGCTACCAACGCGTACGCGGTGAGAAAGCCGAAGACAGAGAGCGATCCCAGCCAATCGTACATATCGGAGCCGGCGACGCCGCGCAGAGCCAGCGCAGCGGTCGTCGCGAACATGAGTCCGGCCGATAAGGCAATGGCAGGCCCGGGGGTTCCGTGACGCCGGTTGGCGCGCCCAAAGACGGCCGGAAGCAGCGCGCCGTGGGCCATGCGCATGAGCACGCGCGCAGCCGCAGTGGTGCAGGCCAGCACACAGGCAAACATGCTGATCATGGCGCCGAAGTCGATGCCTACGCCGAGCGGGGAGACGCCGGCTCTCGTGGCCAACAGATGAAGCGGGCTGGCGGCATCGCTGATTTTGCCTTGCTCGCCGCGAAAGCCCAACACCTCGGAGTAGGAGCAGAGCATGAAAAAGATGCCGGCCAGGATGGCGCATTGCAGCACCGCGCGTGGAATGGTGCGCAATGGCTCGCGCGCCTCGCCGCCCAGCGTGGTGGCGCTCTCGAAGCCCACGAAGCTGAACATGGCCAGCACCAGCGCCGGCCCCAAAGCGGAGAGCGGCACGTTCCTGAGCCTGAATTGATCCAGATCGAGATGCAGACCGAAACGGAAGAGCAGCACCGCGAGAACAATCACGACGAGGCCTACAGACACCAATTCGATCCACAGCATCACTTCGGCCGATAGCTTCACGTCGCGCCAGACAACGATTCCCGCCACGCCACAGACAAGAGCCAGTGTGGGCAGCGCGGGCGGCGTCCGATGGAAAAATTCGAGCGCGAAGAGGTTGGTGTAATAGAGCGCGCCGCCGGCTACCGATGCGCCCGTGGCGAGATAGGCCAGCAACAGGCCCCAGGCAGCCGTTACGCCGCAGAAAGGCGGCAGGGTGCTCGCGACGTAGGTGTAGAGCGAACCCGGCGAAGCGGAGAGGCGCGCGAACCGGCTCACGCAGAAGCCAACCAGCAGAGTGGCCGCGGTGGCCAGCAGATACACAAACCAGGTGGCGTTGCCAGCCAGCGCGAAGACCAGAGGGATGGTCAACGACGCTGAAGTGGAGGGCGCCATCGCGGAGACCGATTGGGCCAGCGTCTCTATCGGGCCCAGCACGCCGGCATGCAAGCCGTAGCTCGCAGGCGAACCCTCCAGCGCATACACTTCGTCCGTGGCGTTCGTCTCGCCGCTCATCAGAAAGTGAAACTGGCGGACATCTGGATCTGGCGCGGGCTGCCGATGGTGTGCGTGACGATGCCCAGACCAGACGGACAGTTATAGAAGCTGGTGTTCGACTGGGATCCGTCAGCTTTGCAATCGGTAGGCAGCGGGGTTGTGCCCGCCACCGGGTAGGGGTTGTAGAACTGGTTTTGAGCTACCTCGTTGCCGGGAACATCGAAGCTGGTCGTGTTGGTCAGGTTGTAGACGTCTAAGGTGTACTTGAGGCTGTACCGCTCGCCGAGCGGCGTGACCTTGACCAGAGAGGCATCGGCGCGCTTCTGGAATGCCTGGCGGAAGATGTTGCGCTGGCCTGTGGTGAATCCGGTTTCAAAATTATCTGATGCGGGGATGGCTCCGCCCAGGCCGCCTGCGGGAAGCAGCGGAAGTGTGAAGCAGGCGGCATTCAACGCCGGCATTCCGCCGGCCGGGACCCATGCGCCGGAGGCGCCCGTCTTGGCGCTCTTGGCTGTGCAGCCGGGCGCCAGCGGAACGATGGGATTGGTGATGCCGTCGGAGGTGGAGTAGTAGATGCTGCCGATGGAGCCGGAGTAGTCAATGATGCTGTAAGGCTGGCCGCTCTGCAGCGTGGTGACGCCTACCAGCGACCATCCGTCGACGAACTTGCCGAGGAGGGTATGTTGGTTGGCGAGGCCGGGAACGCGGAAGATGTAGTTGAAGTTGATGACGTGGGTGCGGTCGAAGTCGGACGAACCGTAGCCGCTGCGCAGGTTAAGAGGATTGTTGCCGTTGTAGAAGAGGCCCAGCCCGCTCTGTTCGTCGAGGGCGTGCGACCAGGTGTAAGAGGCCCCCACCTGGATGCCGTAGCTCATGCGCTTCTCAATGTGCGCCTGGAGCGCGTTGTAGGCATCCACGCCGGCAGCCTTGTAGGAGATGGACTCAGCGGCGTAGCCGATGTAGGGAACGCGAAGGTCAACGTTGCCGCCCTCAAAGTTGGCCAGGTAGCCGGTACCTGTGGCGCTGCCGGGAGCCAGAGTCGCACCGACGACGTTGTAACCGTAGCTGTAATTCTGCTGGTAGGCGCTGTCTGCGAGAGCGGGGTTGCTGGGGGATACGATATTGGGCTGGTTGAACGGCACCGGAATGACTTGATGGCGGCCCACATTGCCCACATAACCAAGCTCGATGGCCAGATCGCTGCGAGGCTGCCACTGAATGTCAAGGGTGTAGTTGATGGTGTAGGGCAGCTTGTTGGCGCGGTCGTAGACACCAAGCGAGATAGGCTGGCCGTTATTGATAACGCCCGGAGCTCCCGTGCCGGTGTTCAGGATGCTGTACGCATTGGGAAGATAGTTGCTGAGGTCTGAGGCCTTGGGATTGCTGATCGTCTTCGGCGGCGTGGTGCCATACGGATTTTCAAGGTTGCCTTCGGCATTTGTGCCGCCGCAGGTGGGCAAATAGCCTTCGTAGAGATACAGCGTTGACGATGGGCAGACGGTGGCGTTGACGAAGGGGAGTTGCTGGTTGACGCCGAAGGGACCGCCCGTGACGGAACCGATGGCGTAGCCGGGCGAGAGGTACGTGAACAGCTCGCCGCGGTCATAGTAGATGCCGCCGCCTGTGCGGACCACCACCTTGCTGTGGAATATCTCGGGCTGCCACGCCGCGCCTACTCGGGGACCGATTCCCCACTGGCGGCCGGTGAGGGTGGTGTTGCTCACGCCCTTGGTGCCGTTGGCGTTGTTGCCGGCGATGATCAAGCCGGAACTTGTGATGGCTCCGTTACCGCCGTCGCCGTTGACGCTGTAGCAATATTCATTGGGGTCGCTGGTGCTGCAACTGGTTGGATTGGGATTGGGATCGAAGTTGAAGATGCGGCCGTATTTCTCGGTCAAGCCTCCGTCCCAGTCATAGCGCACGCCCGCGGTAAGCGAAAGCGTGGGAGTAACTTGCCACTTGTCCTGCACGTACGTGCCAAGCTGATTGGCGCGGTAGTAGCGGGTGGCGTTGCCCTGCAGGAAAGAGGTGACGTAGAAGCCCGAAGACGAGCTTCCGGGAAGGACTTGGCCCTGGAGCATCTGGCTAAGATCGTCCGTCGCAACCGTGCCGGTGCCCGTACGCTTGTCTACGGTGTTGAGCTGGGTGTAGGTGTAGCTGGCGCCGAAACTGACGGTGTGCTTGCCGAGCGTCCAGATAGCGTTGCCGGAGGGAGCAAGGCGATTCTGGAAGACGCCGGTATTGGCTGACTGCGATTCCGCGTTGGGACCGATATTCAGCACGGCCTGGGCAGGAAGTCCGGCCGGTTGATAACTACCCAATACGTTGTAGATGGAGACGCCGGGAAAATAGCTCGATCCGAACTCGTTGATGGATCCGCTGGGGTACGAACCGCCGGGAATCGAAGTTGGACCAAAGGGTTGCGCATTGTCGCCATAGTTCTTCTCCCGGATGATGCCGAGGGTCTGGGTGGTGCTGAGGTTTGACTTGACCAAAAAGGTGTTGATGATGGAGGCGACCTGCGCGCCGGAGTCGAGGTGCTCGGTGAAGCCGGGGACGCTGGAGTATGTATAGGGCGCAAAGGTGGGATCGTGCTGGTAGAAGTACTTGAGGCTTAGAGTGTCCTTCTTGCTGGCGTTGTAGTCGAGGTCGGCCACCGCCAGATCTCCGATAAACCAGCCCGTACCGGGGATGAAGGCGTTGTCAAGATGGGCAGCGGTGGGGACGCTGGGGTAGAGCGTGTCGTTGGGGACGAGCCACTTGCCGGGCTCGCCGGGAAGCGCGGGTGAGTTGAACAAGGCGAGGGCGGTGGCATCGATGTTGGCGGCCGAAAGGTAAGTGCAATCTCCGAGAGCTGCCTCTTGAGGGGTACAAAATGAGTTGTTGGAGAGCCCGGCGAGTCCCGAGGGGGAGCGATTGGTGTCGCTCAGGCCGACGGGAACATCGAGGAATGAGTCGCCCAGTTCCTGGTCGGAGACATGCAGGTGTTGATAGGCGAGGAAGGCGAAGAGCTTGTTCTTGATGATGGGACCACCAACCGTGCCGCCGGCAATGTAGCGGTGCAACTCAGGAACCTTGTCGCTCTGGGGAACGTCCGGATCCTGATTGAAGAAGAATGGGGCGGCGTTGAGCCAGCTTGTTCCACGGTGAACATAGGCTGCGCCGTGAAAAACATTCGTGCCGGAGGCGGTGCTGAGATCGATGTGCGCGCCGGATGTAGAACCCTGCTGCGCGTCATACATGGAAGCGTTCACGCGGACTTCCGCGATGGTCTCGGGCGCGGGCGTGGGGATGGCGTTGCCGATGGACAGGTAAATGGAGGCAGCGGACTGGATGACTCCGCCACCGCCGCCTGGGCTGGTCTGGACGCCGGTCGAGTTGATGACGCGCGCGGAGGAGACCTGGCTGGTGCTTTTGCCGTTGAAGAGATTGCTGGCGTCAACGCCATTCAGCAAAAACGAATTCGAAGTGTCGCGCTGGCCATTGGCCCAGATGGGCGCGTTTCCGAGACCGGAGTTTGCGCCGGTTCCTCCGCTCAGCTCTGCGGAAACCCCCGTGGATTGGGTCGCAAGACCGGTAAAACTCCCGGTGGCCAGCGGCACCGATTCAATCTCCGATTTGTCCATGACGTAACCTACCGTGGTGTCCACGGCGTTCATCAGCGGCGAGCCTTCCACTTCGATGGTTTCGCCCTTGGCTGCGGCAACTTTCAGTTGCGCATTGAGCGTTGCCGTGCGGTCGGCCTGCACGGTGATATGGGGCGTCTTCTGAATATCGAAGTTCTCCGCCGTGTAGGTAAGCGTATAGGTACCGATGGGCAGGTTCACAAACGTATAACTGCCTGAGCCGTTGGTATGAGTGGTGCGCGTCAGCGCGGTTTGTTCGCCCACCGCCGTCACTATTACGTTGGGAAGCACGCCTCCGGAGGAATCCGTCACTTCTCCGGTAATGCCGCCAAGCGTTTGCTGTGCCAACAGGGTTGTACCACACAGCGCAGCGGCTGCTGCAATGGCCAGCAGCCGAGGAAGCAGGGAGGAAACGTGACGCAAAGATATTCTCAAGATCATCGCCTCGGAAATAGGGATTTCGCCCATCGGCTTTTTGAACTGTACAAAAAATGGCTGAATGAGAAATCTATAACTCAGGGTCGTTTACGAAAGCGTTGAACAGAGAAATTGTGTGAGTCGCACGCGCCTCTGGGACTGAATAAAATTGACCCACTGATTAAGCACAAGATAGCATTTTGGCCATAAAGATCGCCTAAAGATAAACAGTAGCCGCGCTGTTTCACGGTGGAAAAGTAGGCATAAACCTGCCGGCAATCCTGGACTTGTTGAATCACTCTTACCGCGCGGGCACGTGAACAGGCTTCAGTGAGTTCCGAGATAGATGAAGCGCGCCAGAAACAGCGCGGCCAGCAGGTAGAGCAGCCATTCCTGACGNNAAGGGAATCAGCACCATGGTGAGGAACGCGGGAACCGCGACGAGCGGCTGATGCCAGCGAATCTCGCTGATGGTGGAGAGCATCAGCGAGCCGACCAAAATCAGCGCCGGCGCAGTGGCCGCGGGCGGCACGATGCCGACAAAAGGCGCCGCGCCGATGGCGCATAGAAACAGCAGACCCGTCACGATGGCAGTTACGCCCGAGCGGCCTCCGGCTGCTACGCCGGCCGTGGACTCAACGTAACTTGTCACGGTCGAGGTTCCGGTGAGCGAGCCGAAGATGGTGGCCGTGGCGTCGGCCAGCAGTATATGGTTCAGCCGCGGAATCGAGTGGTCAGCGGCGAGCAGCCCGGCGCGTTTGGTTACGGCCACCAGCGTTCCGAGATTGTCGAACAGGTCCACAAAAAAGAAAACAAAGACGATCTCCAGAAGACCCGTGTTGAGCGCCCCGCGAATATCAAGTTTGAAGGCGGTGAGGGCCAGCGCGTGAAAGCCGCCGGGAGCGGGAGTCCAGTGGGTCAGCCCGAGCGCCCATGCGACACCGGTGACGGTAAGTACTCCGATGAGAATGGCGGCGCGGACCTTTCTCACTTCCAGAGCGACCATCAGGATGAGTCCGCACAGCGCCAGCGCGGTAGTTGGGTTGCGGATATTGCCCAGCGTGACCAGGGTCTGGGGGTCGCCAACCACCAGCCCAGCGTTGCGGAAGCCGATGAAAGCGATGAACAGGCCGATGCCGGCGGCCACCGCGGCGTATAGCTCGTGCGGAATAGCGTGCAAAATCATCTGGCGGATGCCTGCCGCGGTGAGCACGAGGAAGATGACTCCAGAAAGAAAGACCGCGCCCAAGGCCGTCTGCCAGGGGATGTGCATCTTGAGGCAGACGACGTAGGTGAAGTAGGCGTTGAGACCCATCCCTGGGGCCAGCGCGATGGGATAGCGCGCCACCACGCCCATCACGATGGAGCCGAAAGCCGCCGAAAGGCAGGTGGCCGCGGTTACGGCGGCCAGCGGCATTCCAGCGGCGGAGAGAATGGCCGGGTTGACCAGCACGATGTAGGCCATGGTCAGGAACGTGGTGACTCCGGCCAGAATCTCGGTGCGCCAGTTGGTCCCCAGGCGCGTGAATTCAAAATAGCCTTCCAGTCGATTGAGCATAGGCGGGTATCTCTAAAAGAACACACCGGGGCCGGGATGCAAAGGGATTTGTTGGCGTGGGTGAGCATTTGTGGTGGGCGACTGGAGGAGCATGAACCGCTCAGTGCCCACAGAGACCATGGTTGCAAGCTCTAAGGAAGTTGTTGAAAATATAACTCGGACCGGAGATCTCGTCCTCAGGGGCTAAAGCCCGCGTTCATTTGGCAGCATTTACGGCACGACTGAAGTCGTGCCCTTTCAAAGAGTCTTCTTGTTCGGCATTTACGGCACGACTGAAGTCGTGCCCTAATACAAAACCAGAGCTTTTCAACAATTTCCTAAATGCAGGCTCTATTTTCCCTATTCTTCTCCAATATCCTCGTTCCAAACTTCAGGGTGTGCGCTGATAAAACGTTCTAACAGCTCGCGGCAATCGCGGCTGTCGAGATCGATCACTTCCACGCCATTGGCGCTGAGCCACGCCGCTCCTCCGGCAAAGGTGCGGCTCTCGCCCACTACCACCGCGCCAATGCGGAATTGACGCACCAGCCCGCTGCAATACCAGCACGGCGCCAGCGTGGTGACCATGACCAGATCGCGGTAGCTTTTTTGCTTCCCGGCGCGGCGAAACGCGTCGGTCTCGCCGTGAGCGCTGGGGTCGCTCTGTTGCACGCGCCGGTTATGGCCCCGGCTTACCAGTTCGCCCGCGCGCGTAAACAGTGCCGCTCCAATTGGAATGCCGCCTTCAGCCAGCCCCTGGCGCGCCTCTTCAAGAGCCACAGCCAACATGCGTTCGCACAACTCCAAATCCATCACAAAAGGCCTCAGATGCCAAGGATAAGGCATCAATGAGACGGCTGCCAGGCTCGGCTCGCCGTATTCATCCGCGCAGGGCTGCGATGGGAAGCCAGACTGCGCTTCTTCCCTTCCCCGCGTTGATGACGATTGCCACGCGGCTGTGTCAAACTGAGAAGGCAACCGGCGTTCCAAAGCAAACGCAAGA
>PLOI01000167.1:14229-16169 GCA_003142015.1 Acidobacteriaceae bacterium | reverse complement strand
GGCCTGGCACGGCGCGCAGGCGCAGGATCTGAAGAGTTTCGAGCAGCGAACCACCACCAAGGTGCTGCCCAACGGGCTCACGCTCATCGTCTGCGAGCGGCCGGAAGCGCCGGTCTTCAGCTACAACACCTTTATTGATGCGGGCGACGTGAACGACCCCTCGGGCGAGAGCGGGCTGGCGCACATGTTCGAGCACCTGGCCTTCAAGGGAACCAGCCAGATNNGCCAAGCTGGCCGCGCTGAAGCAGGCCTTTGTAGAGGCTCAGGCCGAGGCGCACAAATACGTTGTACCCAACCAGTTCACCGACGTGGC
The DNA here is from genome assembly GCA_003142015.1 of Acidobacteriaceae bacterium. Taxonomy (GTDB): domain Bacteria; phylum Acidobacteriota; class Terriglobia; order Terriglobales; family Acidobacteriaceae; genus Telmatobacter. Next base: position 15,856 of record PLOI01000167.1, on the reverse strand, counting down.
GGAGCGCAACGGGGCAGAGGGCGTGAACGCCGAAACCGGGCTGGACGCCACCCAGTATTTCTGGTCGATGCCGGAGAANNCCGCGCGAGTTCTACAAGGAACGCGAGGTAGTGATCGCAGAGCGCCGGATGCGCACTGACTCGAATCCAATCGGCCGGCTCACCGAACAGCTTCTGGCCACAGCCTACGTGGCGCACAACTACGGCCGCAGCGGCATCGGCTGGCCCAGCGANNAGCCGCGTTCCCGCCGGTCCCAAGCCGGAGGAGATGACGACCGTCGAGCCGAAGCAGTTTGCCGAGAAGACGGTGGCGATTCGCGAACAGACGCAGCCATTTTACATTGAAGGCTACCATCGGCCCGATTATCGCGACCCGGACGATGCGGTCTACGACGCTATTCAGGACATCCTGTCGAATGGACGCGTCTCCAGGCTCTATCGCAGCCTGGTGCGCGACCAGCAGATTGCCGCCGAGGCTGCCGGCTTCAGCCCATATCCCGGAGACAAGTATCCCAGCCTCTTCGCGTTCTTTGCTGTTCCGCTGCCGGGCCATACGCCGGCAGAGATGCGCGACGCCATTCACAAGGAGATTGAGAAGCTGAAGACGGCGGACGTGAGCGACGAGGAGCTGGCGATGTACAAGACGCGCACTCGCGCCGACCTGCTGAGGGGCCTCGCCGACAATCAGGGGCTGGCTAACTCGCTGGCCGTGTACCAGACCCGCTACGGCGACTGGCGCGAACTCTTTCTGCAACTGGACAAGACGGACAAAGTGACCAAGGCAGATATTCGGCGCGTAGCCAACCAGATTTTTGTGACGAGCAATCGGACTGAGGCGTGGATTGAGACAGCGGCTCCTGTAGCGGCTGCGCAGAAAGATGGAGGCGCGCAATGAAGAATATGGAGGCGACAAAATCATTTGGTGAGGATTGTGTTTTTCCAGACCTCAAAAATGGGGGGTGGAGCGTCCGGCAAGTTTGTGTCAGTGGTCTCCCACCCTTGCGACAGAAAAAAATCGCAAGGATGGGGCACGGAGTTTTCGGAGTTCTTGCAGCCGGCGCGGCGTTTGCGGCTTTGGTATTGCCAGCAACTTTGCAGGCGCAGCAGGCCAAGCCGTGGGAGCAGATTCCTGTCCCGAAGCTGCACGAGTTCAAGCCTCACCAGCCGGAGCGCATCGAGCTGAAAAACGGCATCGTCCTATTTCTGCAGGAGGATCACGAGCTGCCGTTTGTTTACGGCTCGGTGCTGATTCCGGGCGGCGAGCGGGACGAGGATGCGGCCAAAACGGGGTTGGTGGCGCTTTATGGGCAGACGTGGCGCACCAGCGGCACCGCGAAGTTGAGCGGTGATGCGCTGGATGACCTGCTGGAAGCCAAGGCCGCGCACATTGAAACCGGGGGAGACGTGGATTCCACGGCGGTGTCGTGGGACTCGCTCAAGGGCGACGCTGACCAGGTGTTTTCTCTCGCCATTGACTTGCTGTTTCACCCCCAGTTCAGCGCGGAAAAGCTCGAACTGGCGCAGCAGCAAATGGCCACGGGGATCGTGCGGCGCAACGACGAAGAAGACGAGATTGCCGGCCGCGAGTCGGCCAAGCTGGTGTACGGCGCCAACAGCCCGTACGCACG
>PLOI01000167.1:0-14133 GCA_003142015.1 Acidobacteriaceae bacterium | reverse complement strand
GATGTTCCCGCGCTGGCGGAGATGAACGAGATTCTGGGCGGAGGGTTTGCCAGCCGGTTGTTCCAGAAGATTCGGACCGAGAAGGGCCTGGCCTATGCGGTGGGCGGCGGCCTGAGTTTCGCTTATGACCACCCGGCCACCTTCCACGTCATGGTGCTCACCCAGAGCGCGAACACGGTGGAAGCTACAAAGCTTGCGATGGCAGAGATTGACGGGCTGACCACACGGCCCTTTACCGAGGAAGAATTGGCGCGGGCCAAGGACAACATTCTCAACTCGTTCCTTTTCCGCTACGACACCAGGGAGAAAGTGCTCGCCGAGCGGGAACGGCTGGAGTTTTATGGCTATCCGGCGGACTATCTGGAGAGCTACAAGGCGGCGCTGGAGAAAGTGACGCTGGCCGACCTAGACCGGGTGGCAAAGAAGTACATCCATCCCGACAAGCTGGCCGTGTTGGTGGTGGGCAATGGGCCGGAGATCAAGCCGGGGCTGGACGAACTGAAGCTGGGGCCGGTCGAGACCGTCGATATCACCATCCCCATGCCCAAGCCCAAGCCCAAGCAGCCGTAAGCATTAGAACAGAAGCAGTAAGTCAGACAAGGGCATGAATCCCAGGTCTCATTTTGAGACCTGGGATTCATGCCCAAAAAATTATGCAATAAATTTCGCAAAAGGACGATATACTATATTTGTACGGAAACTATCCGTACAATAGACCTGGAGGGAATATGGCTACCGCAGTTGCGCCCATGCTCAAGGAGACAACTCGCAAGGCCCGCGAACGCATTGATGTGCGGCTTCGTCCTGAGCAGAAGACAGAGATTGAAAGGGCAGCCCATATCAAAGGACTCACGGTGACAGATTTCATCATTCAGAACGCCGTCGCAAATGCCAGAAAGGCGATCCGGGAATATGAAACCTGGACTCTTGAACGTCCCGATGCGGAGATCTTCGCCGCGGCCTTGTTGGAGCCGACCGCGCTTGGTCCTCAGCTTGCCCAGGCAGCGAAACGTTACAAGGAGCGTTTCTTAAAACGGTGAGCCGGGGTCAAGCATTGAATTGTATGTTTGTTAAAGCTGAGTATTAAGAGGTGACGCGACAAAAAGACTTTTCTGTCCATTAATGGGCGGCCCGCCTACTATAATTTTCGCTGCGGGGCATATAGTATCGCGGAACGTACTCTATAGATAATAGAGAGGCCTGCAAACAGTGCAGCATACCCCACGCTTCTAGCTGTAAAAGATCACGAAGTTACAAGGACACTTTACTCTATGAACACTAAGCTATATTTTGAACCGCTCGGACACCAACACGACCGAACGGCCTTCTCGTGTGGGAACCAGACTCTTGATGAATACTTTAGGGGGGATCCTATTCTGCAGGACGTTAGCAGGAAAGTCACCAACGCCTTCGTTCTGACTCCAGACGGAAGGTTTGTTGCAGGCTTTTATACGCTTTCGCCCGTCTCCATCCTCAGTGTGGATTTGCCACCCAACCTCGCCAAAAAGCTTCCTAAGCGACCGATCGGCGCCACGCTGATCGGCCGCTTAGGAAGGGATGTATCTCAACGAGGAAAGGGCCTCGGCGAAGTGCTGCTCATGGACGCGCTCCACAAGGCATGGCAAGCCTCGAAACTTGTCTCTTGTTGGGCAGTGGTCGTGGATGCCAAGGAGGGTGCTCGCGATTTTTGGACTGAGAACGACTTCACCCCTTTCGCTACTCAACCATACAGGCTCTTCCTATTGATGAAGAAGATCGATTTGATCTTCGATTGATCCGGTTCCCTTTCAAACTCACCAGATTTTGCGGTTTCAATCGTCTTCGTAATCGCTGCATCTGCGCCACTCTATGCCCCGAACAGAGAATCTACAATAGGTGGAGAAGATTTCTGTTCCGGGAGCAGCGCATGAAAGACAAAGGAAAGCTGGCGGTCGTCATTATGGCGGCGGGCAAAGGGACGCGGCTGAAGTCGCAGCAGCCCAAGGTGCTGCACGAGATCGGCGGCAAGCCGCTGCTGGCCCACGTAATCTCGGTGGCCAGCCGCATTGTGGCTCCGGCCGACATTTATGTTGTCATCGGCCACCAGGCGGAGAAGGTGCTGGCTGCCGTAGCCGCCACCGGCGTCGCCTTTGTGGAGCAGACAGAGCAGCGCGGCACCGGCCACGCCATGCAGTGCGCGCGCCAGGCTATTGCCGGCTACGAAAACATTCTCGTGCTCTCCGGCGATGTGCCGCTTATCCGCCCTGAGACTATCGCGGAGGTCTGGCAGTTTCATCAGGCCGAGCAGGCAGCGATGACGATTCTGACGGCCGCGCCCGAGGACCCTGCCGGCTACGGGCGGATTCTGCGCAAATCCCCAAAGTCTTCGGAAGTCGAGGCCATTGTCGAGCAGAAGGCGCTCACGGCCAAACAGCAATCCCTGCGCGAGATCAACTCCGGAATCTACGCCTTCAAGACCGCTCCTTTGCTGGCTCGCCTTGACCTGCTCGACGCCAACAACGCCAACGAGGAGTTGATGCTGACCGATATGGCCGGTCTACTGCGCGCCGCCGGAGAGCGCGTGGTGGCCATTCAGGCCGCCGAGACGGACGAAGTTCTGGGCGCCAACACCATCGCGGAGCTGGTTGCCCTGGACGCTACCCTCCGCGCCAACACCGCAAGCCGGCTGATGGCGCAGGGCGTGACCATCTTCCGGCCAGAGACTTCGGTGATCGATGCCGAGGTGGAGATTGCCCCCGACACGGTGATCGAGCCGTTTGTGCAGTTGCTGGGCCGCGTGAAGATCGGCGCCGGCTGCCGGATCCGGTCTTACTCGGTGATTGAGGATTGCACGCTGGGCAACAATGTTCTGGTTCGCCAAAGTTGCGTGCTGGCCGAGAGCACGATTGCGGATGGCGCGCGCATCGGCCCCTTCGCGCACGTGCGTCCGGGTTGCGAGATTGGCGAAGATGCCCATGTGGGCAACTTTGTGGAGACCAAGAAGGCGAAGCTGGACAAAGGCGCGAAGGCCAACCACCTCACCTACCTGGGCGATGCCGAGGTGGGTGAGCGGACCAACATCGGCGCGGGAACCATCACCTGCAACTACGACGGGGTTCGCAAGCACATTACTCGCATCGGCAAGGAGGCCTTTGTAGGCAGCAATTCCACCTTGGTGGCGCCGGTAACGGTGGGGGATGGGGCCTACGTTGGCGCCGGTTCCTGCATCACCAAAGACGTGCCCGCGGGTTCTCTGGCCGTGGGGCGGGCCCATCAGTTCGTCAAGGAGGGGTGGGCCACTGCGCGGCACGCAGGCCGGCAAAAGGAGTAAGCCGATAGCCGCCGCCTGTATCAATGTTGATGCGGTTTCGACAAATTTTGTTGCGGCTGGCGCGAAGGGGGAATACGTTCTCTTTTGTGGGGGTTGAATCGTTTTAGCGACGATTTTCCTTATACTTATAGAAAGTGCGAAGATTACCGATAGGGTAGTGAAGGCGGCATTCTCTTCTGTGGTGGGGTCCGGCAAGCCACTTGCAGAATAACGATCGCTCGATGAGAGGATGCCATTGCGGCCGTCCCAGGCTGGCAAGGTCATGGGAGGATGAGGACTTGACATTGAATCTGGCAGGATTGGAAGTGCTGATCGGCGCCGCGGTGTCCCTGAAGACAAACGCACGCGCGGATGCAAGACTGCATAGGGCGGCACGGATACTGGTGGTGGATGGCGAAGCTCATGTTCGGGCGATGATCGGCGCCACTCTGGAGAGCCAGGGGTATCAGGTACAGACGACCTCCAACGGCAGTAAAGCCATAGAAATGGTGGAAGAGAATGACTTCGACCTGGTGCTGACCGAAATCGTGATCCAGGACGGGAACGGGATTGCCTTGATGGAACGAATACGCGGGCAGCAGCCGCAGCTTCCCGTGGTGATGGTCACGGCGATTCATGACATCAGCGTGGCCATCGACTCCATGCATCGCGGAGCCTACGACTATGTGCTCAAGCCCTTCGAGCGCGAGCGCCTGCTCGGCACCGTTCAGCGCGCCCTGGAATACCGGCAGACCCTGCAGGAGAACCACAGCTACCAGCAGAACCTTGAAATGGCGGTGCGGGCCAGAACCGAATTGCTCCGTCAGGCCATGGAAGATATTGAAACCTCCTACGACATCACGCTGGAGGCGCTGGGCGACGCGCTGGACCTGAAGGACTCCGAGACCGAGGGACACTCCAAGCGGGTGACCGCGTACACCATTGCGCTGGCACGGGCCATGAGCGTGGCATCGACGGAGATCAAGGTGATTGCGCGCGGCGCGTTTTTGCACGACATCGGCAAGATGGCGCTTTCCGACGAGATACTGCGCAAGCCCGGCCCGCTGACCGCGGAAGAACAGACGGCCATGCGTCGCCATTGCGCCAACGGTTACGATATGCTGCGCAAGATCCCGTTCCTGCGCGAAGTGGCGGAGATAGTATTCACTCACCAGGAGCACTACGATGGCGGCGGCTATCCGTCCGGCCTGCGCGGCAGCGAAATTCCCATTGGGGCACGCATCTTTGCCATCGCCGACGCGCTTGACGCAATCACCAGCGAACGGCCGTACCGCAAAGCCCGCAGCTTCGAGAAGGCTCGCAAAGAGATTCAGCGCTGCTCGGGAACGCAGTTCGACCCTGCGGTCGTGGAGGTCTTTCTCAAGGTTCCCATTGAAGTTTGGCAAGAACTTCGCACGCAGATCGGCGAACAGAGCAAGCGGCTGTCGACCTTCGACATTGTGAACAGACCAATCCAGAAAGAGAAATAGAATTCATTTTCGGAGCAGAAGGAGCAGAAGCCATGCATTCATTCTCCAAGGAAGAAGCTGCTTCCCGTCTCGGCGCCCTGCCCGGCTGGCAGATCGAGGCCGGGGAGTTGACGCGAACGTTCAAGTTTCAGGATTTCGTTGCCGCGTTGGCCTTCGTGAACCGCGTGGGTGAGCGGGCCGAGCAGGCCGGCCACCATCCGGATATCGACATCCGCTACAACCAGGTGCGCCTGGGTCTGGTTACTCACGACGCCGGGGGCCTGACGGCCAAGGATTTCGAGCTTGCGGCTGTCGCAGATAAACTGGTTTGACGCCGCGGCGCCTGTCACCTGGCTCCGTGGCAGTTTTTTTAGCCGGCTGAGACCCAAAAATCTTGAAATTTGTATTTCCAGCCGCATCTGCCTGGTAAACAGCCAGGGTAGCCTTTCGGCTCCGCCGGAGAGCCTCCAGCCCTTCGGTGAGTGCTGGATCTTCTACGATTACCCCAAATTTGTGCCAGGTGCAGGGCTGGGGCACGCTATCTGCCATTTTGAGTAAGTATTATATTTTAAGCAGTTTGCCGTAGAGGGCGAGGCTTTGGCGCATGCCGGATGCGGAGTTGACCACAAGAGAGTGTCCCGAATTGGGACGCTGAACGCCTTCAAGGCACCAATTGTGCGACAGTCTCAAAATAATTTCGATTTTTGTATTTGACATCTTCTGAATCTATGCTATGGTGTATATATTCCAGTGATGGAGGAGACACCCTCCCCGCTGGAAGTAGTTTGCGTCACTGGCCTCCCGGCACGAACAGCAAGACCGTTCGTGCCGCCTTTTTTTGCGCCAAAATAGACCTACGCACACCCCTTGCGCTCCTGTCGCCGCTGCGAATTTCGATTTCCGTCTAGAATGACCCAAGGGGGCGTTATGACGAGTGACTGGATGAAAAGCCGTTGGATCTTTGGTCTGGCTGTCTTCGCCGTGACCGCGATCAGCTATGCGCAGTGGTCGAACCCGGCCGACGATGTTCCCGCCTACCATCCCTCCGCGCCGCTCAAGGTGAGCGCCCTGCCCCCGATTCTGGCCGGGAGCAGGTTGACCGGCGAACACTTCCGCTATCCCTGGCAGGTGCATGCCTATTTGATTGCAGCCAAGATTGGGAACGTGCTCTATCAACTGCCCTGCAATTGCCGTTGCGATCGCTCTCTGGGCCACACCAGCCTGCGCAGTTGCTACGAGACCGCACACAGCACTGAGTGCGACACCTGCGCCAAGGAAGGCTTCTTCGCCTACCAGCAAACCAAGCTGGGCAAGACGCCGGCCCAGATTCGCACCGCAATCGCGCGGCACGAGTACGAGAGCATCGATCTGGAAAAGCAGTAGGCTGGAATGGCGGCAATCCGGCGGGAAAACCGGAATTGGCATAGAATGGAAGCAGCAGCACGAGCCAGTTGGCCCGGCTCGCACCCGAATGGGGGCGTCACGGTTTCGACGGGATCGATTGCGGCTTAGGAGTCATGCCGGGGGGTGGGCACCCGTAATCGCCTGCAAAAACAAAGTTGCCAACGATAATCTGGCACTTGCAGCTTAATTAAATAAGCTGCCGTCTTCCACGGCTTCGCCTATGGGCTGTGAGCGGACGTCATACAGTAGGCTGGCGTGAGCGGCTCGGTCCGTGTTGCTTGCGCGAGATCATCGGACTAGCTTTCGGCACATCTTGTCCGCTCTGAGTGCCGGGAGCGAAACCACAAGGAACCGGACAAAGCATGAACACTCCTGGCTGACAGCGATTTCGGACGCGGGTTCGACTCCCGCCGCCTCCACCAATCTTCTCTGAATTTGATTTTGCCTCAGACCGCTTGGCAGACCGTGCAACCCGCGGGTTAATTTCCGGATCGATCCTTCTACATATTGCGCCGGTACTGCCCGCCCACGGCAAACAAGGCTTCGGTAATCTGCCCCAGCGAGCAAACCCGCACCGCGTCCATGAGTTTCGCAAATACGTTTTCATCGTTGATAACCGCTTGCTGCAAGGCAGCCAGCATCGGCGAACTTTCTTTCGCGTGGCGCGATTGAAAGTCGGCCAGCCGAGTTAGCTGCGATTGCTTTTCTTCATCAGTGGAGCGCGCCAGCTCTATGTGCTGCACGCTCTTGGCAGCCTTGTTGAGGAAGGTGTTGACGCCGATGATGGGCAGCGTGCCGTCATGTTTCCGATGCTCATACAACATCGACTCATCCTGAATCTTGCCGCGCTGATAGCCGGTTTCCATTGCGCCCAGAACGCCGCCGCGCTCGGCAATGCGCTTGAATTCCACGAGCACCGCTTCTTCCACCATGTCGGTCAGCTCTTCAATGATGAAGCTGCCCTGATTGGGGTTTTCATTTTTGGCCAGTCCCCATTCGCGATTAATAATCAGCTGAATGGCGAGCGCTCGGCGCACGGATTCGTCGGTGGGCGTGGTGATGGCCTCGTCGTAGGCGTTGGTGTGCAGGGAGTTGCAATTGTCGTAAATCGCGATCAACGCTTGCAATGTGGTGCGAATATCGTTGAAGTCGATCTCTTGCGCATGGAGGGAGCGGCCTGAAGTCTGCACATGATATTTGAGCTTCTGGGAGCGATCATTGGCGTGGTATTTGTCTTTCATCGCAACCGCCCAGATGCGCCGCGCAACCCGGCCCAGCACCGTGTATTCCGGGTCCATGCCGTTGGAAAAGAAGAAGGACAAGTTAGGCGCGAAATCATCAATCTTCATGCCGCGCGCCAGATAGGCTTCGACATAGGTAAAGCCGTTGGCCAGCGTGAACGCCAACTGCGAAATTGGATTCGCGCCCGCTTCGGCGATGTGATAACCGGAGATGGACACCGAATAAAAATTGCGCACCTTGTGCCGGACAAAATACTCCTGAATGTCGCCCATGACTTTCAAGGAGAATTCAATGGAGAAGATGCAGGTATTCTGTCCCTGGTCTTCTTTCAGGATGTCGGCCTGTACTGTGCCGCGCACATTTTCAAAGACATGTGCAGTGATTTGCGCGGCTTCCGCGGCGGTTGGTTCACGTTTGGCGTCGGTGCGGAATTTCTCCAGTTGTTGATCGATGGCGGTGTTCATGAACATCGCGAGAATAGTTGGCGCGGGTCCATTGATGGTCATCGATACCGAGGTAGCCGGATCGCATAAGTCAAAGCCATCGTATAGAACCTTCATATCATCGAGGGTTGCTATCGATACTCCCGAATTACCTATCTTGCCGTAGATATCGGGGCGCAGGGCCGGATCGGAACCATAGAGCGTGACCGAATCGAAGGCTGTGGACAGGCGTTTGGCGTCGAGGCCTGCCGAGACGAGTTTAAAGCGGCGATTGGTGCGGAATGGGTCGCCCTCTCCGGCGAACATGCGGGTCGGGTCTTCATTCTCGCGCTTGAAGGCAAAGACGCCGCCGGTGTAAGGGAAATATCCCGGCACATTTTCCAGCATCAGGAAGCGCAGGATTTCGCCGTGATCTTCAAAGCGCGGCAGCGCGACCTTGCGGATTTTAGTGCCGGATAAGCTGGTGGAAACAAGCTGCGTGAGGATTTCCTTGCCTCGGCTCTTAACTCCATGATGGTTGCCGGCATAGGCGGCTTGCAACGACGGCCACGCGGCTAATAATTTTTTTGCGCCGGGGTCAAGCTGAGAATCGCGCTCGGCGATTAATTCATCCAGTTTGTCTAGTTCGAAAGTTTTTCCAGAAGCGGATAACATGCGCTTCGACTCTTGCAACTGCTGGCGTTCACGCGCCAACCTGACTTGCTGCGCGGCAAATCTGTGATAGCCATGCACGGTGTCAGCGATTTCAGCCAGGTAGCGATTGCGCTCGGGCGGTATAATCGCATTTTTGCCGGACGAGAATTTCACGCGGACAGCGGCAAGTTTGCCGGCTTTGATCGGCAAGCCAAGCTCTTCGAGCTTTGGCAGCAATCCCTGATAGAGCGCGGTCACGCCATCGTCGTTGAAGCGTGAGGCCTGGGTGCCGTAGACAGGCATTTCTTCCGGCTGGCTGCTCCACAAGTCGTGATTGCGCTGGACTTGTTTTGAGACGTCGCGGAGCGCATCGGGCGCGCCCTTGCGGTCGAATTTGTTGATGGCGACAAAGTCGGCAAAATCCAACATGCCGATTTTTTCCAGTTGCGATGCGGCGCCGAATTCCGGCGTCATTACATAGAGACTGAGATCGACCAAAGGCACGATGGCGGCGTCGCCCTGGCCGATGCCGGAGGTTTCCACGACGATCAGATTGAAGCCGGCTACCTTGCATGCGGCGATCACATCGGGCAGCGCCAGCGAAATTTCAGAGCTGGCTTCGCGAGTCGCGAGGGAGCGCATGAAAACGCGTTCCTGCCCGCTCCACGGGCTGATTGCGTTCATGCGGATGCGGTCGCCGAGAAGCGCGCCGCCCGATTTGCGGCGGGACGGATCAATCGAGATCATGGCGATCTCAAGCTTGTCGCCTTGATCAAAGCGAATGCGGCGAATGAGTTCGTCTGTCAGCGAAGACTTGCCTGCGCCGCCCGTTCCGGTGATGCCGAGCGTCGCCGCCGTGATTGTTTTTGCGGCCTGATGCAACGCGTCTTTGAGCCCTGGAGAAGCCTTGCCGTTTTCCAGCGCGGTGATCAACTGCGCCAGCGCGCGATGGCGCGGGCCTGCCTCGCCGCTTGTCAATGCGTCCAGGGTGGCAGGAGCGTATTGCGAGAGATCGATGTCGCAAGCCTGAATCATCGACAGGATCATGCCGGCCAGGCCCATGCGCTGGCCGTCTTCGGGGCTGAAGATTTTGGAGACGCCGTAGGCTTGCAATTCAGCAATCTCGGCGGAAACGATGACGCCGCCGCCGCCTCCGAATACCTTGATGCGCGCGCCGCCGCGTTCTTTCAACAGGTCAATCATGTATTTGAAGTATTCGATATGCCCGCCCTGATAGCTGGACACGGCGATGGCATGTGCGTCCTCTTGCAAAGCAGCGGTCACGATTTCGTCAACCGAGCGGTTGTGGCCGAGGTGAATGACTTCAGCGCCGTGGGCCATCAAAATGCGGCGCACGATGTTGATGGAGGCGTCGTGACCGTCGAAGAGCGAGGCCGCGGTGACAAAGCGAACTCTGTTGGCCGGTTTGTATTCGGCGGGCTTTTGGGCTGGCTTTTGGGCAATGGATGAGCCGGTCATTGGGTCCTCAAATCTCCACTGTGGAATCAACATATAAGTCAAGTCTTACAGTTGTCCAACAGAAGACGAGACCGAAGAAACAGGTGAGTTGTGGCGTGGACATTGGCAAGCACCAAAACAGCTAGTACAAAACTATACAGACTGAATCCAGCACCGGTAGGCTACGATAAGTTATGTGTTTCCAATGGCGGAGGCGGATTTTACTCCCGCGCTTCCACCAGTCACTCACTCTTTATGGGGGCCGAGCGTCATCTTCGTGTCTGCTTTCGCGCTGCGGCTCCTTATACTGAGATTGCAACCTGCGCCGCATGGCTGACGGGGAGCTTTACCCCCACTGTGAATGTGCCAATGCTTCATTCGGGATCACAACCGGCGTCAAATTTGCAGCGTACGGGGGAATTTGATAGGCTCAGGCCATCTTCGAGCTGAGCAGAAGGAGAGTTTCCATCATGGCAGAAGAAAACAAGAGCAACGGACTGGCGTGGTTTCTGGCAGGATTAGGCGTGGGCGCACTGGTAGGTATTCTTTACGCTCCCAAGAGCGGTCGCGAGACCCGTGAAGACCTGATCGCCGGCGCCCGCGAGGGAACCGAGTACCTGCGCACCCGCACCCGTCAAGCCGCCGAACAGATGGGCGACCTGGTGGACAAGGGCAAGGAGCAGGTGAGCGAATACGTGGAGCGCGGCCGCGAGGCTGTGGATCGCGGACGAGCGCAGTGGGAAGAGTTTGTGGAGCGCGGCAAGAACCTGGTTTCCGAACAGAGTGGCCGAGTGACCGCGGCTGTTGAAGCGGGACGCCAGGCCTACAAGACGCCTCCGGCTGCCGACGAACCCAAAGACGTTTAAGCCGGCGTTTCCCCTGGGCCCGATTCTGATTGGGACCGATGCTGTTCGATCATCCTCCCGGAGCCCTGCGCACGCGACAGGCTGCGGCTAAAGAGCGTGCTCCGGATGCTGCGCTCGGGCCTGATTGGGGAACGCACAAGTGAACAGAACCCGAACCTGCGGATTAGCGGAACGAGACCACTGCAATGCTAAAACTGGACAATCAAACCATCCTGCTCGCCTTAGCTGTTGCCATTGGGCTGGCTGTGTTGCTGCAGACGATCATCCTGCTGGCAATGTTCGTCACCATGCGCAAGGTGGTTGGCGCCATTCGGGAAGAGGCTGAGAATCTGCGCTCCTCGGTGATGCCCGTCATCTTCGATGCGCAGGAGATTCTTGCGAGTTCGCGGGTTTCCCTTGCCCACTCGCAGGAGCTATTCGTCAACTCGCAGAAGTTCCTCGCCGACGCGCAGGGATTCCTTACACGTGTTTCGCCCAAGATAGAGTCAACCGCCGGCGACGTGGCGGAGATTACGCGGGTGCTGCGCAGGCAAGCCATCGAGATGCAGTACTCGACCCTGGAGATTATGGAACGGGTGCGGATGCAGAGCGACCGGGTGGATGGCATGGTCTCGAACTTTTTGGACACCGTGGACCGCGCTGGGGGCTTTGTGACTGATGTCGTCAGCATGCCGGTGCGGCAGATATCAGGCGTGCTGAGGTCGGCCAAGGCCATTATCGAGTCGTTGCGCGGATCGGGAGCGGCGCGCTAGACAATCCATCCGCCGCCGACCACCTCGTCGCCGTCATAGAAGACGGCAGACTGGCCTGGGGTGACGGCGCGCTGCGGCTCGTCGAAGGTGGCGATGACCTCATCCGCATTGGCCGGAGAGAGCATGGCCCAGGCCGGCTCGTGCCGGTGGCGGATCTTGATCCGCACGCGCATCGGCTCGGTCAGTGCGGGAATCGAAATCCAATTCAGGCCGCGGGCGCGCAGAGTTTTCGTGGCCAGCTCCTCGTCCGCGCCCACGGTGACGCGATGGCTCGCCGGGTCGATGTTCAGAACATAAAGCGGCGTAGGCGAACTGACGCCCAGCCCCTTGCGCTGGCCAACGGTGAAGTTGAAGATGCCCTCGTGGCGGCCTAGAACTTGCCCGTTCGAGTCCGCCAGCTCGCCCGCCGTCTCCGGCAGCTTCTCGCCCTGCTCTTCGAGGTAGGCCGTCAAAAACTGCTTGTAATCGCCGCCGGGGATGAAGCATATCTCCTGCGAGTCGGGCTTCTCGGCCAGCGTCAGGCCGTGCCGGCGGGCGATCTCGCGCACCTCGGGCTTGGTCAGCCGGCCCAGAGGAAAGAGCGTGTGGGCAAGCTGCTCCTGCGTCAGGCCAAAGAGGAAATAGGTCTGATCCTTGGCCAGATCGGCGGGGCGCTTGAGAATCCAGCGGCCGCGTGCGGGGTCGAACTCGTTGACCGCATAGTGGCCGGTGGCGATTCGATCAGCGCCGATGCTGCGCGCGGTCTGGAGCAACTGGTCGAACTTGAGGTGGTTGTTGCAGAGCGAACAAGGGATGGGCGTGCGCCCGGCGAGGTACTCGGCGACAAATGGCCGGACAACAGCCTCTTCGAATCGCTCCTGCTGGTTGACGACGTAGTAGGGAATCTTGAGGTGCTCGGCCACGCGCCGCGCGTCATACACGTCGTCAAGCGAACAACAGCGGCCTGCCTTGGGCGCATCGGGAATGCCATGCTTGCCGGCCAACCGCGTCTGGTCCCACAGCTGGAGGGTCAGGCCAACGACGCTAGTCCGCGAACCATCGTCGCCCGAGCGGGCGAGCAGCGCTGCAACCGTCGAGGAGTCAACCCCTCCGGACATGGCTACGGCGATGGTTGTGCGCTCGGTCATTGTTAGCAAGTCAGCAAGTCAGCGGGGCTGAACGCACGGCGATGCAAACCGTGCTAACTCCGCGAACACCGTCAACAGCGCAAACTCCGCTTCAATAAGACTTACCCCAGCGTTCCAGTTGCTACCGGCGAAATTGCGCGCAGATGTTCGACGGCTTCGGGGACGACTTTCAAGACGTAGTCCACATCGGCTTCGGTTGCGGTCTTTAGCAGGCTCAAGCGCAGGCTGGCACGGGCGCGGGTCTTGTCGAGGCCCATGGCCATCAGCACATGGCTCGGCTCGGTGGCTCCGGAGTGGCAGGCGGATCCGCCTGAGACAGCCACGCCCTTCAGGTCGAGCGCAATCACCAGCGCCTCGCCTTCCAGATTGTCGAACCAGATGTTGGTGGTGTTGGCCACGCGGGGAACGGGGTTGGTGGAATCCCAGGTCCCAAAAGCGGGACCTGGGGCACCCGGAGTTAGTGGAAGATACGCGCCATTGACGCCGGTTCCGGGAAGCTCTAAAACGCCCGCCTCCAGCCGGTCGCGCAGCTTGGCCAAGCGGCTGATGGTGCCATCTTCAAGCGAGTGCATCGCCAGTTCCGCAGCTTTGGCGAGACCCACGATGCCAGGCACGTTTTCGGTGCCGGCGCGCTGGCGGCGTTCGTGACTGCCGCCCACCAGCAGGGATTCAATGGGAGTCCCGCGGCGCACGAACATGGCGCCGATGCCCTTTGGACCGTGCATCTTGTGAGCGCTGATGGAGCAGAGATGGCATCCGAAGCGGCGGACGTCAAATTTAACTTTACCCGCGCCCTGCACCGCGTCGATGTGGAAGAAGACGCCGGTGTCGGCGGCGATCCTGCCGACCTCTTCGACGGGCTGCAGCACGCCGGTCTCGTTGTTGGCCAGCATCATGCTGATGAGCCGCGTCTCGGGCCGAATGGCGCGAAGAATATCCGTGGGGTCGATGAGGCCACTGGGCTGGGGCGCTACAAAGGTTGTCTCCACGCCATGCTGCGCCATGCGATTGGCTGCCTGCAGAATCGCGGAGTGCTCAATCGAAGTGGTAATGAAATGATCGCCGGGATGCAGCAGGCCGAAGATGGCTGTGTTGTCGCCTTCGGTGCCGCCGGAGTTGAAGACCACTTCTGCGTCGTGGCAGTTGAAAAATTCGGCCATGACGGAGCGCGCGCGGTCCACGGCGGTGTGCGCCTGCTGGCCGTCGAGGTGAATCGAGGAGGCGTTGCCGAAATGCTCCATCCAGTATGGCCGCATGGCCTCCATCACCTCCGGCAGCAGAGGTGTAGTGGCATTGGCGTCCATATAGACTCGTTTCATCGGTCAATCTCCTTTTATCGATTGTACGGGATTACCGGATACCGCTGCTTTGGGCGTTGCGGCCAACGCGCAATTCCCACAGCGGGACTTTCGGGGTTTGGCGTCGGTCTGGTAAAGTTCCTTCACGCGGC
>PLOI01000062.1 GCA_003142015.1 Acidobacteriaceae bacterium | reverse complement strand
CCGCCCTCGAACTCGACCGTCACCCGGCCCGTCTCGTGCGCAGGGTCTTCTTCAAGAAAACTGGTGTCGACCGGCAGCGGCTCCAGCAGCTCGACCGCCTTGCGGCCCAGCTCGTCGCGCCCTGTGCGGCTCAGGATCGCGGCGTGATTGCCCAGCCGTCCAGCCATCACTGCAAAGTTGGCCGGCGCGCCGCCGAGCCTCGGCCCTCTGGGCAGCATATCCCACAACAATTCGCCGATTCCCAGAATCAGATGCGGTTCGTTCAAAGTCATATTCCAGCAGCTTTCTCTATGGGAGCCTTTCTCGTCAAGTCCCTCCAAAAAGAGGTAATGTCTCAATTTGAAAATTCACGTGTTTGACTCAGATCGCTTTAATCGCCGATATTCTTCCAGTAGGAGGAGAGCCTGTGAATCAGAACCGCCCACGAGGCATCGTCGTCGTAGCGCTCCTGATGATTACGTTTGGCATAGCCGAGGTGAAGACAGGCCTTACTCACAACTTTTTCAGTATATCTACCGCCAAGGTCACAACCTCCGCCTATGCAGGAGCTGCCATCGGTATTCTCTACGCCATGGCGGGGTTGCTCATTCTCTCCATGAAGAGGCGGGCGGCGGCCCTCGCCATTGTGTTCCTTATCGCTGATATCATTGGGCGCATCGCTATGGTTGTGACGGGCCTCTATCCAGTTGACTCCTTTAAGCAAATACTAGCTATAATCTTGGGAACATCTATTGTGGCCGTATTTGCCGTCTACGTCAGATTGAAATGGTCTTCCTTCAATTAAGCAGCGGGCGTGTGTTCTTCCCTTAATCAAACTGAGACACTACCCAAAAAGAGAATCCTGGTTTATCCCACCCAGCGCCACATCGAGCAGTCCTCATAATTCGCCGCGGCGTATTCCCCTTCCGGCTGGTTGGCCATGATGCGATGGTCGGCAATCGCATCTGCCGGGGAGCGCCGCACCTGGCCCAAAAACAGCCTTGCAAATCCGGCCTGCCGCTCCAGCACATGCTCCTGCTCGTTGTTTACATAAATCAGGTCCAGTTGCCCCGCGTGCCCGGTAACAGCCACGGACAGGGTTTTACTCCAGGCCGCGAGCAGCCGCCGCATCACCGGCGCGCCAAAAGGATTGAAGAGAAACGCCAGGCACGGCCCCGCGGGAAGCCGAAAATCGACCGCATCATTACAGATGATTTTCGTGGGCGCCTGCGCGCGCCGCGATGCCCGCCAAACAGCCAGATTTTTCCGTGCAATCCGCGCCAGCGTGGGATTGAGTTCCACTCCCACCACCCGGCGAAAAGGCAGTTCCGCGGCCAGCAGCACGGCTCGTCCCATCCCCGCGCCCACATCGATAAAGCTGTAGTCCTCTATCGCCCAAGCCGGCCGGCTCCTCTGCCAACGGCGCACCAGCGCCTGAAAGACCGAGGGCGCAACCGCGAAGTAAGCCGTCGCATGGCGGTCATGCCGGTGCCCGCTCTGCAAGTGCCTTCCGGCCACCAGCCCGCTGGTCCGCACGCCATACTTCTCGTCGAACGGGTGCCGCGTATAGCCCTCGTCCACAGTGAGCCCCGGCAGCCGGCGTCGCCCCGCACCTTTCGCGGTTGTCATCGAAACAATCTCCAACGCGCCGCAAACGCGCAAGAGCCTCCCGTGTGGGGGAGGCTCTGATGTTCTTAGCTCCGGAATTTATTCTAACGCAGGCGCAGCGACTTGAGGGCCGCGGGCAGCCGTTCTTCGATGATCCTGGCGCGCTCGGCCGCGATGCCGCCCAGGTACGACGGCGCCGGCGTGGCCGCCAGCACCAGCGCCAGGGCAATCACCGAGAAGCAAAGCCCCGCGATGCCGGCCGAAACCAGCATGTGGTAGGTGTCGGCAATATCCAGGCCGAAGACGTTGAAGGCGAAATGCTCCAGCGGCTTGATGTGCTTGAGAACCGCCAGCGCGAAGAGGAAAAAGAAGACCGCCAGCGAGGTCAAAACAGCCAACGTCACATCCAGGCTGCGGTGGAAGTTCTGCCGTGCTCTACAGTGCGGACATTCGGCAAAATGCTGCTCATAGTCCTTGCACATCTCCGGAGAAATCCCGGAAATGTCATAGCGCCAGCTCGCCAGAATGGAGCCTGCGACTCTGTCTGTGCATTGGGTTTTCGCCATAATTGAATAGACTCACTTTGCAAAGGATGTGTTTCGCCGCCATGGTCTTGCGCGGCTCGCGTGGCCTGGAAGGCTCCTAGTTTGTTGCTCCTCCACCGAAGTCCTTGAATCGGTGGCGCCCCATCAACTTTGCCCGCCTCGGCAGATCTGCCTCGGCTCGATCCTTGCCAACCTACCTGNNCAGGCGATTGGCCATGAGGCTCGCCCGGCCATTCAATGCGCGCTCGGCGGTGACCCGAGCCAGCTCAGGAAGATTATTGCTTTCAGAGAGATGCGCCAGAATCACGTAGGTTGCCTGGCCGTCGTAGCCGTCTTCCAGGAAGCCCGCCGCCGCCTCGTTCGACAGGTGCCCCACGCGCGAAAGAACCCGCTGCTTCACCGCCCAGGGGTAGGGGCCGTCGCGCAGCATCTCCAGATCGTGGTTGGATTCGAGCAGCAGCAGGTCCAGATCCTTCAACTGCGCCTTGACGTTGGGCGAAATGTAGCCCAGATCGGTGGCAAAGCCCATCCGGACTCCTTCGACGCAGAAAACAAAGCCCACCGGGTCGGCAGCGTCGTGAGGAATGGTGAAGGGACTGACGCTGATATCGCCAATTTCGAACGGCTCCCCGGCAGCGAAGTACTCGACCGCCGGCAGCCAGGTAGGGTCCTTTGCCTTCGCGGGCTCGGGCTCGGGCGTGTCTTCACAGGCTGCGGAAGAACTCTGGTTTGTGTCAGCTTGGTGTGCGTGAGCCTGGTTTGTGTCAGGGCACGACTTTAGTCGTGCCGTAGATGCTGCAATTTCAACCGGGGCTTTAGCCCCTGCGGTACCCTCTTCGTTCAAATCTCCGACAACATCCACCAGGTCGCTCTCGTCCGGTTCACCCTCCTCGACTGTGGCGTCGGCCTCGGCCTGGCGTTCTGCAGCCTGTTTGCGCATCTGCTCCAGCCACTGCGCGTAGGTCATCTGCTTGCGCGGCGAGAGCCAGCGCATCCAGGCGCGGTGTGTGCCTTCGGTAAAGTACACCGGAATGCCCAGCTTGCGCGCGGTCACGGCCAGCCCGCCAACGTGGTCAGAGTGTTCATGGGTGATGAGGATGGCGTCCAGCGTCTCCGGCTCCTCGTCCACCAGCTTCATGCGCCGGAAAAGCTCCCGGCAGCTCAGCCCGCAATCGACCAGAATCCGCGTATGCCCGCCAGAGACAACCGTCGCGTTGCCCTTCGACCCCGACGCCAGCACCGTGAAACGCACCATGGTTAGAGAATACCGCGCGGGGCTGTGCATATCGGGACGTTTTGAAGGGGCGCGGCCTCAGCCACGCCCCTTCAAAACGGTAGAACCACAAGCAGACCAAAGTCTGTGCTGCACCACCGCAGGTGGTTGCCGATAATTTTCCTCCCTCGGCGCACAATCAAAGAATGAACAAGGACCAGAGACGCGAGCCATTGCTGACCACTGGCCGCTGTTCACTGTTCATTGGGTGCCCCTACCCCCCTATTTTTATTTTCGAAAATCTGTAGGTAATTTTCTCACCAACACCATGGAACGCCGAATCAAAACTTAACCAACACAAAGTCAGCAGTTTTCAGAGAATTAACTGATCGCGCAAGGATGCGCCGAAAACGGCAGGTAACCGTTCCAATCGGCAGTTAATTGCGGCAATCATCCGCAGGCCTTACTGCACATCCGCTAGATTAGCCGGAATCTCAATCGAGACCAGCGTGCCGCGACCGGGATTGCTTTCCACGCTGAACCGGGCCTGATTGCCGTAAAGCACCTCCAGCCGCTCCTGCACGTTTTTCATGCCGAT
The DNA here is from genome assembly GCA_003142015.1 of Acidobacteriaceae bacterium. Lineage (GTDB taxonomy): Bacteria > Acidobacteriota > Terriglobia > Terriglobales > Acidobacteriaceae > Telmatobacter. The sequence continues at coordinate 1,319 of PLOI01000062.1, read as the reverse complement.
GCCGGCTCCGCTGCGGCTCAACGCCGAGGCCGGCCGGTTTCCCATGCCCACCCCGTCGTCAGCCACCTCGATCAGCACGCGATCCCCTACGAGCCGGCTGCGCAACGTGACGGTTCCACCGTTCAGGCGCGGCTCCAGGCCGTGCTTGATGCTGTTTTCGATCAGCGGCTGGAGCAGAATACTGGGCACCAAAATCCCCAGCGTGCGCGGATCGATCTCCTTTTCGACGTGTAGCTTTTCTGCGCCGAATCGCACCACTTCAATGTCCAGGTAGTCGTCGGTAAAGCTCAGCTCCTCGCTCAGCGGCACATAACTGTCGTGATCCTTCAGCAGCGCGCGGAGAATGTTGGCCAGCTTCACCGTCATTTGGCGGGCCATCTCCGGCTTCATGCGCACCAGAGAGGCGATGGAGTTGAGGGTGTTGAAGAGGAAGTGGGGATTGATCTGGCGTTGCAAGGCGTCGAGCCGGGCTTCGAGCAGCAGCCGCTTCTGATCTTCGAGTTTCATCTCGATGCGCAGCGCGTTCCACACCTTCAGCGCAATGCCAACATTGATGGGCGCGCTCAGGCACACCAGCGCCTGGAGCCACCATTGGCTGGCGAGCAGCGCAAAGAGCCGCAGCGGAAAAACGTGGGCGATCCAGTCGCGGCAGGCCTCGGCGGCCACGATGAGAAACAGCATGAGAAACTGACGGTCCATGCCCGGCTGGGGCAGGTTGCGGCGCACCCATCGGTAGAGGCTCAGGTCGACAAAGGGCGTGAACGACCAGATCTCCTCCTTCTCGACATAGAGGCCGAGCAGCCCGGCGGCCAGCCCCAGCACAGCGTTGAAAGGCAGCGCCAGGAACTCGTGGTGGTAGAGGGCCGGCGCCGACAGCACCGCACCGCCCAGCATCGCCCACTCCGGCCCTACCAGCAAGCCCAGCAGAATGATCGTCTCGAAGGAGATGTCGGCAGCCAGAAAGTTGGGGACCGCGATCCGCACCCATACGCCCAGGGTAAGAGGCACCAGGAAAAACGCCAGCAGGGCCAGGGTCTGGCGGGGACTGCGCCGCTCGGCAAAGAAGAGCCGTCGAAAGGTGCTGCCGCGCGCCAGGATGCTGGCTACTGAGGCCACCACCCCCAGCTTGACGAGCAGCGTAATCAGAATGAGCTTGTCAGTCACCGCGGCGTGTCCCGGTGCAGCGCCTTTACCTGGTAGCCGGCGCGCTTCAGTTCCGCGGCGATCTCCTCGACCATCATCACGCTGCGATGCTGGCCGCCGGTGCAGCCGAAGGCCACGGTCAAGTAGCTCTTGCCCTCTTCCACGTAGTGCGGCAG
>PLOI01000033.1 GCA_003142015.1 Acidobacteriaceae bacterium | reverse complement strand
CTGGGAGATGCTTTCGACCTCGGCCAGCGAACCCAGGTTTCCATTCAGATTTTGAAAGTGTGAGGCATCGCTCGGTGAGCACACGCTTCCGCTCTCGCCGATGCCATCGATCGAGCGCCATAGCCCGCTGTCGTTGCCCACAAAAATTTCCAGCGAATTCGCGCTGTTCCAGGCCAGAGCGTGCTGGTATTCGCCCACCTGCGCGCTCATGCAAGTGGTGGAATTGGTGGTATTGCGCCACTTGCAACCCTGCGCCTCCGGGCACGTGCTCTCCCAAAGGTCATTGTCCCCTGCCAGCAGCAGCGTCTCCTGTCCGGAAGGAACCGCGGCCAGCGCCAGGTTGTAGTCGCCGTTGGTAATCGTCGTGTCGAGCGGGGGTGCAACCTCCAGAGCCGCCGTGTTCCATGGCTGAGCGAAGGTCATTGTCTGGTTGGTGCAGGCGTTGCTGCTCACCGCGCACAGATCCTGCCAAATTCCCTGGTCATGGTTGAATTCGTCCACAGTCCAGGCAAAGGTGTCGCCGGTCTGGGGATTCACCGCCAGCGTCCCGCGAAAGATGGGGCAGGTGGGCAACCCCGTGCCACCGGGGCTCGTCGGGCACCATGCGCTGCTCAGACTCGCGCTCGTGCCCGTACTCGTGGCCGCGCCGGGCTGATCCTGATCGCTCATGCGCGTCCAGGTGATGCCGTCCGACGACTGATAGTAGCCGTGGTAGCGCACCGCCGCGATAAACAGTTTCCGCACCGGATTCCACACCACCGAGGTAGCCGCGTTTCCGTCCGGCAGCGCAAAACTGGTGTTCGGCCCCTGCACGTCCGTCCCCGCTCCGTCCGTGATGGTGGCCAGCGACCAGGTGGCCCCACCGTCCAGCGAGTAGTAGAGGCCCTCGTAGCTCGCGCCCGGCCAAACCGCATTCACCAGCGCACCTTCATAGGCCTGCGAGACCGCGGCCACCACCAGTTGCTGGTTTACCGTGCTCCAGGCAAAGCCCGAAAAACCCTCCCCGGCAAAGCTGTAGATGCCATCGGCGGTATTGGGAATCAGGGTCCAGGTTGTGCCGCCGTCAGCGGAGCGCAGAATTCCCGCGCCGTAGTANNGAGTCCGCCGCGCCGCTCAGGGCCGACAAGTCGTCGGTAAGGGGTATGAAACTGATGCCGGCTGCACTGGATGTGTTCGCATTCTGCGACCGCCAGACCCCGCCGCCGGTGGTGCCCACGTAGAGGGTGTTGCCGGTCGCATCCGACGGGTCCAGCGCCAGCGCGGAGATGCGCCCGGTGACCAGACCAAAGCTCTGCGACAGAACGGCTGTGGGGCCAAGCGGTTGCCAGGTCGCGGTTCCCGCCGATTCCGCCTGCGCCTGAGCCCGCGCTTCGGTCGAGGCCGTCTGCGCACGCCGGGCTAAATGTCCGGCCCCCGCCCAGGTTTGACTCCCACCACTTGCCGAGTTTCGCTGCCAGCCGCGCCGGGCCAGGAACCGCTCTGCCTGAGCCACCCGCGGAGGAAGATTGGCCCGCCGCGCGACCGCTGCCGCAGAGGTCGTCTCTTGGGCATTCGTTGTTGTCGCTTGTGCCTCGCCGGGCACAGCAGCCAAGGCCGCCAGGGCCAGCATGGCCAGCAATTTTCCGGCCCTCCAACCCATGCCGGGCCAAAGAGCGCCGCACCCGCCCGCTGAGCGTAGAAAGGCACACTTCCCCGCCCTGCCGCCGGGGGCAGGTTCACCATGAAACCGCTGAAAAGCCCAAATGCTCACACGCGTCCTGAGTGCGATTCCGATATCCCCTCTCTGTTATCGGCATCGTCCGAGGAGGACTTGATCGAAATTCAATGGATTAGATCGTGTGAAACACGCAGCTTGTGGGATTGAAATTGTCTCGAATTATAGACCAGAAAGGGAACCGGCGCATCTTCTGCGATTATGCGGGCGGGATTTCCTCTGCCGCGCCGTCTCAGAACCGCGCTTTCACTCCCAGGCTGCCCCGTCGAGCAGCCCTTCTGCCAGAAAGCGCCAGCCCCGCCTACCAGCTTCCCCACGCCCGGCTGATGTAGTCCGCCAGGGTCATCGAGACCAGAATCAGAAACGTGAAGATGCCGGCGACGACGGTGAGTTTGGTCAGCTTGGTGCTGTACTTTACGTGCATGAAAAACAGCACCACCAACGTGGCCTTGGCTGTGGCAATGGCCAGCGCGATGATGGGATTCCATGGGCCCAGTTCGAGAAACGACGCCCAAACGGTGAGCGCCGTGCCCACCAGCAACGCGAGAAGAATAGCCACGTAGACCATGGGGCCTACGATGTGATGCTCGTGTTCGGCGTGTTTCGTTTGCTCGCTCATGCGCTTATCCTCTGACGGTTTTCCCTGTTCCCTGGTCCCTGTTCTTATTGATGTCTGCTGATCAGGTAGAGCAGCGCGAAGAGATAAATCCAAACAATGTCCACGAAGTGCCAGTAAAGGCCGAAATTCTCCACAAACGTCACGTGGCCCGAGGTGTAGGCCCCGGCCCTGGCGCGATAGATCATGAATCCCAGAATCCCGATGCCAATGATCATGTGCAGGGCGTGCATGCCGGTCATGGCGAAGTAGAGCGAGAAATAAATCTCGGTGTGGCGCGCCATGTCCAGCGGCAGCGGCTTGTCGTGATACTCCTTGAAAATCTCCGGATCGGATGCGGGATCGACAAACGATTGCAAACTGTAGTGAGCACCCGGCACGTGATGCTTCTCGAACTTCTCCCGGTACTCGATGCTCTTGATGCCCAGAAAGCAGAGGCCCAGAACGAATGTCAGAGTCAGGCTGAGAACCAGCCCCTTCCTGCGCCGCGTTTCCGCGCACCACACACCCATGGCCATGGTGAAGCTGGAGGCGATCAGCACCACCGTGTTTAGAGTGCCCCAAATCACATTCAACTGGTGAGAGCCAGCGACAAAGGCCGGGTAATACCAGTTGCGGTAAATGAGATAGGCGGTGAACAGTCCGCCGAAGAACATGACTTCCGTAAGCAGGAAGAGCCACATGGCAAAGTTCGAGGTGTCCGCCTGCTGCTCGGTGGAATTGAAGTGATGGCGCAGGTAGGACGGCTGCTCCGGATGAGCGGAGTTAGCGCCGTTAGCATTGTTAGCGGCGGTGGCAGACTCTTGAGCGCCGTGGACAATCGCTGAGTTATCCGGCACTGGCCACCTCTTTCGCTTTCTGACTCTCCAGCCACTCGTAGTCGTAGGCCTCGTGATCCATGACGGGCATCACGGTAAAGTTCTCAGTAAGTGGAGGCGATTGCGTCTGCCACTCCAGGCCCGTGGCCTGCCAGGGATTGTTGCCCGCGATAGCCCCGTACTTCAGCGACCAGATCAGATAAAGCACCGGCAATAGGTAGCCGACGCCCAGAATGGTTGCGCCCGCCGTTGAAAATACATTCAAAACCTGAAACTCCGGCGGGTAAGATGCATAGCGCCGCGGCATTCCCAGCACGCCCAGAATGAACTGCGGGAAAAAGGTAAGGTTGAAGCCGATGAAAGTAACTACGGCCGCCAGTTGCGATATCTTCTCCGGATACATGCGGCCGGTAATCTTGGGCCACCAGAAGTGGATGCCGGCAAGAAACGCCATCAACATTCCGCCCACCATGACAAAGTGGAAATGGGCAACAATGAAGTAAGTCTCGGTCAAGTGAATGTCGGTGCCCGAAGCGCCGAGAAATACTCCGGTCATGCCGCCGATGGTGAACAGGCCCATGAAGCCGAAGGCATAAAGCATAGGCGTTTCAAAGGTAATTGACCCTTTGTAAAGCGTGAATGCCCAGTTGAATATCTTGATGGCCGAGGGCACGGCGACCAGCATGGTCAGCAGCGAAAAAACCAGCACGGCATAGTTCGAAATGCCCATGATGAACATGTGATGGGCCCAGACGAAGAAGCCAAAGACGGCAATGGCCACTGACGAAAATGCTACCGCCGTGTAGCCGAAGACGCGCTTGCGGCTGAAGGTAGATATAACTTCAGAGATAACTCCCATTCCCGGCAGAATCATTATGTAGACGGCGGGGTGGGAGTAGAACCAGAACAAATGCTGGAAGAGCAGCGGATCGCCGCCCTTGGCGGGATCGAATACGCCGATGCCGAAGGCGCGTTCCAGCATTACCAGAACGATGGCGATAGCCAGCACCGGCGTGCCCAGCACCATGAGAATGCTGGCCGCATAGTGCGCCCAGACGAACAGCGGCAGCCGGAACCAGGTCATGCCCGGCGCGCGCATCTTGTGGATGGTGACGATGAAGTTCAACCCGGTAAAGATGGAGCTGAAGCCCGCGACGAAGATGGCAAAGCCGGTGGTAATTACATTGGTGTTCACATAGTGGGTGGAGAGCGGCGTGGTGAAGGTCCAGCCCGTATCCACGCCGCCGGTCATCATGGCGTAGAGGGCCAGGATGCCACCCGCCATGTAGAGATACCAACTAAGCAGGTTGACCTTGGGCAGCGCCAAGTCCTTGGCCCCGATCATCATCGGGATAAGGAAGTTGCCCAGCGTGGCCGGCACCGACGGCACCAGAAAAAGGAAGATCATGATGATGCCGTGCATAGTGAACACCTTGTTATAGGTGTCGGTGGCCATCAGATCGGCCTGCGGCGTCAGCAACTCCAGGCGGATCAGGCCCGCCAGGGCCCCGCCGATGAAGAAGAAAAACGTAATCGAAATCAGGTAAAGAATTGCAATCCGCTTGTGGTCGCCGGTCAGCAGCCAGCTCATCAGACCATTTTCTTTGCTAATGAAGTTAGGCTGGGGAATCCTGGCCGTAGCCTGATCGGGAAGATCGACGATGGTGTTGTTATTGTTGTTCATGGCTTCACCGTCCCATTTCTAGCGGGCGCTTGCGCGGCCGGCGCCGCCTTGCCTTCGCTTTCCGGCAGCAGGTCGGTTGTATTTGTTGTTTGCTGAACCCGGTAGTCGGAATCCAGGTGCCTGATGTATTCAACCAGCGCGATAACTCCCTCTTCGCTGACTTGCCCCTGGTAAGTGGGCATGATGGGCGCGTAACCCTGAGTTATATGCTGCGATGGATTCAGAATCGATTCGCGCAGGTACGCGTCGTCGGCAATTACCGTGCCGCCGGTGGAAAGCGCGAGCCTGGAACCGTAAACGTTGGCCAGCGAGGGTCCGCGCGCATCCGGCCGCGCGTTATGGCAGGCGGCGCAACTAAGGCTGGCGAAGAGGCGCTCGCCATTCTGCGCCAGCGAGTTGCCGCTGGTGGAACTAGCCAGCCACTTTCTGTAATCCTCCTCCGACAGCACCACCACATCGCCAATCATGTGCGAGTGTTCCGTGCCGCAGTACTGAGTGCAGAAGAGGTGATAAGTGCCCGGCGTGGTGGCTTCAAACCAGACCGTCGTGTAGCGGCCGGGAATCGCCTCGCGCTTCACGCGAAAAGCCGGAATAGAGAAGCTGTGAAACACGTCCTCTGAAATTAGCGTCAACTGCACGGCGTGGCCCACTGGCACGTGCAATGAGTTGATCTCATGCTGCCCTCCCGGATGCTCGGCCTTCCACATCCATTGCTTGCCCACCACGTAAATGTTCATGGCGTTGGCCGGCGGCGTGTAGACGCGGAAATAAATCAGCGCGCCCCATACGAACATCACCATGAACAGGCCCAGCGGAATGATGGTCCATGTGGCTTCCAGCAGCGTGGAGCCCTCGATCTGCACGGCCACCGGATGGCGCTTTTTGCTATAGAGGATGGAGAAGCTGACGACCAGCAGGACCACCGCCGTCAGCCCGATCAGGCTCACCAGGACCATGAAGAAAAAGAGCGCATCCATCTGCGGCGCGATCTTCGAGGCTTCGGGCGGAAACAGCGCGAAGTTCGTCAACCACTTGACGAGAAACTGCCAGATTGTTGGACTGATGTGGCTCATTCCGTTATCCGTTCACCTTCGGTTCTTTCCCCAGCGCCTGCTTTGCCGGTGAGTGCGCCTGGCGGTAATCTCTGCGAAACATCAGCGCCATGAATCCACCCAGCAGCAATAGCGTCATAAGTCCGCCTAACTGCACCACCCGCGCCACGATCAGCGAGTGCTTGTTAGTCTGCGGATCGTAGTGATAGCAGTAGGTCAGAATGTTATCTACCGGCGAGCCTATGCGATTGGACGAAGCCTCGTTGAGTCCCAGCAGCAAGTCTTTGGGCGAGTACTCCACGCCCATGTAATACTGGGCCAGCTTGCCTTCGGGAGTTACGATCTGAATCGAACTGGCGTGGGCAAATTGCGTGAGCTTGCCGTCGGGGCCGGGAATCTTCACATAGCCGAAGCCCACCGCTTTGGTCAGCGCGTCGATGCTAGGCTGCGTGCCGGTCATGAAATGCCACCCGCCGGCCGTCTCCGGATGGCCGTAGCGCCGCAGGTAACTGCGCTTCTTGGCTGCGGCCAGATCCGTTCCTTCGGTGGGATCGATGCTTACTACAATCACGTTGAAGTCCTTGCCGGGAACGAAGCTCACCATCTGCAATGCGCTCGTCAGCCCGTTCAACTCCTCCGAGCAGAGCATAGGGCACTGGTAATAGACCAGCGCAAGAATCGCCGGCCGCTTGCCGAAGTAACTAGATAACTGCACCTGCTTGCCCTGGTCGTCGGTAAAGGTAAGGCCAAGCGGCAATTGCTCATTCAGGCGCTGCTCAATACCCACGCCGTTCAGGATCGCCGGCGGCTTGTCGTTCACCGGCCCCACCGCTTTGTCGCCGTAGCCGGAAACCTGGGCCATCAGAGACGGAGCAAGCAAAGCTGCGCACAACGCCGCGAACCCTGCCACCCTTCGTGCATCTCTCCGGATTGTGCCCCTGCCGTTCATCTTCCCTTCTTTCTGTTCCCTGCCGACTGGGTGCCGGGTGCCCCATCCTTTTCGCGCTTTTTGCGAAAAGGGTGGGAGACCACAAACCTCAACCGGCGCTCTCTACTTCTGCTCTCCCGCTCGCGTTCCTTCGACAGCCTGCGCCTTGGCCTGATCTAACTCATAGCCGGTGCGCGCAAATCCGCTGGTCAGCGGAAAAATCACTTGAGGTTTCTGGTCTCCGGTCATCAGAGGCGCCTGCTCCACCGCTGGAGCCACAGGCAAACCGCGCTGGGCAATCAGCTCCATGGCGCGCTCGATGGGAATTCTCACCTTGCCTTGCGACTGATCGACCCAACTGTAGTTATTCAGCAGCAGGTCTTCGCGCGCGTGCAGGTCGGTCACATCCTGCGCGCCATCGTCGGTCTGCAGCCGCGGCGTGGGATATTGCTGCATCAGCGTGGCCACCTTGTTCTGCAACTCGGGGCTGTTGGGCATATCGCCGAGTTGGCGAACATCCACCGTCTTCGTCCATTTGCTTGGTGGTCCGTCTTCTTTGGCCATGCGCGCGTCGAGTACCTTGCCGACCCCGTAGGCCATCGCCGCCGTAACCACCGCGAAGATGGTCAGCGCGACCAGGAAGACCAAGATGCCGGAGACGCGAACATCGCTAGCTTCGTAGCCCTTCGATGCATCGACTTCTTCCGGCTTGTTGCCATCCGGTTCGTTAGGATTATGCGTGGACATGCTCAGGCTCCAATATCTCCGCAAGGTGCGGGTCGTTGGTCTGCACCAGTGGCCGCGTCTTCAACTGCGTGCAGAAGTAGGCCACCCAGAAGGCCACCATCGCTACCGGCACGGCAGCGTATTCGAGAATCCCCCAACTGAAATGGAGGTTGCCCGCCGCATCCTTGAAGTTAGGCTCGATCAGCCAAAACAAATCGAATGCGCGGGCAAAGACCATCCACTGGCAGACGAGGACTAATCGTTTTTTATTGCGCTTCAGATCGCGCGAGAGCAGCAGCGTGAAAGGAATCAGCCAGTGAAAGATGAGGTCCAGCGTGATGATTACGCCCCAGTGGCCGCGTATGCGATCCAGGTACCAGGGAATCTCTTCCGGCAAATTTCCCGACCAGATGATGAGAAACTGCGAGAAAGCCAGGTAGATATTCAGCATTACAAAGGCGAAGGTCAACTTTCCCAGGTCGTGCTGCTCAGTTTGGCGGAGAATGGTTTTGAACGGCTCGGCCTTGGAGAGCGAAATCACAACAATGATAGAAAGCGCCAGCACGCCGTATGCCTGCCCGACCAGAAACAGCAGCCCGTAGACCGATGAATACCACGTGGGATCAAGCGACATGACCCAATAGATAACGGCAGCGGACATGGTAATGGCGTAAACCACAATGCCGGGCCCGCTGATGTTCTCCATTCGCTTGATCCATTTGGGCGTGGTAGCGGGAGAAGCCGCATCCCGTTGAAGTCCCAAAGCATTGAGCCGCCATGTGTAGAAACCCCAGATCGCGAAGCACACCAGGCCAGTCACGACAAAGGCCATGGGGTTCAGCATGGGCCGCTTGAATTCGATGGCGTGAGCCTGGACTTCGTTGATCCATCCCGATTTCAGCGCGGCGCTCACGTCGCCGACCGCGGCCCACAGATAAAGCTTCCTGAGCGAAAGCGTAACCACGACCCAGTAGACAAAGACCAGCGGCAGCGTGCGGCTCATCGCCTCCAGAGGCCGGCGCAGCAGCAGGCCCCACTTGCCGCCCGAGCAGTACTGCACCATCAACAGAGCCAGCCCGCCCACCGAAAAACCAAAGGTCAGCACCATGCCGAGCAGCCATGCGCGCAGCACATGATCGATTGATCCATCCGCAAGAGCCAAGCCGGCCGCAATGACAGAAAAGGCCAACCCGATAATCAGCGCGCGCTTCTGCCAGCCGTCGACAAAGGCCGGCGCGCCTAGATCGGCGGGGAGTGTTTTGGCGTGCGTCTCGTGAGCCATTCCGTTCATCCTTACTTCAGGGCCGCCTTGGCCGGTTTGCTGAGGGGAATCTTGATTGCCGGGTCAGCCGGATTGGCCGGAGCCATTGCCGGGTTGCCCTGCTTCACATCGTTCGGATACGCCTGAATAGCCGAGGAAGGCAGCGCCCACGGCTCGGCAAAACCCTCCGGCAAATGCTTCTCTTGCGCTATCTCCTTCAGGCTTCTCACTTGAACGCCCGAAGGAACGTCCTCTGCTTTGGCCGCCTGACTCAATTGCAATGCGCGGATATAAGCCGCAACCGCCCAGCGATCTTCCGGAGTCAGTTGTGCCGAGTAATCCGGCATTGCCCCATAGCCGTGGGTCATCACGTAAAAGTAGTGCGAGATGGGCTGCGAGAGCCGCACCTGGTCGTGATAATTGGCTGCCGGCTTGTAGCCGCGCTCCACAATCTCGCCCAGCCCGTTGCCCACCCGCGAGTGACACGGCGAGCAATAAATGTTGAATCGCTCCTGCCCGCGCCGGAGCACGTCGCGCGTCACCGGGAAAGGCATCTCGTTCTTTTCTTCGCGATAGCCGTTTGCGCCTTGAACCACGCCGGTATAGAAGTAGCTGTCTTCGTGCAACTGGCCGCGGGCCACGGTGTTCACCACCTGCGAACGCGCGCCGCGATGATCGGCAAAGAACTCCGAGCCGCGCTGCGGAACCATCTTCGGCTGGTCCTGCATATCCTGGCGGCAGCCGGCGATTAGGAGCATTGCCGACATGCATGCGAAGGCCAGTGGTCTCCCACCCTTTCGCCAGAAAGAAGGCGAAAGGATGGGGCACGGAGCCTGATCCCTGTTCCCTGCCGGGGTCCCCAGCGAGCGGTCTGTGCTCGATGGGGTGGCTGTTCCCTGTTCCTTGTTTGTGAGGCGGTTCGCTTGCATCAGTACTGCACCTCCACCACTGAGACCGGCTGGAAGCTCTCCAGATACTTTTTCGCTTCCGCCAGATCGAACTTGGGATCAAGCGCCTCCAGGCACAGAAAGAACTTGTCGGTCGTCGCGCCGTCGCGGAAGTTAGGTGCGTTGAAAAGCGGATGATAGAGCGCCGGCAATCCATTCAGCGCTAACATGCCAAAGGCCGCCGACAATCCAGCAAACAAGATCGTCCATTCGTAGGCGGGCACAATGAAGGCCGGCCATGAATAAGTCGGACGCCCTCCTATATTCAACGGATACGCCAACACTGAAATCCAGACTTCAAGTCCGAACATCGCAGCGCCGCCCATCAAACCGCCAATCAGCGTCAGTAGCGGCACCTTGTTGCGGTGGAAGCCGATGGCCTCGGCCGCCTCCTCCACCGGATAGGGCGTGTAGCAGTCCAGCCGCCGCCAGCCGTCCTGGCGCGCTTGCCGCGCGGCCCGAATCAGGTCGCCCGGTGTATCGAATTCGGCCAGCAGGCCGTAAGTTCCTTCGCGTGGCGGCATCAGTCACCTGCCTTTGCTGTGGCCTTGGCCTTTATTTTGGCCGCCGGCAACAACATGCGGATTTCGTTCATCGGAATCATGGGCAGGACGCGCACGAACAACAAGAACAGGAACGTGAACAGTCCCAGCGTGCCAACAAAGGTCATGTAGTCCCACTTGGTGGCGCGATAAGTTCCCCACGACGAGGGCAGAAAGTCGCGGTAGAGGCTAGTAACGACAATGACGAAGCGCTCAAACCACATGCCCGTATTGACCACGATGGAAAGGAAGAACATGTACGCAATCGAGGTACGCAGCTTGCGCGACCACAGGGTTGTCAGCGGAATCGCCAGATTGCAAGTAACCAGCACCCAGTAAGACCAGCCCATCGGCCCGAACATGCGATTCCACATCATGAAGGCTTCCCAGTGCGATGCCGAGTACCAGGCCATGAAAATCTCCATGCCGTACCCGTAGGCCACGATAAAGCCGGTAGCCAGCATCACCTTGCCCATATTGTCGATATGACGCTCGGTGACCAGCGCCTCCAGGTGATAGAACTTGCGCAGCGGAATGGCCAGCGTGAGCACCATGGCGAAGCCGGAATAAATAGCGCCGGCCACAAAGTAAGGCGGGAAGATGGTGGTGTGCCAGCCGGGCAAAACGGCGACGGCAAAATCGAAGCTGATGACCGTGTGTACTGACAACACCAGCGGCGTTGCCAATCCGGCAAGCAAAAGCGAGGCCGTCTCGTAGCGCATCCAGTGGCGCGCCGACCCGCGCCAGCCCATCGAGAAGAGGCCATACGCATACTTGGCGAACTTCGAGTGGGCGCGGTCGCGCATGGTGCCGAGGTCGGGAACCATGCCGATGTACCAGAAGACCACCGAGATGGTCGCATAAGTCGAAACCGCGAAGACGTCCCACATGAGCGGCGAGCGGAACTGCGGCCACACCGTCATGGTGCTGGGATAGGGAAACAGCCAGTAACCAAGCCACGGACGGCCAAGATGCAGCACCGGAAACATGCCGGCGCAGACCACGGCAAAGATGGTCATGGCCTCGGCGAAACGGCTGATGGAATTGCGCCAGCCCTGCTTGAACAGCAGCAGAATGGCTGAGATCAGCGTTCCCGCGTGGCCGATGCCGATCCACCAAACGAAGTTGATAATGGCAAAGCCCCACGCCACCGGCTGCGTAACGCCCCAGATGCCGATGCCTTTCAGGAACAGCCAGGTCACGGCCACCATCAGCATGGTCGCCCCCGCGCCGGCCACGCTGAAGATGGCAAACCAGCCCAGCGGCGTGCGCGGCGTGAGCACGATACGCGTGATCTTCTCAGTGACCGACCTGAAGGTCTGGCCCTGCCCTATGACTCGGAATTCTCCGGTTGATGGATCAATTCCAGGGTCGCCGGTTTTCACTTCGCTGGTTGCCATTCTTGCTTCGAGCCTCTTAACCCTTCGCCGGCAAATGTTCCACCGGCGCATCTTGAAGTTCGGAGTTTGGATTCAACACCGCGGCCACATACTTCGTCCGCGGACGAGTATTCAGATCGGCGAGCACCTGGTAACTGCGCTCATCGGCCTGGAGTTTCGTCACCTTGCTCTGTTTGTCGTTGATATTGCCAAAGGTAATTGCCGAGGCAGGGCAGGCCTGCTGGCAAGCGGTCACAACCTCGCCGTCGCGGATGGGCCGGTTCTCCTTGTCGGCCTCTATCTTGGCCGCCGAGATGCGCTGCACGCAGTAACTGCACTTCTCCATCACTCCGCGCGAGCGCACCGTGACGTCGGGGTTGCGCATGAGTTTGAGGCTCTCGGTCTCAAAGTCGGAGTAGAGCAGGAAGTTGAAGCGGCGCACCTTGTACGGGCAGTTATTCGAGCAATAGCGNNGCGTTCTCGCAGTGCTGGCAGGCCATGGGCTGGAAGTGCGCGCGCGGCGCGGCCAAGTCGCCCTCGAAGTAAGTGTCGATGCGCAGCCACTGCATATTGCGCCCGATGTGCACCTGCTGCTTGCCTACGACAGGAATATTATTTTCCGCGTAACAGCTCACGATGCACGCGTTGCACCCCACGCAACTGTTCATGTCGATGGACATGCCCCAGGCGTTGGCCTCGTTGTACTCCCAATTGGGAAAGAGCGAGTTACTCTTGTCAGTTGTCGGGTGCGTCTCGCCCTCGTTGGCGAATCCTGGATCGGCCTTGTACTCATCCAGTGTGGCGTAGCGGATGATGCCGCGCTCGTTGATTGCTTCATCGGCTTCCAGCGAGTTATTGCCGTTTCCTTGCCCTCCAAAGGCCTTCGACCTATGATCCTGCATGTGGCTCTTGGTCGCAGCCACGCCCCATTTGCCTTCGAGTTTCTTAATTGTCCCAGTGGTGTAAAACGGGGCGTCCGCAGTCCGAATCAGATAGGCGTTGAAGCCCGCGCCCGAGCCAACGCGACCCGCAAACTCGCGCCCATAGCCCAGATGCACGGTGACCGAGTTATCAGGATGGCCCGGAGCCACAATCACCGGCGCATTCACCTTGCGGCCATTCACGGATAACTCGACTATGTCGTCTTCTTCCAAGCCGAGTTTGGTCAACGTAGCGCCTGAAACGATGGCAGCATTGTCCCAGCTCAGGTTAGTCACCGGCTTGGGCAGTTCTTGCAGCCATCCCACATTCGACCAGCGCCCGTCATAAATATTCGGATCAGGCCGGAAGATGATCTCCAGCGAATCCTTCGGTGATGGGGCTGGAACTTTGAGCTGCGCCGAAGAACGCAGAATGAAAGCTGAGAATGGGACCGCCTGGTATGAAGTTCCCTCGATCCAGCCTTGGTGCAGCGCCTTGCGCCAACCCTGTTCGAAGTCGCCCTTGATCGTGGACTTCCAGGTTTCGCGCACCGCATCATACGGGCTGACCATAGGCTCGTCGAGCAGAGTCTGAAAGACATGATGCGCCGTCTTGCCGCCGTATAGCGGATCGATCATTGGCTGCACAATNNTCATCCAGATGCGAGCCAAGATGCGCTACTACATCAGCCTTGTTAAAGGCCTCGGCGAAGTTCAGGTCGGCAGGCGCGGTATAGATAGGATTGGCATTGAGAACCACCAGCCAATTCACCTTGCCCACATTCAGGTCCGCGACCAGCGCCCTCAGGTCAGCAAATTGATCAGAGGGCGACCGGCCAACCTCCCTCAAAGAAGCTGAACTCTCTTGGTTTTCCGAAAGCAGCGCCGTCTTGCTATTGCCCAGAACATTATTGATAGCCTGCGCCAGCGCCGCTACCGAAGTGTCCTGGTAAAGCCCCGGAATCAACACGCACTTGGCGGCATGCGCCTTCAAGTCCTTTACTAAAGCGGCCAGAAACTTCTTCTGCTCATCCGTCCAGTTATAATTCGGAGCTTCAACGCCGCTAACTCCAACCGCTTTCGCTAACTCCGCCGCAAACGCCGGAATCTCGCTCGCCCGCAGCCCCAAACGATGCTCAGCTTTCAATCCCGTCGTAGTCGGCATGCTCTCAATCGCATAAAGCCGATTCAGCTTCGTCGGGTCTTTGCGTCGCTCCGCATACTCGCGGACCAGCTTATGAAATCCCGGGAACGCCGCTCCCGAAAGAAAGTCCGCGTCGAGCGAAACAATCACATCCGCTTCGGCGAGGTCGTACTGAACGTTTAGCCCACTGGCCAATGAGGTTCCCGCAATCGCCGGGTCATACTGCACCAGCGTCGCCTTCGGGTACGCCTTCTTTACCTCGCCCCACTGCCGTGCCAGCGTCGGCGAAGTGATAGTCGAGCTGAGGAAATAAATCCCCGTTCCATCCTTGGTCCCGGCCACTTTCAGCCGCAGTTCCTGCGCAAACTCCGCCCACTCGCGATTTTCGCCGCGATAGAGAACGTGCTGCGAGCGGTCCGGATCATATAAGTCCAGCAGCGCGCCCTGCGTAAACGGGTCCGACGCGCCCTGGTTATATGGGTGCTCGGGATTGCCGTCGATCTTGATGGGCCTGTACTGATCGCTCTTGACCAGCAGAGGCACCGCTCCAGTGACGAACGGATGCGCCGTGGCAAAGTAATTCGGCTTGCCCAGAACCAAATCTTCCGGCTGCTTGACGTAGGGATAGATAGGCTCGTCGGGCTGCTTAGTGCAACCGGCCAGTCCGGCCAGCGCCGCCGACGCGCCCATGAATTTAAGAAAGCCTCGTCTCGATACGTCATCGCCCCACTCATGCGGCGAACCGGGAAACTCCCGCTCCACAGCCGCCTGAAATTCCGGCGTATTCGCCAACTCGTCCACCGAGCGCCAGTATTTCTTGCCCTTCTGCCCCTTCAACTGCTGGCGAATCTGGACGAGTGTCACCGGCGCAGGGACTTCGTTCTTCTCGTGCTCCACAGGCATCCTTTCGCTCATCGGTGGCAGACCTCGCAACTGGTCAGGTCTTTGGGGGTGCGAATCTTGTAGTGATCCACAAGGAAGTGGCCCAACTCGTCCTGGCTGGTGAATTTCTGATACTCAATATTGTCGTGGCCGATATACGGAGCCGCGCCCTGACCGCCAAGCGATGGCATCCGCAGCGAAGCTACCTCCACGCCGGCCTGCATCGGATTCCTCGTTACGCAGTTCACGCTTTGGGCCGTAGGCACGCCGTCCTTTTCATCGCCCGCCGCGCACCACACCGGACGGTTCTCTGACGGATTCTCCCACGCCATGTTGTAAATCTCGCTGGTGGGCCGCAGATTCTTGGCCGGATTGCGATGGCAGTCCAGGCACCACTCCATCTGCAATGTATTTTGCGCGTACATCAGCGGCATCTGGTCCACGCGGCCGTGGCAGGTAGCGCAGCCGATGCCCTTGTGCACATGAATCTCGTGGCTGAAGTAGACGAAATCAGGCAGGTCGTGCACCTTGATCCACGGCAGCGANNATCTGCGCATGACAGTTGATGCAGGTCTTGGTCGGCGGGATTCCGGCGTAGCTCGACTTCTCGACCGTCACATGGCAGTACTGGCACTGGAGGCCAAGCCCCTGTACGTGATGCTTGTGGCTGAAGGGCACCGGCTGGTCCGGGCGCTGACCCTGGCGCGTCACCCAGGGCGAACGCTGCAACTGGTCCAGCGTCACCCCCAGAGCGATCACGATCAGCCCCGTCAAAACCAGGCTCGCGCGAGCCAGGGCATTGGAGCTGCGGTCAAATATCTGCGACATGCTTGCTTTCCTTGCTTTGTTGCTGTTTATCCGATGCGCGCGCTGAGCTGGCGGTCACGCATATTGTGTAAAAAATTCATTCCTGGGCGAAAATCACCCGAGAGGCGGAGAATCCCAAACAGTAAATAGAGCAGCCCCGAATCGCTGCGAAGTGCAGCGATTCGAATAAATCCGCAAGCAAATTCCACTGCCCCACTTCGTAGTCTACTGAAAATAACCAACTTGTGACACTACAGAGCGAGGCGGCCAAACGGCTCCCTGGTCGCTTGCGTCCCAGAGATAACCCTCTCACAAACAAAATACCATGCTTATTCTGGACTATGCCAGTCCAAAATAAAAAATCTCTTCCCTCCCGGATAACCGCGACCACCCTGCCCGGGCAAACCCGCCCCGGCCAGCGCTCCCCGTCCGGTTATATAGTGAGATGAGATTTCCGTATGCTTCGACTTCTGCGATTCCTGACTGCCGGCCTGCTGTTCGCCTGGGCAATTGCGCCCGCGCAGGCGCAGGCGCCTCGCGGCGCCGGCCGCCACCACCCGAAGCCGCAGCAGGAGACAGGCTTTCTCAATCGCACCATTGAGCTAGACGGCGTTACTTACCGCTTTGAGGTTTACCTGCCGGAGCAGTTCCGCCGCGACGACCGCAAATCCTGGCCGGTGATTTTGTTTCTGCACGGACGCGGCGAGCGCGGCTCGGAAGGCATGTGGCAGACGCAGATCGGGCTGCCCCAGGCGGTGCGCGACCACCCGGAGCGCTGGCCGTTTGTGATGGTGATGCCGCAGTGTCCCCTGCCGGGCTACTGGACCGACCCAGGGATGCTGTCGATGGCAATAGCCGCTCTGGACCAGGAGACATCCGAATTCCACCTTGACCCGGAGCGCACCTACCTAAGCGGCCTCTCGATGGGCGGCTATGGCGCGTGGGAGCTGGCGAGGCTCTATCCCCGGCGCTGGGCGGCGATAGCCATTGCCTCCAGCGGCGTCTTCTGGAGCTACGAGCCGGAACGCTGGCAGCAGTTATCAACGCTGCCCGCCGAGTACGCCCGCGCGCTGGGCCGAACGCCGGTCTGGCTTTTCCACGGCAGCGACGACAACATCGTAAGCTCGCGCCAGAGCGAGTTGATGTTCGGGGCCTTCAAAGCCTCGGGCGGACACGTGAGGCTGTGGGTCTACCTGGGTCTCAAGCACGACTCCTGGACCCGCGCCTACAACGAGCCGGAGCTGCCGCGCTGGCTGCTGGCACATCACCTCAATGCCAAGGCGGGCGCAGAATTGCCGGCGCTGGCCGAGCGGCTGCTGATTCCGCTGCACCCGCCCGCTCTGAAGCTGACCCCGGCTGTGCTCGATGCGCTGGCCGGGGAGTATACCGATGGACGCGGCCGCGTCGTGGCCACCCTTTTCCGCCAGGGCGACCTGCTTTACCAAAAGAACACGCATGGCGAGATTGCCGAGTTGGCCGCCGAGTCGAAGACCATCTTCTTTTACCCCAACGGCTCGAGCTTGACCCGGCTCACCTTCGAGCGCGACGCCGAGGGCCGCGTGACCTCAGCGGTCTTCCACGACGACCGGCACGAGGAACATTGGGAAAAGCGAGCCGCAGCTTCCGGCCGCTAGTTAAGGACGGCAAATTATGGAACCCTGCGCGTCCTGCTTGCGTAGTAGACTCAGAACGGTTTCTTCGAGGAGGCTGTCATGTATTGCAGCGCATGTGGTCAGGCTTTAGCGCCGGGGCAGGGCTTCTGCCCAAAGTGCGGCCGCCCCTCAGCGGCGCCGCTTCCTTCCGTCCCCGGCATGGAGTTTCAACTGGAGAACTACGCCGGCAAGGTGAGGGCGCTCGCTGTCGTCTGGTTCATCTACGCCGCAATCTCCCTGCTGCTGGGAATTGCCGGCCTGACCTTTGCGCACGCGTTCTTTTCCCACTTCGGCATGTGGGGACATGGGCCCTGGGGTAACGGTTCTATGCCTCCGGAGTGGTTCGGGCCTGCGATTCTGCATCTCATCTGGATTGCTCTGCTGGGGCGCGCCGTTCTGGCGCTTATCGCCGGATGGGGCCTGCTGGAGCACACGCAGTGGGGCCGGATCGTGGCCATCATAGCGGCCATTCTGAGCCTGATTAGGTTTCCCTTGGGAACCGCCCTGGGCATTTGGACCCTGATTGTGTTGCTCGGCTACCGGAACACAACTCTCTACGAGCAGTTGTAGGTCAGACGGGGATCTTCTCGCTCAGCGCGCGCTCATCAGGCGAACGAATGCGCCGCCCTCTGCCGCCGCTCCTGACTGCGAACTGTCGCGTGCAATAAAGACCACCGCAAGCTTGTCTTCGTACGCAACCTCAAAGCGCGGATCCATGCGCAGTACCTGAGTGAGAGGCGCGTTGGTCGGCCCGATTACCAGCTTTGCACTCTGCAAATCGGGGTCGGAGGCCCAGCCCGGCTGCGCGTTCCACGTTGCGTACGAGCGATTGAGCCGCTCATCGCCATACGTGTTTGTGCGCCCGTCGATGCTCACCGGCTGGCGCAGCGCCCAGATCAGGTACCCTCCCCAGTTGAAGTCGTTATATAGAGGCCCGCTCCAGCCCTTCGCTTTCACCACTTCGACCGCGCGGACTGGCATATCCTCGGCAAGCCTCGCGCGCAGCCGGGCATTGTCCACGTGAAGCACGCGAAAACCAAACAGCACCGCCAAACCCGTGGCAACCGCGACCAGCGGCGCATAAATTGCTTTCATCCGCAGCCGGTTCTCCGCGTTCCCGGTAAGCCCCGACGCCAGAGTCGCGCTTGCTGCAATCACGACCATCCACACGTCGCGCTGCGAACGAAAGGACACCAGGACGCCAAACGCCAGCAAGCCAATCTCGAAGAGCGCAACCCGGCGGGCCCTTGCCAGCACGCCGACTGCCCCAAGAGCCAATAAAAGCACACACCAGTTGTCGAGGCCGCGAAACGACATCGCCTGAAATTCCGTCACCTGGTTCAGAGCGCCAAGCTGCCCGGCCAGATCGTATGCCACCTGGTAAATCCGCCAGCCGTACGGATTCATGAGCGTAGCCAAAACGCAGGCCAGCGAAACGCCACATAGCCAGTCGGGGCGCAAGCGTGTCTGCCCATCGGCCCGCTTGCGAGTCAAAAAGCTTTCCGCCAACGCGATGGCCAGCAGGATCAGGCCGTCGATGAACTGAATGTGCACATTGGCCCACAGCGCAAAAATCACCGGCAGCCACACCAGCTCCCGGAACTTTCCCGTCTTTCGCGCCTGCATCAGAACATCAAGTTCCAAGGCAAAAAACAGAATCGAGAACAGCCATGGGCGCGGCGTATAAAGCCGATAGATACTGAAGGCAGCAACGACGGTAAGCAGCACCGCGAGAGAAAAGTCAGCCTGAAGGCGTCGTATCAGGCGATGCAGAACCACCGCGATGGACACCACCATCCCAGCGGTGTAAACCACCAGGCCAACCAGGCCCAGCCAACGGAAGAGTTGAAAGATGAGCAGTTCGAAGAGCCAGCTATAAGCGACCCAGGGCTTTCCCGCGCCGAACACGGAAAACGGATCGGTATGCGGCACCGCCCCATATTGCAGTATCCACTCGCCGGTCCTCAGATGCCACCACACATCGGGGTCCCCCGCGTCGGCGATATGAAGACACAAAAATGCCAGGAATGAGTACAGCGCCGCAAGAACCAGGGCCTGCGCCCATTGAATGGAACGTAGCGGCTGCATTGCATCCGGGCCCCTGCCCGCTGTGGGCAACGGATCGCAGTTCGCCTCGGGCACGGCGGCGGGCGCTGAATCGGAAGATTTCATAGTCACAGAGATATTAACAGCAGAGGATTTGTCCGAGACGCGCAGCCCCGCCCGGACGCGAAAAGCGCCCCCGCTCTTGCGCGTTTCTCGGATACAATCTGAACCATGAGCTTCCCTCAAACCCGGATGCGCCGGCTGCGGCGCACGGAATCCCTGCGGGCGCTGGTGCGCGAAACCTCCGTAACCCCCGGCGACCTGATCTACCCTCTCTTTCTCTGTCCCGGCGAAGGCGTCCGCCGCCCCATCGGCTCCATGCCGGGAGTCTTCAATCTCTCCATCGACGAAGCGGTGCGCGAGGCCGAGGAGGCCGCGCGCCTGGGCCTGGGCGGCCTGCTGCTCTTCGGCCTGCCTGAAACCAAGGACGAGCAAGGCACCGGCGCCTATGACGATAACGGCATCGTGCAGCGAGGCCTGCGCGCGCTCAAAGTGTCAGGAGCCGCCAAGAATCTCGTCCTCATCGGGGATGTTTGCCTCTGCGAGTACACCAGCCACGGCCACTGCGGCATGATCGCAGAAACCCGCGACGGCTGGACCGTGGATAACGATTCGTCTCTGAAATTATTGGCGCGCACCGCCGTCAGCCAGGCCAAGGCCGGAGCCGACGTGGTCGCCCCGAGCGACATGATGGACGGCCGCGTCGCGGCCATCCGGAAGGCGCTCGACGAAGAAGACTGCAAGGATACGCCCATCCTCAGCTACGCCTCCAAATTCGCTTCGGCCTTCTACGGACCCTTCCGCGAGGCAGCCGACTCCGCGCCCCAGTTCGGCGACCGCCGCTCGTATCAAATGGACGGCGCCAACCTGCGCGAGGCCATGCGCGAGATCGACCTCGACCTCAATGAGGGCGCAGACATGATTCTGATGAAGCCAGCCATGCCCTACCTCGATGTAATCCGTGCGGCCCGTGAGCGCACCGGCGTGCCCATCGGCGCATATCAGGTTTCGGGCGAATACTCCATGCTCCAGGCCGCATTCGAGAAAGGCTGGCTGGACCGCGACCGCGCCACGCTCGAATCGCTCCTCGGCATTCGCCGCGCCGGCGCCGACTTCATCGTCACCTACTTCGCCAAGGACGCCGCCAAGCTGCTGGGTTGAGCGGGGTTTCGGCTCGCTCTTTGGTTACGCATTCCTGTTGAGTGCGAAGGCGGTTTTGAGCTCGATTACATTCGCTTTGCGGTAATCTCCGAGTTGGCGACGATCCTCTCGGAACGCCACTAGAGCCATGCCAAGTTGGACAGGCAGGCTCATTCGGTCTCCTTCGTCTCTGCCTTGACGGATTCTGGCGTTTAGTTCGTGGCAGTCGACGCCAAACAAAGGTATATAATTCGACGGTAACTGAACCTTGGAGAACACAATGAAGTTGAGAGAAGGAATGCCCCGTGTGCTGGCAATCGCTTTCTTTGCCGTGCTCTTCACCGTCGACACAATCGCCCAAGAGTTACCTCAAAAACCATCCGGCGAAAGTCCGATTGTGCGTCCGTCATCCACAACGGGGAATAAAGCGTCTGAGTGGGCTGAAATCGCTGCTCATGCTCTACCTGCGGTGGTAGTCATAGAAACTGATGAGGCATTGGCTAGTGGATTCATAATCAAGCCTGATGGGATCATCATTACCAATTACCATGTCATTGCGAATGCTAAAGAAATGGCGGTCAAACTCCAGTCAGGGGAGATATACAGGAATGTGTATCTTCTCAGTTCCGATCCCACCAACGATCTTGCATTTCTCAAGATTGAAGCAGTTGATCTTCCAACAATACCGCTTGGTAATTCTAACAATGTGCAAGTGGGAGATGCGGTGCTATTGGTCGGCGCTCCACAGGGACTTGAGCAGACTGTATCCGATGGTTTGATTAGTGGCAGCCGCATAGATAATGGAGTCCGTATCATTCAGACGTCAGCGGCGGCAAGCCATGGAAGTAGCGGCGGACCACTTCTAAATCGGAGTGGAGAAGCAGTAGGTGTTATGTCTTTCAAGTTGGTAGATGGTGAGAACCTGAATTTCACGATACCGATTAATTATGTGCGCGGAAAAATAGACACTTTAACTGTATTGAACACGAAAGCCTTTGAACCGCTCAAATCTCAGACCGAAAAACACCGAGGCGTTTGGGTTGCCGGGCACGGTTCGGCTGCGTTCGAAGAGATCTATATGGAAGTTCTCGACATACTGGGTAGCGGTGACGTACAAATTGCCAATTTTGGGTTACAAAAGATTGCGAATATCCATGAAACTGGCTTTATGCCTCTGTCCTCCCTTATCGAGATGTTACCTAAGACAGGTGCCGACAGTCTGTTGTATATAAAAGTTGAACCAGGTATGACCTACCTGGCTGCAACAGTTTATTTTCAGTGCTATGACGCTACAGGCCATATTTTGTGGGAAGAAAAAGCCAATGATGTGCTGGCCAGTGGAGGAAATACTCTTTTTCACCCGACGGGTTGGAAACGCAAGTTAACTCCCCATATCGGGAAACCTGGACTGTTATTAAAGCAGGGTCAAGAGGAAGGCTCACCAGAATCCAAGAAGTAGCGGGTGCCCCAGGTCTCGCTTTTGAGACCTGGGAATCCATCTGGCTCAGTTAGGCGGGTGGCGCACCCTGAGTTTTTGAAATCTTACTCGGCCCACAAATTTGGGTGCCCCATCCTTTCCGCAGTTTCATCGCGGAAAGGGTGGGAGCCACGAATCCCAACCAACGGACCGGATATAGGATTCTCGGGTTATGGCGAAGTTGGTCCGTTATCAGCAGAGCGGCCAGATGTGGGACACCACGAACCTCAACCCGCCAAGCCGACGGCTTCTCCCATCCCAAAATATTCAGCTTTTCAAGCCACTTATTTCCTTTTCCCACCCACTTTTTATGCTTTTCGAATTTCGTCTTCTTGCCGCCCGGAAACTCTTGCAAAAAGTGCAAATAATTTGCAGTTAATTAAGTGGTAAATATGCCCATAAGTTCAAACAAATCAATATGTTCCACGT
The DNA here is from genome assembly GCA_003142015.1 of Acidobacteriaceae bacterium. GTDB lineage: Bacteria > Acidobacteriota > Terriglobia > Terriglobales > Acidobacteriaceae > Telmatobacter. Next base: position 13,042 of record PLOI01000033.1, on the reverse strand, counting down.
GGAACACTTTTGACCGTTCGCCCCAGCCTTTCGCCTTTTTCCAGCCAGGTGCCTCACCCTCGCCGCGTATTTGTTCTAGCGGCATCGGGGTCCCCAACGACAGGTCTTCGTCGTTGGGGTGATCTAGGGTGGGATACCTCGAATCTAGGCGACATCCTTAACCATTGATAACTGTTCTTCTACCTCTCTACCCCTTGATAAACGCCAGCAGGTCCGCGTTCACCTTGTCCTTGAGGGTCGAGCACATTCCGTGCGGCGCGCCCGGATAGACCTTCAGCGTCGCTCCCTTCACCAGCGCCGCCGAAAGCAGAGCCGAATCGTTGATGGGCACGATCTGGTCGTCGTCGCCGTGCAGAATCAGCGTGGGCACGTTAATCTTCTTCAGGTCTTCCGTGAAGTCGGTCTCTGAGAATGCCTCGATGCAGTCCAGAACAGCGTTGTGTCCCGCCGTCATCCCTTGCAGCCAGAACGAGTCCCGCAGGCCCTGAGAAACCTTCGAACCAGGCCGGTTGGCCCCATAGAACGCCTCCGACAAGTCCTTGAAGAACTGCGAGCGGTCAGCCAGAACGCCGGCGCGGATATCGTCGAAAACCTTGATCGGCAATCCGCCAGGATTGGCTTCCGTCTTCAGCATCAGCGGCGTCACTGCGCCGATCAGCACCACCTTGGCCACGCGTTTTGTGCCGTGCCGGCCGATATACCGCGCCACCTCGCCGCCGCCGGTGGAGTGGCCGACATGAACCGCGTTCTTCAGGTCAAGCGCCTCTGTCAGCGCCGCCAGATCGTCGGCGTAGGTGTCCATATTGTTGCCGTCCCAGGGCTGGCCTGATCGCCCATGGCCGCGCCGGTCGTGCGCAATCGCGCGATAGCCGTGCGAGCCGAGAAACACCATCTGGTCCTCAAAGGCATCGGCGTCCAAAGGCCAGCCGTGACTGAAAACTACGGGCTGACCCGTACCCCAGTCCTTGTAATAGATTTCGGTTCCGTCTGCGGTCGTAATCGTGGGCATGAAAGCCTCCTTGTTTGGGGTTGGAAATCTCGGTGGCTGCGGTTGTAAGAAAATTCGCGGATTCACTCTGCACTCTCATTTGAACTGCGGTCATGTGCGCGGTCTGAGCTTTATTGTCCACCTGATGAGTCTCCCCCGCTCTCGCTTTCGGGACATGAGACAACCCGCATCTTTCCGGCACTCTTGCCGAAAATTACTCTCCGCTGCCGCACACTGACAGATAGAAGAGATGAACGCGCAAACCCTCATCGGTCTAATCTGTCAGGGATGTGACCGGTCCGTACCTCCTGGGACCGGGGTTTTAACCTCTGAGGTATCCTTTTTGTCGATTTCCGCGCTACAATCTTTCCATGAGCCGCTCTGCCGCTGAAGTTCTCGAAGATGTACGCCGCCTCCCTCCCGGCGACCTCGATTGGCTGATCGGGGAACTGCTTCAGACTGGAGACGGCTCCAGCGATGCCGAGATCGACGCATCCTGGAAGACGGAGGTCGAGCGCCGTGTCGCCGAATCTGACGCCGGAGCCGCCGTAACCTGTTCCTGGGAAGAAGTGGAAGCGCCGCTGCGTGCCCGGCTGGCACGATGAAGCGGAAGCTCGTTCGCATCCAGTCGGAGGCTCAGGAAGAGATCAACCAGGCGTTCGATTGGTATTTCAAACGCAGTCCCAGCGCAGCGGACGCTTTTCTGACGGAAGTCGGGACTTCCATCGCGCAGATTGCCTCTCTCCCGCAACTTTATCCGCCCTATACAAGGAATACTCGCCGGCATGTGCTGTCGGGATTTCCCTATTCGGTGATCTTTCAGGAGAAGGACGATATCATTCTCGTCGTCGCCGTAGCCCACGCCAAGCGCCGTCCCGGCTATTGGCGGGTGCGAATCTGAATCCGCCGGAAGGGGAGAGCGGTCCATGAAAAGACAAATCAAGTCCATGCGGTTGAAGCCCATTCCTGATTTCAAGAACGAAGCCGAGGAGCGCGCCTTCTGGGAGTCGCCCAAAAACGCCGTTCGGGAGCGCAATGGCTCAAGTCACCCTAAACAAAATAAACATCTTAGCCATTTTCACTATTAACGAATCAGTAAACTTAAGAGGCGGAATTTCGCTGATTTTTGAGGGTTTGGGGGGAAATGGGCAGGGAATCGACGAGTATTCGAATCTTTGCAGGTAACTATATTGTCCACTGGCTCAAACTCCACGGCATTTTCTCCTGCAACCGCCATCTTTCCGCCGCCTGCTATCATCGGTTCGAAGTTCAGAAGGGAGAGTTCATGCTCTGGTATCACTGCGTTGCGTACTTCTTCGGAGGCGCGTTCCTCGCCAACACGCTGCCCCATCTCATCAATGGAATCTCGGGCAGCGCCTTTCAAAGCCCGTTTGCATCGCCACCCGGCAAGGGCTTGTCCTCCTCGACGGTCAATGTTCTCTGGGGCTGCTTCAATCTGGCCGCAGCATACGTGCTCGTTTGCCGCGTTGGCAGCTTCAATCTGCTCAACACCTGGCACGTGGTTATCCTCGGCGCGGGCTTTCTGGTTATGTCGCTGATGCTGGCCCGCTCGTTCGGACGGTTCCACGGCGGGCTGTAAGCCGCATTTTAAAGAAGGCCGGCCCTGCGCCCGCTGGCCGTCGCGGTATACTCGTTGCCAATGCACGCTACGGACCGGCTCATGTTTACTTTGGAAAAGTTTCTCGAAAACGCGACCGCGATAACAATTCTTCTGGCGTTTGTAGGCTATCTGGCCACCGCGTGGAGCGCCAGAATGCTGGCCCGCCGCAAGGACAAGCTGGAACTGGTGAACCGGCGTCTGAACGAGTTCTACGGCCCGCTCTACATCGCCTTGCAGGCGGGCAATATCGCCTACCGCTCGCTGCTCAAAAAGCAGGGTAAGAAGCAGAGCTTTCCCATTCTCGACGGCGAGATGAAGGAATGGATGCTTTGGATGACCACCATCTTCATGCCCCTGAATGACATCCGCGAAAAGATCATCATCGAGAAGGCTTATCTCATCGTCGAGGAGCAGATGCCCCAGTGCCTGCTCGACTTTGTTACCCACGTGGTGGGCTACAAGGCTGTGCTGGCCAAGTGGGCCGAGGGCGACTACTCCGAGCGCCGCTCAACCATCGGCTGGCCTCCGGAGTTCGACGTTTATGTGGAACGCTCCTACGCCGCACTCAAAGCCAGGCAGACCGAACTGCTGCACAGCTATCCGTGGCGGCACTATCACCGGATGTTCGGTCGCAAGCGGAGTTGAGTCAGCGAATAGCTGACAGCTAACAGTCAACAATTGACGGGTGCCCCAGGTCTCGATTTTGAAACCTGGGAAACCACAGAAGCTCAATACCTGTAATTCTCTGCCTTGTACGGCCCTTCGACCGGCACGCCTAGATAGTCGGCTTGCTTCGGGGTCAGCGTAGTCAGCTTCACGCCGATCTTTTCCAGATGCAGTCGCGCAACCTCTTCGTCCAGATGCTTGGGCAAGACATAGACGCCAACCTTGTAGCTGTCCCGCTTCGCCCATAGGTCGAGTTGCGCCAGCGTCTGGTTGGCGAAGCTGTTGCTCATCACGAAGCTGGGATGGCCGGTGGCGCAGCCCAGATTTACCAAGCGCCCTTCGGCCAGCACGAAAATCGAATGCCCGTCAGGAAAGGTGTACATGTCCACCTGCGGCTTGATGTTGAGCTTGGTTACGCCCGGTTCCGCGTTGAGCGGGTCCACTTGAATCTCGTTGTCGAAATGGCCGATGTTGCAGACGATGGCCTGGTCTTTCATGCGCTTCATGTGTTCGAGCGTGATAATGTCCACGTTGCCGGTGCAGGTGACGTAGATGTCGCCGCGTCCCAGCGTCTCCTCAATGGTGGTCACTTCGAAGCCTTCCATCGCCGCCTGCAGCGCGTTGATGGGGTCAATCTCCGTGACGATGACGCGAGCGCCCATGCCGCGCAGCGAGTGGCTTGAACCTTTGCCCACATCGCCGTAGCCGCAGATAACGGCTACCTTGCCTGCAACCATTACGTCTGTCGCGCGCTTGATGCCGTCGGCCAGCGATTCGCGGCAGCCGTATAAGTTATCGAACTTCGACTTGGTCACCGAATCATTCACGTTGATGGCCGGAACGAGCAGCTTGCCCTGCTCCATCATTTTGTAGAGCCGATGCACGCCGGTCGTGGTCTCTTCCGAAACGCCGCGCCACTCTTTCGCAACCTTGTGCCAGTGTTGCGGGTCCTCGGCATAAACCTTCTTCAACAAGTCCTTGATGACCTTCTCTTCGTGGTTCGACGCGGGACCATTGACCCACTTATCGCCCTCTTCCAGCTCATAACCTTTATGGATCAGCAGAGTCACGTCGCCGCCATCGTCCACCACCAATTGTGGCCCCTTGCCGCCCTTGTGGCTGAGCGCCTGCAGGGTGCAAGCCCAGTACTCCTCCAGCGACTCGCCCTTCCATGCGAAGACCGGAACGCCACTGGCGGCAATGGCTGCGGCGGCATGGTCCTGCGTGGAAAAAATGTTGCAGCTCGCCCAGCGCACTTCCGCGCCCAGGCTGACGAGGGTCTCAATCAGTACCGCCGTCTGAATGGTCATGTGCAGTGAGCCGGTGATGCGCACGCCCGCCAGCGGCTTTGCGGCCGCATACTTGTTGCGAATCGACACCAGGCCGGGCATCTCGTGCTCGGCGATGGTGATTTCCTTGCGGCCCCAGTCGGCCAGAGACAGGTTGGCTACCTTGTATTCCAAATCCGTGGTTTCAAGTGTTGAAGTTGCCATAATTGGTGGGTACTCCTGACTTATTGAGAATATCATCTGCCTTGAAACGGAGCAGCTTTGACCATCCTTTCAAGCTGCAAGAGCAACTCGGTTTAATTTCATGCGATCAATGCGGCGGTTCGCGCGCCCTCGGCTTCCAGTAGCTGGCGCTTGCGCTCCACGCCCCAGCGATATCCGGTGAGCGAGCCGCTGGCCCCGACGACACGATGGCACGGAACGACAATCGCCACGCGATTGGTGGCGCAGGCGCGGGCCACGGCGCGGGTTGCGTTGGGCATGCCCATCTGGCGCGCCAACTGGCTGTAACTGCGCGTCTCGCCGCGGGGAATCTGGCGCAGGGCCTGCCAGACGCGCAGTTGAAACGCCGTCCCGCGCAGATCCACCTGCAGGGGGGCCAACTTCTTGGTTGGGTTCGGCTGGTCATCGACCACGCGGAGAGCCGCATCCACGAGCGCGGAGAGCGACGGATCGCGCTTGAGCGTCGCCAGCGGAAACTCCTCGCGCAGACTGACCTCAGCCTCGGCGGAGGTAGCTCCAAGCGCCAGCCAGCAAAGTCCCCGTTCTGTTGCACCCACTACCAGCCAACCAAAGGGCGAACGGGCGGTAGTGAAGTTGATCTGCTCGCCGCGGCCGCCTTTGGCGAAACGGGCGGGCGTCATGCCCAGTTGCGCCCCGTCATAGCCGCGGCTGGATGAGCCGAATCCGGCGTTGTAGATAGCGTTGGTCACGGTTTCTCCTTGTTTGAGCGCGCCGCGCAGGCTGGCCGCCCGCAGCGCGCGCTGATATTGCAGCGGACTGACGCCGAGCGCCTGCTTGAAGAGCCGTTGCACGGTGAAGGGGCTCAAGCTGACGAGCCGGCCCAACTCGGCCAGCGGAAGCTGACGGTCGAGGTTGGCTTCTATATGACCGCGAATCTTCTCCAAAGTGCTGCTGCATGCAATGCTGGGGCGGCAACGCTTGCAGGGACGAAACCCGGCGGCGCGAGCCTCCTCAGCCGAGCGGAAGAAGCGGACATTGGCCCGGAGCGGACGGCGGCTCGAACAGCCAGGGCGGCAAAAGACGCCGGTGGTCGAGACGGCGTAAAAAAAAGTCGCCGCCGCGTCGCGACTGAGAAGCTGGCTCCATGCGGCCTCTGGATCGACGGCCTGGGCTGAGGCAGTTGCAGGGACTGTGCTGACTGGCCTTATCGATTTGCGTTGATCGCTCATGGAAACCATAGTCGCCGATTCGCGTCCTGGCAGGCTACCCGATTCTTGCGCGCAATTCGGATTTGCTGACGCCCCTGATGAAACTCGGTGGTGGGAGACCACGCGGCCTACTCGCCACTTCGTTCATCACGCTCCCGTAGCACCGCCTCGGCCCGCATCAAATCCTCCTCGGTGTCCACACCGATGGTGTCGGCTGGAGCCTCGGCCACATAAAGCGCAATGCCGTTTTCCAGCAGCCGCAACTGCTCCAGCCGCTCGACCAGTTCCAATGGCGAGGGCGGCAGCGCGGCAAACCGATCCAGCGCCGCCTTGCGATAGGCGTAAATCCCCAGGTGTTTGCGGTAACCGGTGAAACCTGCCCCGTCGCGGGCCTGCTCGCGACCGCGACAGCCGTCGCGGTCGAACGGAATCGTGGCGCGGGAAAAGTAGAGCGCGCGACCGTCCAGGGCAGTGACCACCTTGACGGCGTTGGGGTTGTCAAACTCCTCGGGCGGACAGCGAACGGCCAGCGTGGCTGCCTCGACCTCCGGCCGCGCAAACAGAGCCAGCAGCGGCGGGAAAAAGGCCGCGGTCAGCGTCGGCTCATCGCCCTGGATGTTGACATATATGTCGGCATCGATCTGGCGGGCTACTTCCCTCACCCGATCCGAGCCGCTGGGACACTCCGGCGAAGTCATCGCCACGGGAATGCCGCGCTCCCGGCAGACGCCGGCCACTTCGTCCGAGTCGGTGGCCACCACTACAGGGTCCATCAGCCCGCTGGCCGAGGCCGCGCGCCAGACCCACTCGACCATGGGCCGGCCGGCGATGACGCGCAGCACCTTGCGGCTGAGCCGCGTGGAACTGAGCCGGGCCGGAATCACCCCGGCAATACGGAACGTACTCATGCAGCCGAGTTTACACGAGCAGGGTCAGGGTTCATCGGCAACGTCTGCCCCGTGGCTAACCAGTGCCGATTGAACAAGAGTTGGGTTGACCTTCAATCCAGCCGCCCGTAAAATCGAAAGTGGGAGTTGTGCGTGGATTTCGTCTTCGTCCAGTCCCCTCGGGCAAGCCCATCGCGGCCTGAGCCTCTTCCGGCGGGGTAGCTCAGATGGTTAGAGCGACGGATTCATAACCCGTAGGTCGGCAGTTCGATCCTGCCTCCCGCCACCATACAAATCAATACGATAGGCAATTCGGTGATCCATGGGCCCAAACCCATGAGGCTGAATTTCATGCTGTGACTGGAACGTCCATCTCTACTGTCTGGAATGCTAGACGGGATTCTCGAACGGCCCAGCCGGCGATAAGCAGACTGGGCGCGAGCGCGGGTGCGGCGTTGCCGAGGGCCGCAAGCGTGGAATACAGGACTTGCTGGCCGGGCTGAGCGGCACGCGAGACTATGGCGCAGGGGAAGTCGGAAGGAAGGCCTTCGTCGAGCCATTGCTGCGCCAGCGAGCGCAGGTCACGGCCTGGCATGTAGACCACACGGGTCGAGTCTTCCAGCGTCGGCTTTGGCGATTGGCCGTCCGGATGCGATTGCGCGTGATGACCGGTGGAGAAGATCACGCTCGATGCGCTGTTGCGGGTTGTCAGCGGGCAGCCAATAGCGGCGGCTGCGGCAAAGGCGGCAGAAACGCCAGGGACAACCTCAAATGGAACGCTTGCTTCGGTGAGCGCAGCTATCTCCTCGGCGGCGCGCCCGAAGATGAGCGGATCGCCGCCCTTGAGCCGNNAGGTCGTCGTGCAAGATGAGATCCGCTGACTGAATGAGGCGCAGCGCCTTGATGGTCAGCAGCTCGGGATCACCGGGACCGGCTCCCACCAGATAAACCATTCCTTTTGATTTAGCGTCCTTGTCCTCGCGCGGCGCGAATGCCATCTGACGCGAGGAGCAAGTGGCAGAGTCGCAGATCTCGCGGTGGGCCAACCTATGCAGCAGCAATTTGCGTGCCTCGCCGGGAGGATGCGTTGCGAGAATCTGGCGGCGTAGTCTTCCCAGATCGTCGAGCCACGGGCCGAGGTCAACTGGCAACTGCGCATTGATCTCGCGGCGTAGCCGCTGCGCGAATGCAGGGCTCTCACCGGCTGTTGAAATTGCGATCTGCAATTTGCCGCGGCTGACCACTGAACCAAAATAGAAGTCGCAGTGCGGAGGGTCGTCCACACTGTTCGACAGAATGCCGCGTTCGACAGCGCCCCGGTATACGACGGCGTTGACCTCTGGGGAGTTGGTTGCAGCGATGACCAGAAAATTGCCATCGAGGTCAGCGATTTCGAAGGACCGCTGAATCCATTCGATTCTGCCGTCCAATGCGAGCTGGCGAATTTCAGGCCATGCAGTGGGTGCGACCACGCGAAGACGCAATCCTGTCTTGAGCAGGCCGCCGATTTTTTCGAATGCAACTGTCCCCGCGCCTACGACAAGGCCGCGCCGACCGTCGAGTTTGAGAAAAATCGGCAACAGGTTCATGGCATCCTCATTCGGCCACGCCGTGAGGCACATGGCCTGTGGGCAGGTCGCGCTCCACGGCTTCGACCGCTTCTCCGGCAAGGCGCGCGCGCAGTTCGTCGTTGCTGTGGCGCGCAAACCAGGCGCGCAGATTTTCTTCAGGCGAGCGGCTGGCGAGATAGTGACGAAGCAGGCGCTCAATCGCTTCAGGCACCAGCGGCGCGGGGCAACGATATCCTACAGGGCGCGCGATGGAAGCGTGTAGGCCCACCGCTCCGCCGAGACAGAAATAATATGCGTCGGTGAGTTTGCCCTCGTGCTTGATCTTTTTCCCCTCAATGCCGATGTCGGCGATCCAGTGCTGTCCGCAACTGTTGGGGCAGCCGGTGACGTGCAACCTGAGCTGCTGGTCAAACTCGGGCAGCCGCTCTTCAAGCTCATCCACTATCCAGCGTGTAAAGCCCTTGGTCTCCGTGATGGCCAGCTTGCAAAACTCCGTACCTGTGCAGGCGACAGCGCCACGCCAGAACGACGAGCCGTCAACCTGGAGACCGAGCTCACCTAATTCGCGCGCCAGTTCTGCAGTTCGTTGATTGGGAATGTCAATGAAGAGAAGGTTTTGCGACACAGTAGCGCGCAACGCGCCACTGCCGAAGCGCTCGGCAAGTTCGGCAGCTGCTTCCAACTGTTCTCCGCTCAGGCGTCCGCGCAGCACCGATGCGCCAACATAACTCAATCCTGGCTGGCGCTGTGGATGAATGCCTGCGTGGTCGCGGAAAATATCGTTAGGAACCTGCTCCGGCGCAGCGGAAAGCAATTTGAAGTCGAGGCGCGACTGAAGCTCGGCAAGAAAACTGTCGGCGGTCCAGCCCTCCTTGAGGAAGAGATACTTCATGCGGGCTTCGTTGCGGTTTTCACGCAGACGCTGCTGATCGCGGAAGATTTCCGCTATTGCACGCGCAACGCGGACGGCCTGATCGGGAAGTACAAACGCATTGAGGCGAACGGCCAGGTGCGGTTCCTTGGATAGTCCTCCACCCACGCGCAGCGAGTAGCCAATCTGGCCATCGTGCTTAGTGGCCGTGAGAGCAATGTCGTTGATCTCCGGGTGCGAGCACCACGATGGACAGCCGGTGACGGAGATTTTGAATTTGCGCGGCAGGTTATAAAAATCCGGATTTCCCTTGAGCAGTTGCGAGATCTCTGCGGCAAGCGGCGCGGCGTCGATCAACTCGTCGGCGGCTACTCCGGCCAGCGGGCAGCCTGTCACGTTGCGGACCACATCGCCGCAGGCTCCCTTGGGCGAGAGCCCGATGGCGTCCAGCGCATCCACAATCTCAGGCAGCGACTCGATGGTGAGCCAGTGGATCTGAATGTTCTGGCGCACGGTAATATCGGCGAGATTGCGCGCGTATTTGCGCGTCAATCCACCGATGGCACGAAGCTGCGAAGAGGAGATGATGCCATTGGGAATGCCAATGCGCATCATGAAATATTCGGAGGTCAGGCCTTCGCCGCCTTTGCCGCCAGTAGCGCCCACTCCGTCGCCCTGCGTATAGATGCCCCACCACTTGAAATAAGTGGAGCCCCATTCGGGCAACACGCTTTCGCGGCCCTGCCGGGCAAAGGAGCGCACTTCGTCGAAAGCGGCCCACGGGTTCTTTTCTCGCTTCAAGCGCTCAGCCTTTTGGGCCTTCGTCTCTTTCTCTTGAACTGCTTCAGTCATTTTTCCTCATCGCCTAAAAACAAAAATCCCGCGGCAGCGTTGGCTGTATCGCGGGCATCTGGGAACCGTGGATTTCGATCTGAACTTAGACCCAGGTCACCTGGCCGCGCGTGGCAGCATACAGCAGCGACAACAGGATTGACCGGTCATAAACGAATATTACGGGCGAGCAACTCCAAAGTCAAGGTGGACGCGGAGATCTGGTTCAAAACTTACCCTGTTGACAAGAATTCGGAAGTTCGCTACTTTAATCAAACAAGGTCGAATCCGAGATGCAAATTATTCTCACCAAAATCGCGTGTTGTTGCTGTCTTCGCTAGCGCCCGCTGGCCCGTCCGCGATTTTTGTCTGTCCCGGCACAAACTCTCTCCACTGAAAATTCAGGAACAGAATGACCTTGCACACACCCATCTCTGCACTCACGCTTGAGCGCTCTGCCTTCGTAGCAGGCAGGCCAGGAACCGCGCATTGCTGTTGCTGCCGATGTCGCGCACTCTTGTTCCACGACTGAATTCCCTCGGGGAAAAGAAAAGCAAAATTCAAAGGAGAATCCAAAGTGACAAAAGCTCTTGATGCTTTTATGTCCGCTTCTCTGCGCCGGTTGCCGCTGTCGATCTCTGCTGTGCTTTTTCTGTTTGCTATCGCGACCAGCCTGCCTTTGATCGCGCAGGACGACATCACCACGCAAAACGCGACGTCCGGGTTCAATGGCTTATTCATCACCGGGCCGGCCTCGAACCCGTTGAGCTTCCTGAACGGCGCGGCCTGGCGTACCACCGGCAACCCGGCTCCCTATGACTTTCACGACTTCGCCCCGGCGACCTACCTTGACGCAAAGCTGCCCAATTGGATCGATCTGCAGGCCGAGGAGCGATTCCGGTACGAGGCGTACGACAATTCAAGCTTTAAAGCGAATGTCGATGACTCCTACCTGTTGAACCGCTTCCGGTTCCAGGTGGATCTGCATACGCCCAGTTGGCTGCGGGTTACGGCGCAGGTTCAGGACTCCCGTGCGGGCTTCCAAAACCCGCCGATCGGACCGCCGAACACGGTTCGCTGGGATCTGAAGCTGGCTTACGTTGAGATTGGCGCGCCCGACCAGCACTGGTTCAGCCTGCGCGTGGGGCGGCAGCTTATCAACTACAACAACACCATCATCGCCAACTCCGAGTGGCGCAACCAGGCCCGCTCCTACGATGCGGCGGTGTTGAACCTGAACGCAAAGCGCGAGCACCTGGGCATCTTCGCCGCCTCAGCTGCGGTGCCGCAGGCTTATGGCGTGAGCCCGCACCAGGAAGGCAATAACATCTACGGAGCCTACGGCCGCATCGATGACCTGGTGCCGCACTCGAACCTTGAGCCGTTCTTCCTGTGGCGCGTGCAGCCGGCAGAGGTCGTCGAGCCGGCCATCGCCAAGACCACCGGCAAGGAAAACGAGAAGGCTGGTGGCGTGCGCTTCAAGGCGCAAGCCCACACGGCGCTCGATTATGGGGGCGAGGTGATCCTCGAAGACGGCAAGGTGGGAGTGCAGACGATTCGAGCCTCGGCAGCGCAGGCAGGCGCGGCATACCAGTTCCTCAATGTAGCGGCCAAGCCGCGCGTCTTTACCCAGTACGACTACGCCACGGGCAACAGCAATCCGGCGCACAACGCAACGCACACCACCTTCGACACAATCTACCCGACAGCCCACGACCGCTTTGGAATCACTGACCTGTTCGGCTTTCAGAACATTGAGTCGGTGCGGGCGGGAGCCACCGTTGAGCCCCACCGGCGGCTCACGTTCACAGTGCAGGGACTGGACTTTTGGGCGGCTGATGCGCTGGACTCGATCTACAACACTTCGGGCAGCGCGATCGTGTCCAACAAGACCGCCCACGGCCGCCATGTGGGCGCGGAAATCGATGGCTACTCCTGGTATGAACTAAATAAGCACTTCAACCTGGGCGGCGGCATCGGCTACTTCGGCGGCGGCCAGTTCTTGACGAATGTGACAACCAGCCACTCGTACACGACCTACTACGTTGCGCTGAACTTCAAAGACAACGGAAAGAAGTAGCCAACGCCGTACTAGAACTCCGGGACGAGGCTGGTGGGCTATGACTTCAAAGGCAGCGTCAACAGCAAGGAATAAACCCCAGGCCCCCATTTAGGAGGCCTGGGAAAGCCAAATTTAAAAGCGCCGGTGGCGAAGCGGCTAACGCGCAGGTCTGCAAAACCTGCATTCGCGGGTTCAACTCCCGCCCGGCGCTCCAGATTTAGATGGCACTGACGAAAGATTGGCACGATTGCACACACCACGAAGTTTTGCTAGTATGAATCCACACATGGTCCGCGCTTCCCAACGCCGCTCTTGTTGTTGCCTGTCGAAAATCTTCGACGGGTGCCTGTACTAGTCTCTGATTTTCCCTTTTGCATTTCATCAGAAGACGCACCCCTCGCTGAAAGGCCGGTGTGCGATCCCGCAGCATTGGCCTTCAGCGATCCCCACACTGAATGAGGTCAATCATGCCGGTCACTGAAAATGCACCACCCGATTTATCTCCGCCCGTGCAGATCTCCGCTCCGCAGCGCCTGAGCCATCTGCGCCTGTTGGAGGCAGAGAGCATTCACATTTTGCGCGAAGTGGCCTCTGAATTTGAGCGCCCGGTTATGCTCTACTCGGTCGGCAAAGATTCATCGGTGATGTTGCGGCTGGCGCAGAAGGCCTTTTATCCAGCGCCGATTCCCTTCCCTCTGCTGCATGTGGACACCGGCTTCAAATTCGCGGAGATGCTCACGTTTCGCGATGCCATGGCCCGCTCTGTTGGCGCGGAGCTGCTGGTCTGGCGCAACGAAGCGGCCATTGCGGCTGGGACCAATCCTATTGCGCTCGACACGAAGCGCTGCTGCGGACTGCTGAAGAC
>PLOI01000160.1:41089-42335 GCA_003142015.1 Acidobacteriaceae bacterium | reverse complement strand
GCGCTGGGCGCGGTACTCATAGCTCTGGCCGAAGCGAATCTGTTTGTCCAGAGCGCGACAGATCCCCGCGCGGCCTTCCGGCGCGCAGGAATCCACCAGCAGGCTCTGCTCCGCCGGCTCGGGCGCGGGCGCAAGCAATCCCTCACGGGGCTTGGCCGCCGGCGCAGTCAGCAGCTTCCGGTGTAGACGAATGGCGGATGACTCCTGCTCTGAGACCGGCGTCCAGTGCAGGACCACGCCCTGCTTGCGCACCTCGGCGGTCAGATGTGTCACCGGCGCGGGCGCTTCGCCGGCCAATACCTCGGCAGCATTCGACAGGCCTACCGAGCGGCCGTTGCGGTTTCTCAACTCGACAAAGTAGCTCAGCGGACGTGGCACGCCGACGGCCAGAGCGGCAGGCAGCGTATCGGTAAACGCGGCGTCAGCGCCGGGCGCGAACGACACTTCAGTTCCAGCCTCGACGCAGGCGCCTGCGCCCTCCTTGCGGCAAACGCGCGCCGTGACAATGCCCTTCAACAGCAACTTGTCGGTGTTCTTTTTTGGCATGGTCCAGGTGAGCGAAACCTGGCTGCCCGAGCGGGTGGCGGCCAGGTCGGTCACACGGTCCGCAAGGTTGAGCGAGGGCGGTTGCGGCGCGGCCTGTGTTCCGCAGCCGGTCAGGAGCAGCCCGGCAGCCAGTCCGGCCATCAGGGCAGTTCGCAGCGCGGCGCTTTGAATTCTGTCGTTCATATTCATCGCCCTCCCAGTCTACCGGAGCGGCGCGGCAGTGGCACGCGTAAGATGCCGCAAGCGTCGCGGCAACGCCGGTGCGAGGCAGGCGCGTAAAATTTAACTTGAATGCATGAACTTTCCATTGTGACCAGCATCGTGGAGACTGTGACCGAGTCGCTGACAGCTTACCCAGGCGCGCGGGTGCTTGAGGTGCGGCTGCGCGTGGGCGCGCTGGCGTCGGTGGTTCCCGACTCGCTGGAGTTCTGCTACGGCATCGCGTCCGAGGGAACGCCGCTGGAAGGCTCGCGGCTGGTGGTGAATGTGCTGCCGGTGGTGGTGCACTGCGAGCGCTGCGCGCAGGATGCAGAGCTGGACGGCGTGCAGAGCTTTCGCTGTCCGCGCTGCGGCGAGCTATGCGGTGAGATACGGCAGGGCCGCGAGTTGGAGATTGAGTCAATCGAGATTGACGAGATGAATAAGGTTGAGGAGATAGCATGACCACCCGAATAGTTGAGCTGCGGCGGGGAATTCTCAA
>PLOI01000160.1:653-41030 GCA_003142015.1 Acidobacteriaceae bacterium | reverse complement strand
ACCCATGGAATCTGCCACCTCGACGCAGAGATGATCGGCAAGCACCTGGACGGCTGGGAGGGCGTGGCGCTCTCCGGCCTCGACTATCTGTTTATCGAGAATGTCGGCAACCTGGTTTGCCCGTCGAGCTATGACCTGGGCGAGAAGATTCGCGTGGCCCTGTTGAGCGTGACCGAGGGCGAAGACAAGCCGCTGAAGTACCCCACGATGTTCAACTCCGCCGACGCCGCGGTCATCACAAAAATCGATATCTCCGAGCCGTGCGGCTTCGACCGCGACCTGGCGCTCAGGAATATCAACGAAATCCGGCCGGGGATTCGCATATTCGAGACCTCCGCCAAGACCGGCGCGGGGATGGAAGAGTGGCTGGGGTATCTGGCGGAGGCGCAGAAGGTTCTGGGCTGAGAATGTGGCGCACTTAGGCGCTCAGCGGCCATCAAAAACCACATTAACTTTTAAAAATGAAAATTTTCCTTTGACTACTTTGCATTTTGCAAAGTATATTGAGAATGTAGCAACCGTTGCTGTGGCAACTCCTGCGGCAGAAGATTTGGGAAGACCTCCATGCACGTTGTCACACGCAAGCACCTGGTCGAGGCCGAAGAACAGTATCCGGAGGCAGCCAGGGAGATTCGGGCCTGGTACAGAATCGCAAGCTCGGCGCTGTGGCGAAATTTCGTTGAAGTACGGCAGGTCTTCAAAGATGCCGATGATATGGATGGATACGTGATCTTCAACATTCGCCAGAATCGCTACCGGTTGGTCCCCATCATTCACTACGCGCGCGAGAAGGAAGACCGAATCACGCAGGGCCACATCTACATCCGGGCGTTTCTGACACATCGGCAGTACGACAATCGGGCAAACTGGGACAAGGGGGTCAAACGATGAGCACAGCGCTTGCGAATCCGGCGGAGATGATTCGGCAGGGAGCGCCTCGGCTGATTCACTCTGATGAGGAGCTTGCTGAGTATACCCGGACGCTCTTCGATCTGACCGCGAAGCCCGATCCGAATCCAGACGAGGAAGAGGCTATTAAGCTGATGACCTTGCTGATCGGGCGCTACGAGTCGGAGCGTTTTCCGGTGCCTGCGGCGAAGCCTGCTGATGTGCTGCGTTTTCTGCTGGAACAAAATGGACTCTCGCAGCGCGACATAGCCCCGGAGTTGGGAAGCGAAAGCACCGTCTCGCTGGTTCTCTCCGGCAAGCGCCAGTTGAACCGCGACCACATCGCGCGCCTGAGCCGGCGGTTCAATGTATCGCCCGCGGTTTTCTTCGGAGTATCTTCGCCGCATTGATAGACTGCTCGGGGACCGGGGCGGCTTTCCGGTGATTCATATCACACTATACGAGGCCCTCAACTCGGTATAACGTAGAAACTATGTGNNGTGCCGGAGGTCGAGGTCGGCGACTATACCATTGTCCACGTTGGCTTTGCGCTCTCCAAGATCGACGAAGAAACGGCCTTGCAGACCCTCGAAGACTTCCGCGCCATGGGCGTACTGGACCAGGAGCTGGAGAGCGAAGAAGATGCCTTTGCGAGGGCTGCTGTGGCGCCCCAGTCGGCTTGTCCTGATGGGAGTTGTTCAGTCGAAGTCCAAAAAGCCGTTCATTGAGATTCGTGGTTTCCCACCCTTGCGCCAGAAAAAAGGCGCAAGGATGGGGCACCCAGCGTTTTTTCCTTACAGGAGTTCCCCAATCCAGTGAAGTACCTGACCGAGTTCCGCAATGGCGAGATCGCGCAGCGCATGGCGCGCGAGATTCACTCGGTCGCCACGCGCCCGTGGAAGATCATGGAGGTATGCGGCGGGCAGACCCACTCCATCATCAAAAACGGTATCGACCAGATGCTCCCTGCGGGCATCGAGATGATTCACGGCCCCGGCTGCCCGGTCTGCGTAACCCCTTTGGAACTGATCGACAAAGCGCTGGCCATCGCCGCACAGCCAGACGTGATCTTCTGCTCCTTCGGCGATATGCTGCGCGTTCCCGGCACCGAGGGCGATTTATTTCAGGTCAAAGGCGCGGGCGGCGACGTGCGCGTGGTCTACTCGCCTCTGGATGCGGTCGAACTGGCCGTCAAGAATCCCGGCAAGCAGGTGGTTTTCTTCGGCGTGGGCTTCGAGACCACAGCTCCGGCCAACGCGATGAGCGTTCACGTGGCCAAACGGCGCGGCCTCAAGAATTTCTCGCTGCTGGTTTCGCACGTTCTGGTGCCGCCTGCGATTTCGGCCATTCTGGATTCGCCGGGAAATCAGGTGCAGGGATTTCTGTTGGCGGGCCACGTCTGCAGCGTGATGGGCTACTGGGAGTATCCGCCGCTGGCCGCCAAATACAAGGTCCCGCTGGTGGTCACGGGCTTCGAGCCTCTCGATCTGCTCGATGGCATTCGGCGCGCCGTGATTCAACTGGAAGCCGGCCGTTACGAAGTCGAAAACGCCTACGAGCGCATCGTCACGTTTGAAGGAAATAAACCCGCGCAAAAACTGCTCACTGAGGTTTTCGAGGTTACAGACCGTGCCTGGCGCGGCATTGGCGTGATTCCCAAAAGCGGCTGGCGGTTGAGCGCGGATTATCGCGACTTTGACGCCGAAGAGCGCTTCCAGATTTCCGGCATCCATACTGAAGAGTCGCCGCTCTGTCATTCTGGAGATGTGCTGCGCGGAGTCATCAAGCCAGCCCAATGCCCTGCCTTCGGCAAAGAATGTACGCCGCGCCATCCACTGGGCGCGACCATGGTTTCAAGCGAAGGCGCTTGCGCGGCCTATTACAACTACGGGCGGTACATCAGCGCCGAGCAACTGGCGGCGACGGGTGCAGCCAACCACTAGCGGTTAATTCTCGTCTGGACTAGATTCAGGAGCATTCAAGAAATTTTGAAAATGCTCGACGAATTGCGCGACGTGCAGGCCGTCAGCGAGTGCATGGTGTGCATGAATGGAGACAGGCATCGTGCGCCGCCCTTCTGCCTCTGTAATTTTTCCGAAAGTGATCCGCGGAGCGGAATCATCATGGGCAAAGTCCCTGGCGTGCGAGATGGACGAGAAATCGAACCACGGAAGCACCGAGAAGCGGATCAGGTTTTGCGCCGGGTTGCGTTCAATATCGTTCCGTTGCCGAACGCGCTCCATTTCAAGCGCAGCCTCGTGCACGAAAGCATCCAGATCCGGATGAAAGCGATAGTATGCGAACCCGAAAGTTCCGTTCGGCCGGTCCACCACGCTGCCGCCGTGGATCTGCTGGTACAGCCAGACTTCGCCATCAACGATGCGGGTCCGGAAGTTCTCGACCTGCTGCGCGGCCGCGAGGGCGCGATGAACGAGCGAGAGAAACACGGAAAGGCCATGGTCCTTCGCGTAGCGATACGTGGCGGTGCAATCGACGCGAAGGCACACGCCGTGGAAGGGCTCAGTGAAGGTCCGGAAGAAGTCGAAGGTAGCCGCACGCTCCCAAGTTTGCGGGTAGATTTTTTGCCGGCCGTCCTCAAGCGAATTGTGCATAGGACCATGATACGCAACGGCAATTTCGGGTGTCACTTCAATAGAATGGATGGGTGCNNTGTTTCTGCCCGCCTTTCGCAATCCGGAGCTGGAAAACCTGGGCGACGCCGCGGTGCTCGATCTGGGCGGAAGCCGCCTGGCCATGAGTACCGACTCTTTCGTCGTGCAGCCGCTCTTTTTTCCCGGCGGATCCATCGGCGAACTGGCTGTGAATGGCACGGTGAACGACCTGGCCGTCTCCGGCGCAGAGCCGCGCTTCTTGAGCGCCAGCTTCATTCTTGAAGAAGGCTTTCCCCTCGCCCAGTTGGCGGCGATTGTCGAGGCCATGGCGCAGGCCGCGGCCACGGCGGGCGTGAAGATTGTTACCGGCGACACCAAGGTCGTCGAGCGCGGCCACGGCGACGGCTGCTACATCNNGGCGATGCGATTCTCGTTTCCGGTACCATCGGCGATCACGGCATGGCCATCATGAGCGTGCGCGAGGGGTTGGAGTTCGAGAGCGAGATTCGCTCCGATTGCGCCGCGCTAAATGGAATGATTGCCGATGTGCTGGCGGCTGCGAGCGCAGCGGTTCACGCCATGCGCGACCCTACGCGCGGCGGCCTCGCATCCACACTCAATGAAATCTCCCAATCCTCTGGCGTAGGCGTCGAAATCGACGAGCCTAGTCTGCCGGTGCGCCCTCAAGTCCAATCGGCTTGCGAACTGCTCGGCCTCGACCCGGTCTATGTAGCGAACGAGGGCAAGGCGGTCTTCTTTGTCGCGCCCGAGGCAGCCGAACAGGTTCTTGCCGTCCTGCGCGCTCATCCGCTGGGCCGCGACGCCGCACGCATCGGCCGCGTCACCGCCGAGCACAAGCGAATGTTGGTAGCCCGCACAGCCATGGGCGCCAATCGCGTGATCCCCACCCAGATCGGCGAACAGTTGCCGCGAATTTGCTAGGAGTCCGTCAGGAATCAAAAGGCCTGCGTGTGGTTCTAATCTTGAAGAAGACCAGGGATTGGACCGCGGAGGAAACTCAAACCATGCGCAATCGATGGGGCTTCGCGTTGCTGGCGGCGGGACTGGCCCTGACCGCCGCTGCGCAAAAAGAGAATAGATTTACGCCCATGCAGCAGGATGAGGGTTTCGGCGTCATGGACACTTCAGCGCCCCCGCTCGCGCCTGAAGAAATCATCCGCCGTTTTACCGCCAAAGAGAGCGAGTTTCAGCAAGCGCTGAGCCGCTACACTTACCAGCGCTCCGCCCGCGTGCAAACCATCGACGAAGACGACCATGTGGACGGCGAATACTACCAGGTGGACGATGTCAGCTTCGACTCCACAGGCAAACGCACGGAGAAAGCGGTATATGCGCCGCAGAATACTTTGCAACGGGTGACGATGTCGCCCTCCGATTTGCAGAACATTCAAAGCAGCAATTTTTTCGTTCTCACCGCCGCGCAGATCGGTCATTACAACTTGACGTACGCAGGGCGGCAAAAGGTGGACGAGGTGGATTGCTATGTCTTCGACGTGACTCCAAGGGTTTTGGAAAAGAAGCACCGCTACTTCAACGGCCGCATCTGGGTGGCAACGGCCGGACTGCAGATTGTGGTGACCCAGGGCCGCATGGTCTCCGCCGTCGCGCGCAAAAAGGATCTCGATCCGCCTCTCATTACATGGCGCCAACCGGTTGACGGCCACTACTGGTTCCCCGCCTACGCNNCAGGAAAAGAAGCCGGAGAAGTAGGGAGCGGAAAGCCGCCTGAAACAGGCGGCTCTCGGCTTCACAGTCAGCGCAAGATAACGAGATCGAAGCCTCCATTTCCCGAAGAAATGCCCACCGAGAAGCCGAAAACATCCATGAACTGAAAAAATGACGAGCGCTGGCCGCCGATTCCGCATCTACTCATCAGGAGCTGTCCGCGATGAAGAGATTGCTTGCCTTTTGCCTGCTGGGTTGTGCCGCCTTGCCGGCGCAGCAGCCGCCCGCGGCCACCGAGCTGCCCGGCAGCCCCTTCTTCATCAAGAAGACGTGGATCATCGGCGGCGTGGGCAACTGGGACTATCTGACGATGGACGCAGCGGCCCAGCGCCTCTATATCGCCCACGGCGCCCAGGTGCAGGTGGTGGACGTGGAGACGGGGCAAGTCGCCGGGGTGATCTCCGGCCTGCGCGAGGCTCACGCCATTGCTCTCGACGACACCGGCCAGTTTGGCTACATCAGCGACGGGCCGGCCGGCCATGTGAAGGTCTTTGACCGGCGCACGCTCGCCGTGGTGGCTACCATCCTCACCGGCCCGGCGCCGCGCGCCCTCGCCTATGAGCCGCAGAACAGGCTGCTCTTTGCCGTCTGCGCCAATCCTTCTGCGGAGAACCCGCCGCAGCCGGCCGGCAACCAGGGAAGAACGCCCCCCAACGCATCCAGCCGCGCATCTGCGTCCAACGCGCCCCCAGGAACGGCGGCCGACGAGCAGATCAAGTCTTCGATTACGGTGATCGATGCAGAGACGCGGCAGAAGCTGGGCGTCATCCTGATGCCTGGCAGGCTCGGATTTGCCGAGGCGGATGGCCATGGACAGGTGTTCTTCAACATCGTAAGCCGCAATCAGATTGCCCGGCTCGATGCGCAGTCGATTGCGGCACTGCTCGGCAGGCCGGCAGGCAGGACTCTATCCGCACAGACCGCAGCCGCACAGACAGTGCTGGATTGGAGTCACGAGTCCCGTCTGCCCAACTCCGCCGAGAACCGCATGCGCATCTTTGCCGTTGGGCCCGACTGCCGCGAACTCAGCGCCCTGGCCGTCGATGGCGCCCATACGCGACTCTTTGCCGCCTGCGGCAATATGAAGATGCTGGTGCTGAATGGCGGCACGGGCGAGCAGGTGGCGTCGTTCCCCATCGGCCCCGGCACGGAGGCCATCGGCTACGACGCGGGCCGGGGACTGATCTATACCGCCAACGGTGGCGCCCAGGGAACCCTGACGATCATTCGCCAGGATGTCACCGACACGTACTCCGAGATTCAAAATCTCGCCACTCGCCAGCGAGCTCGGACCCTGGCGGTGAATCCGGCGACGGGCCAGGTCTATCTTGTTACCGATCTTCTTGGAGTGAAGCTGGATCAACCGGGGAGCATCGGCACGCTCGAAACGCAGTCAGTGAAGGGTAGTTTCCAGGTGCTGGTGATTGGGAATTGAGGCGCGCGGGTTTCTGCTCGGAATTGGCACGCCATCTTCACCTTTAACATCCATAGCCGCGGTTGGTTAAGATAGAACCATGAGTCTCAAGGGAAAGATTGTTTTCGTTACCGGGGCCTCGGCCGGCATCGGCGCGGCCACTGCGCTAGCATTCGCCGTCGAGGGCGCGCGCCTGCTGCTGGCCGCTCGCCGCGCCGACAAACTGGCCGCTGTTGCCGCCGCCGTCCTCCAGCGCGGGGCCGAGGCCGTTCACACTTTCACCCTCGATGTGCGCGACCACAACGCCGTCCAAAAAGCCATCGATGCGTTGCCCGCGAAGTGGGCCGCCATCGACGTGCTGGTCAATAACGCCGGCCTCAGCCGCGGCCTCGACAAGCTCTACCAGGGAAAGATCGAAGACTGGGACGAGATGATCGACACTAATGTGAAAGGGCTGCTCTACGTCACCCGCGCCGTGGTGCCGGGAATGGTGGAGCGTGGCCGCGGACACGTAGTCAACCTGGGTTCGGTGGCGGGCGAGATGACCTATCCCAACGGCGCGGTCTACTGCGCCAGCAAGGCCGCCGAGCGGGCCATCAACGACGGCCTGCGCGAAGACGTGCTGGGAACGCCGATTCGCGTCACCAGCGTGGACCCCGGAATGGTAGAAACCGACTTCAGCCTGGTGCGCTTCCACGGCGACCAAGAGCGAGCGGCCAAGGTCTACAAGGGCGTCAAGCCGCTGGTTGCGGAAGATATTGCCGATGTCATCGTATGGGCCGTGAGCCGGCCCGACCACGTGAATATTGCACGCGTGGTGCTTACCCCGGTGCAACAGGCCAATGCGCTGCTCTTTCACCGCGAGGCCTAGAGCGGTTCCACAATTAACGCGCCCTTTCTGGCACCATGCAAGGTGGCTTTTTCTTAAGGAAAAAGTCACTCAGCGGATGTGCTTTCGGGGTATAGCAATTGGAGGACCGCTGTAGCCGGCCAGGCAGGGAAAAGCCGTAGCCGCGGACGGGAAAAAGCCCGCAAACCTCAGCCCGTCTCAGCCTAAATGCGCGATCTGCCCATCGACCTGGGCCAGAGCGGCCTTCAGGGCGGCGCGACGTGCCGGGTGAGAGGTCTTTTGCGAAAGAATGTTCTCTCGTTGCAAATTGAGCGCCTGTACCTCGCGCGCTCGGTCGGTGCGCACGTGTTCGGCCAGGCGTCGCGCATCCTCATTGATAAAGCCATCGTCTCGGGCAACTTCAGGTTCTTGCAAGGCACTTGCCATCTGCTCCTCCACGGATTTACTTTCCCATCCACGAGCCATATCTTCATTCTATGGGACGCTGGATGCGTCGCGTCCCGCGTAGTGGCGCGGCTCGCACTCGAAGCGCTGGAGGATTTCCTATGCACACCTGGCAGATTTCGTCGTTTGGCGTTGATTCTTTGGAGTTTGTCGAGCGCCCCGCTCCCCAGCCGGGCCCCGGCGAGGTGCTGGTCCGCATTCATGCCATTTCCATCAACTATCGCGACTTGCTCATGGTCAAAGGGCTCTACAACCCCAAAATGAAGCTGCCGCGCGTCCCCTGCTCGGATGGCGCGGGCGAGATTGCCGCTGTCGGCGAGGGCGTGACGCAATGGAAAAAGGGTGACCGCGTGGCCGGCGCGTTTATGCAGAACTGGCTCGACGGCCCGCCCACCCCAGCCAAGGTTAAAGGCGCGCTGGGCGGCGACATCGACGGCATGCTCACCGAGTTCAGATGCTTCAAGGAGACCGGCCTGGTGCAACTGCCGGAGCACCTGAGCTTTGTGGAGGCTGCCACGCTGCCCTGCGCCGCCGTCACCGCCTGGAACGCGCTGGCCGCAGGCAACCTGAAGCCGGGGGCAACGGTTTTGATTCTGGGAACCGGCGGGGTCTCCATCTTTGCCTTGCAACTGGCCAAGCTGATGGGCGCGCGCGTGCTGGGCATCTCCAGCTCCGCGGCCAAGCTGGAGCGCGCCCGATCGCTCGGCCTCGACGCAGGCCTCAACTACCGCGAAACCCCAGCATGGGAACGCTGGGCGATGGACCAGACCGGCGGCGAAGGCGTTGACCTGGTGGTCGAGGTGGGCGGCATCGGCACGCTGCCTCGCTCCCTCGGCGCCATTCGCATGGGCGGCGTCATCGCCCAGATCGGCGTGCTTGCCGGCCCTGCCGACCCGCTGCCGCTCGCCCTCATCCTCCACAAGCAGGCACGCATCCAGGGCATCTACGTGGGCTCGCGCAAGGATTTCGAGGAGATGAACAGGGCCATTTCCCTGGCCGCCCTGCGCCCGGTCACGGAAAGCTTCCCCTGGTCTCAGGCACGCGAAGTCATGGCCCGCATGGAAACAGCCTCGCACTTCGGCAAGCTGGTGCTGACTGTGGAGTGAAGTGCGACTTATTGCTATTTCCCAATGCAAAAAGTCGAAAAAATCAGATTCAAAATGTCGTCGGGAGTGGTCTGCCCGGTCAGCGAGTCCAGAGCCCAGAGTGCACGGTAAAGGTCCAGCAGGATCATCTCGTGAGGAATGGAGCTTGCGTTGGCCTGCGCGGCGTCGGCCAGAGCCGCCAGGGCAGCAGCGATGGCCTGCTGATGGCGCAGGCTGGTCAATATGCCCGGCTCGGCTGCGGCTCCGCCGGTGGCCAGCTCGAGGATGCGTTTGCGCAGTTCGGCAATTCCATCGCCGGTTAGAGCCGAGGTCGCCAGCGTCGGCAGTCCGGCGCAATCGGGCAGCGCGCGACCGGCCTCCATCAAGTCGCTCTTGTTCACGGCCACCAATGCGGGACGGCCCTCGACAGCGGCCAGCAGCCTGCGCTCCTCGTCGTTCAGCGCCTCGGTTGCGTCCAGCACTACCACCACCAGCGCCGCGTCAGCCAGCGCCTCGCGGCTGCGGCGAATGCCCAACTGCTCAGCCTCCTCCAGACTTCCGTGCAGCCCCTCGCGCAACCCCGCCGTATCCACCAGCTCCAGCGGAATGCCCTCCAGAGAAATCCATTCGCTCACCGTGTCGCGGGTGGTCCCTGGAGTCGCGGTCACAATGGCGCGGTCGCGCTCGACAAGACAATTGAAGAGTGAGCTTTTGCCCACGTTGGGCCGTCCCACTATGGCCAGCGTCAGCCCATCGTGGACAATGCGCCCACGTGCGAACGACGCTTCCAGCGCGCTCAGCGGCGGCGTCAGCTCGCCGATGCGCCGCGCAATCTCGGCCTCCGGCGTCACCTCCACGTCGTCCTCGGCAAAATCAATGCCCGCTTCGAGCAGGGCGATCAGCTCCACCAGCGCCTGCTTCACCGGCCCCACGCGCCGACTCAGCGCGCCGCCCATCTGGCTGGCCGCCTGGCGCGCCTGCGTAAGCGTCTGCGCCTCGATCAGGTCGCGCACCGCCTCGGCCTGGGTCAGATCGAGTTTGCCCGAGAGAAAGGCGCGCTCAGTAAACTCCCCCGGTCGGGCCAGCCGCGCACCCAGCTTCAGAGCGCGGCCCAACAGCAGCTCCAGCACCACCGGCGAGCCGTGCGCCGCTATTTCAACGAGATCTTCGGAAGTATAAGAGTGCGGAGCGCCAAAAAAAATGACCACCGCCTCATCAATGCGACCCTCGTCAACGCCAGAATCCGCCGCGGCGAGATCGGCAGCTTCATCCAGCACATCGGCAAGCCGCGCCCGCCCGTGCTCCAGCGGCTGCCGCAGCCGCACCAACTGAATCGCGATAGACGCTGCCAGCGGCCCGCTCAGCCGCACGATTCCGATGCCTCCGCGCCCCGGCGGCGTGGAGATGGCCACGATGGTGTCGGTCGTCGACTCAGGATTTGTGCTCACGCTTGCCATCATTCGTTAGTGTAGAGGCTCTCCCACGCGGTCGGCCTCATCAACAACCCCTTCGCGCTGAGGCTACTTCAGCAAGTCCAGCGCCATCGCGGTCATCGCCGTCACCCCGGTTTTGATGGCCGGCTCGTAGACAGGCGCAAACAACGGCGAGTGAAGGCTGGGCAGCGGCACGCCGGATTTGAGGCTCTCTTCCAGCTTGTTCGCATCGGCCGCACCCAGCCAATACATCACCGCCGGAATCTTCCCATCAAGCGAAAACAGGCCCACATCTTCGCTTCCCATCACCGCGCGAGCCTCCAGAACGCGGTCCTTGCCTAGCGCCGCCGTGGCGGCAGCGCGCAGGCGCTCCGCCAGCGCCGGATCGCAGAACGTGGCGGGCGTACTCTCCGTGATCGTCACCGTCGGCATCCGGTCCGCGGGAATTCCGTATGCCTCCGCCAGCCCATTGGCGGTGCGTCGCAAATCGGCCAGAATCTGGTCGCGGACCACGGGCGAGTAAGTGCGCAGCGTGAGACCCAGCGTTACCTCGTCAGGAATGATATTGTTCTTCGTCCCGCCGTGAATGGTGCCCACAGTCAGAACAGCAGGCTGTTGCGGATCGATTTGCCGGCTGACGATGGTTTGCGCCACAAGCACAAACTCTGCGGCCAGCACGATGGGGTCTTTGCCGGACTGCGGCGCGGAGCCATGCCCACCGATGCCGCGGATGGTCACGTTGATCGAGGTAGCGCTGGCCAGCAGCGGCCCGCCCTTGATGGCAATCGAGCCGGCTGCCACGTCGTTCGTGTCATGTTCGGAGAGCACAAAGTCGGGCCGGCCGAAGCGCTCGTACATATGGTCAGCCAGCATCGCCTGGGCGCCTCCCACAGACTCTTCTGCTGGCTGCCCAATCAGCATCAATGTTCCGTGCCACTCGCTCTTGCGCTGGGCCAGTTCGCGCGCAGCGCCCAGCAAAACCGTCATGTGCAGATCGTGGCCGCAGGCGTGCATCACGCTCACCTGCTGGCCCTGCGCATTGATGGTTTTCACATGGCTTGCGTAATCCAGGCCGGTCTTTTCCTCCACCGGCAAGGCGTCCAGTTCCGTACGCATCAACAGCCGTGGTCCCGCGCCATTCTCCATCACCGCCACGACGCCCAATGCCTGTGTGCCATCTTCGTACTTGCCCACATGCTCGGTCACCGTATAGCCGAGCTTGCGCAATTCGCCACCCACAAAAGCCGCGGTCTCTTCCTCGTGGCCTGAAAGCTCCGGGTTGCGGTGCAGATGCTTGTAAGTCTCGGTGAGAGCGGGCAATTGCCGCTCGGCAGATGCGGCAAGACCAGCTTGAGCAGCGGAGCTTTGCGCAGCCACGGGCATTGCGGCGGCAGCCAAAACAAGAGTACGCACGAACATGAAAAACCTCCACGCGGAAGCGGAACATCGCCTCCATGCGCCAGCCTACCACACGCAGGAATGGTAAACTCCGGCAAAAGGGAGAAAGCAATGGGAGCAACGAAGATCGAGTTTCGCCTGCGCATGATCATCATGACCGCCATCGTCGTGCTGGGCTTCTATGCGCCGTGGATAGAAGGCTGGGGCCTTGGTCAACGAATTTCATTGTGGGAGTGGCTGGCGCTCGCGTTGAGCCGTCTGGGCCTGGTCTCCTTCGCCGCCGCCGTGCCCCTTGTGATTGCCGTGGCCGCACTCATCGCCGCCAAAGGCGCCGTGCTCCGCGTCTGGGGAGCAGCCTGCCTCGGATTCCACACTGTCCATCACGCGCAGATGCGGGCCGGCACGGTGATGGCCGACGGGCCGTATCGCTACCTTCGCAATCCGCTCTACCTTGGGGGATGGTGCATGATGGTTGCCATGTCGTTCCTCATGCCGGTCACCGGCGCGCTCGTTTCCATGACGCTGCTCACTGTCTTCCTCATGCGCCTGATTCTGGGCGAAGAGGCGTTTCTCGCTGGCCAGCTTGGCCAGCCTTACCTCGACTACCTGCACGCGGTTCCGCGCCTGTTTCCGCATCTTGGCGCCATTCTCTCGCGCACCGGCCCCATGCCCAGCGGCCGCAAGCCGCAATGGATCCATGCGTTCATCACCGAGATCAACCCCATCGGCGTCTTCGTTACCCTGGCCTTCTTCTCCTGGAGCTACAACAACTGGCTCATGGTCCGCGCCCTGATTGTCAGCTTTGGCCTCTCGCTAGTCGTGCGCGCGCTAGTGCCGGACGTCAAGCAGGAGAAGAGCTTGCGGGAATAGATTCGCCGCGCTTGTTTCCCTGGCTTCCAAGGTGTGTCCACCCGAAGCCCGCCGGATACTTGAGCCCAAAGCCCAGCAGCCTGTCCACTCCGATGTGGTTCACCCAGATCAGCGCAAAGGGCAGCAGATCGTATCTGTGCAGCAACAGGGCGGGCAACACCAACGGGAAGGGCGTGATGTAGCTGTGGATGGAGTTGTAAATGCGCGCGCCCCAAACGGGACCGGCCAGATAGCCTAGTATGCTCAGGTCCGGCGTCAGCCACAGCGCGGCAAAAAGCCACCAGCTTGCACCGGAGCGCGCATAGAGCGCGGCGGTAATCGCCGCCACCGCCAGCCCTTCAAGCCGAAGCAGAACCAGAGCGGACCCCGTAACCGCGGGAGTCGTCTTTGGCTTAGGTGAATCTGCATTGATGAGAATTGTTGCCATATGGCATTGGATGAGCCAATGCGGCATTCGGACGGCCAAATTCGGCACTGGTGCCCAGAAATTCAGCCCAATAAAAAGACAACGGGGAGGAACCCATCAAGGCTCCTCCCCATTGTTGTCTGCAGTTTGGGGGACGGCTTCTTTCCCGCCGTTCGCGGTGAACTACTTCTTGGCAGGCGCGATCACGTCCTTGGCAGCCTTGGCCACGCGGAACTTGACCACTGTCTTCGCCTTGATCTTGATGGCCGCACCGGTCTGCGGGTTGCGGCCGATGCGGGCCTTGCGCTCCGCCTTCACCAGGCGCCCGATGCCGGGGATTACGAAGACGCCGTTCTTCTTGGTTTCCTTGATGGCGGTCTCCGCCAGAAGGTCCAGGAAGGCTGCGACTTGCTTGTTGGTCAGTTCCATCTTCTCAGCCAGAAGCCGAGTCAGTGCGGTCTTGGTCAATCCAGTAGCCATTGTGCTCTCCTTTGAGGCGGCCCTTGGGCGCGCCGTTGTTGCCTGGGCTTCCTTCGCTCTTCGCGTACCGCATGGAGGGAGTGCGACCGAGGCAACGTTTGCACGAAACCCCTGTATTCATGCGGGTCGGAGAACCCTGTCGTTCGTTACCATGCGACTTTAGCAGGGGCAAAGTCAAGGCAAAAAGCCGTGATTTCCACAATTTTCTTAGGTATTTATGGGGTTTTCGCCTATTTTTGCCTGTTTTTGCCCGGATTCGCCGGTTTCTGGGCCGCTCACCCCGCCGGGTGCCCCATCCTTGGCGCGTTTTTGTTCTTGCGCCAAGGGTGGGATCGCAACCATCATCTCAGCCCGAAGAGCACCTTTTTCTTCGGCTTCAAACTCGCCGCAATCGGCGTGTTCAACGCATCCACCATCGGCGTGGCCAGCTTGAAGTAACGCGCCACCACGCCGGCGAAATCCGCCTTCAGCGCCGCCTTGGCCGGCAGCGTCGCGCTCAACCCCCACTGCTTGCATTTAATCAAATCCATTGCCGGATGCTCGCACGGAAAGCCCTTCGGCGGCCGCGTCAACGAGTTTCCTTCGAGCTCGTCAAATGTTTTCCGTATCGCCGCCGACTGCAAGACCTTGCGAAACTCCGTGTGGTGCTCCAGCAGCCAATGGCGAATGGCGGCCAGTTGATCCTTCTCCGGCATATAAGCCCCTGCGGCGACCACCACATCTTTAGCACTGATGTGGAAGTAGTAGCCGGCCCCGGANNGTCACCTTGCGAATGATGGCCAGCATCGGCTCTTTCAGCTCCGCCTCGAAGGCGGCCTTGCGCGGCGTGAACCACTCGCGGTCGTTGTGCCGCGCCAGATTGCGCAGAAACGCAAGCCCCTCGGGGCGAAGGTGAGCGGCAGGCGCGGCAGGTGTGGGATTGCTCAGTTTGGAAACCATAACAAGAGGAGTGTAACGCGAAGGACGATCCCGCTGCTCGTCCCCGGACTCGACTGCGTCGGATCTGTTCTCGGCTCGGCCGGCACCCTCACCTTGCAATCTCTTCGCCGGCTTTGTGTTTCTATGCGTTTGGGCACGGCGAAGAACCTTCGCTCCGGAACCGGTCAACACAGTGTCTTCTCAAAATAGCGCACGGTCTTCGTTCCATTGTGGATGGTAGCCTGCCCAACGCCCTCGAAGCCCATTGCCGAGTGGAAGGCATCGGAAGCGGGGTTGGGCGGCTCGATATTCACTTCGCAGACCACTCGACTGTGCCCAGACTGTTTGGCCGCGGTAAACAGGTCCTCGTAGAGAAGCCTCGCAAGCCCCTGCCCGCACGCAGACTTCGCGACAATGATGCGATCGATGTAGATAAACGGCTCGCGAGACGCCTTGAACCAGGCGAAGTTTGCGTTGATGTAAGGGGCATTGTGATCGAGTGCGATCAGAAAGGCCGTTGCGCCTCGGTCAATGCCCCGTGCGTAAAAAGCCATACCAAGCAGCGCTGCAAGACTGTCTTCGTCGAGCAACGATGTCTCTTTCGCATGAGCGTTATTCAGCGACAGGATCGGAGTCAGGTCAAGCGAAGTGAGATTGTGAAGGTCATTCGCTCCTCTGCTCACGTCCACCGATTTGCCCCCTCCTCTCACCGGATCACCTTCAGCGCCCCTCTGAACATCCCGTCGAAATCGCCAGCCAGCGCGGCCTCTTTGGCAACGGCCTGCTGAATCGCCTTCTCCGCAGCAGCGCGCTGATAGCCGAGATTCACCAGCGCCGAGAGCACATCGTCCACTGCCGCTCCCTTCACCGACGACGCCACAGGCGCAACGGCAAAGTCGTCGAGTTTATCTTTGAGCTCGACCACCAGCCGCTCGGCCAGCTTCTTGCCCACACCGGGAATCCGCGTCAGTTGCGCGTGATCCTGGCTGCGAATGGCCTGCACCGTTTGTTCAGAAGACAGGCCGCTCAACATCTTGATTGCCAGCTTGGGCCCCACGCCGCTCACTGTAATCAGCCGCTCGAAGAGACGCTTTTCTTCGCGATCAAGAAAGCCGAACAGCGCAATCTGATCCTCGCTTACCTGGGTATGGATAAACAGCGCGGCCTCAGCGCCCACCGACGGCAGCGCCGTAAAGGTGGGCACCGAAATCGTGACGTCGTACCCCACCCCGGCCGCTTCGACGATAGCCTGGCCGGGCTGTTTGTAAATCAGCTTTCCGCGCAAGTGAGCGATCATGGTGCCTCTATCTTAGAGCCAATCCGCAAATCGGTAGCGCCGACCTCCAGGTCGGCTGTCCTGTGGGTCTCCAGACCCGCAGGAGGCGTCTGGCGGCGGGGACGCCGCCAGTACAGCCGGTCAGGAGACCGGCGCTACTTTTCTCTTTACGGATAGGTTCACAGTATCTTCATCCGCTTCGCCACGCGCACGATGGTTTCCAGCGCCTGATCCAACTGCGCTTTGGTGTGCTCGCTGGTGAGCATGGCGCGGATTCTGGCCTTGCCTTCGGGGACGGTCGGGAAGGCGATGCCGGTGGCCATCACGCCCTCGTCAAACAGCGCCCGCGAGAACTCCATCGTCGCGCGCCCGTCGCCAATAATAATCGGCGTAATCGGCGTCTCGCTGGCCGGCGTGGTCACTCCACCCACGTTGAAGCCCGCGCTCTTCAGCTCGCCCTGGAAATAGCGCGCGTTCGACCACAGCCGCTCGATGCGCTCCGGCTCAGCCTCCAGAATGTCGAAGGCCGCCATGCACGCAGCCGCGACCGCCGGCGGATGCGAAGTGGAAAACAAAAACGGCCGCGCCCGGTGATAGAGGTAGTCAATCAGATCGCGGCTCCCGCAAACATAACCGCCCAGGCAGCCGATGGCCTTTGACAGCGTACCCACCTGCACATCCACCTTGCCGTGCAAGCCGAAATGATCCACCGACCCGCGCCCGTTGCGGCCCAGCACGCCTGAGGCGTGGGCGTCGTCCACCATCATGATGGCGCCGTATTTTTCCGCCAGCGCGGCCAGCTTGTCCACGATGCCGATGTCGCCGTCCATCGAAAAAACGCCGTCGGTAATCACCAGCTTGTGGCCCGGTTCGTTGGCAATCTCCTTCAGCAGCTCCTCGCAGTGGGCTGCGTCCTTGTGGCGGAAGACCTTGATCTTGGCCCGCGACAGACGCGCCCCGTCGATGATACTGGCGTGGTTCAGCTCGTCGGAGAGGATGAAGTCCTCCTTGCCCAGAATCGAGCTGACCGCCCCGGCATTGGCCGTGAAGCCGCTCTGAAAGACCACGCAGGCCTCTACGTTTTTGAAGCGGGCAATCTTTTCCTCCAGGTCCATGTGGATGCGCATGGTTCCGGCGATGGTGCGCACCGCGCCCGAACCCACTCCAAACTTTCGCGTCGCGGCCAGCGCCGCTTCAATCAGCCGTGGGTCGTTGGCCAGTCCCAGATAGTTGTTGCTGGCCAGGTTGATCACCTTGCGGCCGTCGTAGTGGCAAACCGGCGCCTGCTGATCGTCCAGAATGCGCAGCTTGAAATAGGTACCCTTGGCGCGCAGCTCGTCGAGCGTTGCGGTCAAGTGGGCGAGCTGGGGGCGGGTAGAGAGTTGCGTCATAGCTATCACCTCAAACAACCTAGGATAACGCCAATCGCCGCCGCAGGCCGTGACCGGGTTCCGGCTTTCATCCCGGATTGCGGGCGTCCGGCAGGCCGAACTACCCTGTTTCCTTCATTTCGACGCTTTTCTCCCCGCGACGCGTCCAAACGGCAGGCCCGGAATGGCCTCGGTCCGCCCCGCCCGGATACAATAGGTTCTAGGCTGCGCAGACGGGCGGCATACCATTTTTTTGAGATTCGGAAGGTGCACGTGAGAGGCATAAACCGCCGCGGTCTGCGGCTTGATTTGGTTGCAGGATTAATTATCGCGCTGGCTATGCCCGCGCTGGCGGCGCCCGCGCCGATAGCCACGGCAACTACGCTGACTGCCGGGACCTTACCCGCAGGTTCATGCTCGCAGCCTCTTACCATCGCTGTCACCTCCGGCGGAGCTCCGGTCACCACCGGCAACGTGGCCATCAATGATGAATTCAATGGCAACGCCGTCACAGTCGCTACTGTGGCTCTCAGCTCCACGGGCGCTGCCAGCCCAACGGTTGACCTATCGGCTGGCAGCCACAGCCTTACCGCAACCTTTGCCGCGCAGACTGTCGGCGGCGTTTCCTATTCGGCTTCCACCTCGACTCCGGCAATCGCCGTAAGCGTGGCCACGGAGTGCGAATTCTCGGTCGCCATCTCCAATATCACTCCCTCATCGACCACCGCGGGTACGCTTACCCTCACGCCCGGCCAGTCAGGATCGGCCACCGTTACCGTCACCCCGTCGGTGGAATACACCTCCACGCTGACCGCCCCGATGTACGTCGCGATCTCCTGCTCGGGCCTTCCCGATGGGGCCACCTGCGTTCCTACCCCTGAAAATCTTGAAATTCTGTCTACCACCCCCGAGAGCTGTCCCAGCGGTTCGTTCGCGTCCGCCTGTCCGCCCACCAGTTCAATTTTGATTGAGACCTTCGCGGCTTCCTCTGCCTCGGCCGCGCCCGCGTCAGGCAAGGGGTCCGCTCCCATCGCCTGGGCGATTCTGCTGCCTGGAGCCTTGTGTCTGGGCGGTATGGCCTTTGGTGCGCGCCGCCGCCGCTGGCTCAGCCGGCTTTCGCTCCTGGCCCTGGTCGGACTCGTCACTGTGCTGGGCACCACCGCCTGCAATCCGCGCTACAACTACTTGANNACACAAAAGAACAAAAAATGACCTGCGGCCTCATTCCTGCCGCAGGTCATTTTTATTCCTCTCGTTTTCCGCGCCTACTCCAGATTGAACACCACTTTGATCGCCTCGCCCGATTTCAGGAATCCCATGGCGTGGGTAAATTCGGAGAGCTTCAGCCGGTGCGTAATCACCGGCTCCAGGTTCAGCTTGCCGCTGGCCAGTAGAGCCTCCATCTGGAACCAGGTCTCGTACATCTTGCGGCCGTTGATGCCCTGCACCGTCGCGCCCTTGAAGATGATCTCCCGGGCGAGGTCCATCTCCACAGGCCGCGACGGAATCCCCAGCAGCGAGGCGCGTCCGCCGGTCCTCAACAGCGCAAAACCCTGGCTGATAGCCGCCGGATGGCCGCTCATCTCCAGCAGCACATCCACGCCGGTGCCGCCCGTAGCCTCCAGAACCTGCTCTTTCACGTTGTCGGTGGCCGGGTCCAGAACCAGGTCGGCCCCCATGGTCGCGGCCACCGCCCTGCGGTGCGCATTCACCTCAACAGCAAAGACCTTCGCGGCTCCGCAGGCCTTGGCCACGGCAATCGAAAACAGCCCGATGGCGCCGCAGCCTGTCACGAGTGCGGTTTGCGCGGCGATGTTTCCGGCCAGCACGGTATGCACGGCGTTGCCCAACGGATCCAGCAGCGAACACCAGTCGCGCGGAATTGTCGGCGAGAGCTTCCAGATGTTGGTCTCGGGAATGATGACGTAGCCGGCGAAGGCACCGTTGGCGTCCACGCCCAGAATCCTCACGTGCTGGCAGATGTGCGCCTGGCCGATGCGGCATTGCAGGCACTTGCCGCAGGCCACGTGCATCTCCGCGCTTACAAAATCGCCTTCCTTCACCGCCGTCACGCCGCGACCCACGCCGGCTACCGCGCCGGAAAATTCATGCCCCGGAATCAGCGGCGGCTTGATGCGCCCCTGCGCCCACGGATCCCAATTGAAGATGTGCAGGTCCGTGCCGCACACGCTGGCCGCCAGAACGCGAACCAGCACTTCGCCGGGGCCGGGCACAGGCACCGGCACTTCGCGCAATTCGATGCCCGGCGCGGCTTTAGCTTTAACAACAGCTTCCATAGTGGTAGACATACAGTGCAATCCTCCTCAAAACAGCAAACGTACCAGTCTACCAATTGCCGCCGGATGAGGTCACGCCGCCTGGTGGAAAAGCGCGAGGCAAAGCCGGAAGGCAGAGGATAAAATGGCCCGGCTCAACCCACCGTGGGCAAGCCTGCCAGCGCCATCGCAATTTCCTCAGCCGGATACTCGTAGTTCTCCAGCTTCCCGGCCTGGTAGGCGATGTAAGACTGCATGTCGAAGTGCCCGTGCCCGCTGAGGCTAAAGAGGATCGTCCGCTGCTCGCCTTCTTCCTTGGCGCGAAGGGCTTCGGAGATCGCAACAGCGACGGCGTGGTTAGCCTCCGGCGCGGGAATGATTCCCTCGGCGCGGGCAAACTGAATCCCTGCGGCAAAGGCATCCAACTGCTGCACGGTAGTGGCTTCGGCCAATCCCAGGTCCATCACGTGCGACACCAGCGGCGCCATGCCGTGGTAACGCAACCCGCCCGCATGAATTCCCGGAGGAACGAAGGTGCTCCCTAGCGTATGCATCTTTACCAGCGGTGTCAGGTGCCCGGTGTCTCCGAAATCGTANNTTGCCCCTTGATCTTGCGGCCCAAATACGGCATCACCAGCCCGGCAAAGTTCGATCCGCCGCCCGTGCAACCGATGATTACGTCAGGCTCATCATCCGCCATAGCCATTTGCTCTATTGCTTCCAGCCCAATCACCGTCTGATGCAGCAGCACGTGATTCAACACGCTGCCCAGCGCGTACTTGGTGCTCGGGTCCTTGGCGGCGATTTCCACGGCCTCTGAAATGGCAATCCCCAGCGATCCATTGGACTGTGGATGCTCGGCGAGAATCGCCCTGCCTGACTCCGTCTCCGTGCTCGGGCTGGCGGTCACCGAGGCTCCAAAAGCCTCCATCAAGGCGCGGCGATACGGCTTCTGGTCGTAGCTCACGCGCACCATGAAGACTTTGCAGTCCAGGCCGAAGAACGCGCAGGCCATGGCCAAGGCCGAACCCCATTGGCCGGCTCCCGTCTCCGTTGAAAGGTGCTTGGTGCCTTCCATCTTGTTGTAATAGGCCTGCGCCACGGCGGTGTTGAGCTTGTGCGAACCCGCTGGGCTCGCGCCCTCGTATTTGTAGTAAATCCGCGCCGGCGTATCCAGCGCCTTCTCCAGCCGGCGCGCCCGAAACAGAGGCGAAGGACGCCACTGCGCGTACAGTTGCCGCACTTCGCCGGGAATCTCAATCTCCCGCTCCGTGCTCACTTCCTGCAGAATCAGGCCCATCGGAAACAGCGGCGCCAGGTCGTCCGGCCCGATGGGTTTCAGTGTTCCGGGGTGCAGCGGCGGCGCCATCGGCTTGGGCAGATCGGCGGCAATGTTGTACCAGGCGTGGGGGATGCGGCTTTGCGGAAGGTTGTACTGGATGATTTCCATAACAAATTCTATCAGCAGGATCGCCGCAGCTTCCCAGCCCGCAGCATGTGAAGCTCCGCGGTGAGGTATGGAGCGATGATCGACGCGTGAGCCTCGCTTACGGCTGCGCCCGCATCGCGATGAACTGTCCCGTCCACGAACCGCCATTCAGCGTGATGCCGCCCACCACCTTGCCGTTGTCGGATATGGCTAGCCGGTACTGGTCCGTACCTTTCATCTGGGCGGGGTCGTTCGCTTCGTAGCCGTTCAGCTCCAGCAACTCGTCGCCCTTCAAATTGCCCTTCACCAGTTCCGTAGCCGTCATCCCCACTTTAGCGGCAAGCTCCGGAGATGGATTCGGTCCCGCGTTGCGCAGCGTCCACACAATCTTGCCCCATACCGCTCCGTCGCCCACCACCGCGCAGCTCTTGCAGCCCTTCCCCGTCTGCAGCGTCATCGTCGCCGAAAAAACCATCCCTTCGGGGTTTGTCCAGATGCCGCGCCACTCCCCCGCCACGTTGACCGTTTGCGCCACGCTCGCCAGCCCGCCCAGCAATACCAGGCCCGCCAGAACAATCCGTTTTCTCATTGCTCTACCTCTCAGCCAAACAGCCTCGCCGCTTTGGCCGTCGCCATGAATTGTATACGCGAACAAACAAAACCACGCGGAAAACTCCCCCGCTCCTGTACACTGGACGCGCCATGAGTTGCATTTTTTGCAAGATCATTGATGGAAGCATACCCTCCACCGCGGTCTATGAGGACGAGCTGTGCTACGCCTTTGCGGACCTTCACCCGCAAGCGCCCGTGCATGTGCTGGTGGCGCCGCGCGAACACATCGCCTCAGTGGACGATACCGATCAAAGCGACGGCCTGCTGCTCGGCCACCTGCTCTGGGCCGCCAGCGAGGTCGCCCGCGAGAAGGGCCTCGCCAAGGGCTACCGCCTGGTGGTCAACGCCGGTGAGGACGGCGGCCAGACCGTCGACCATCTCCACGTCCACCTCCTTGGCGGACGCCCGCTCACCTGGCCTCCGGGGTAAACGCATTTTCTCCGGCAGTCTAAGGTCATGCGTTCCCCACATCGCTTGTCATTCTGAGCGAAGCGCACATTCTCTGGTCGTCATCCTGAGCAGAGCGCAGCGGAGTCGAAGGACCTGCATTAAATCGTCGTTCGCGTGAACACAAAAAGGCGCTCCACAATGGAAGCGCCCTCTTGTTCTGCAAGTTCTAACCGCTTATACAGGCTGCGCGGCATACTCTTCTTCCTCTTCCAGTCCATAGCGGCGCAGCAGGTTGGGCAGGGTCTGCGAAAATGCCGAGCGCGGCATCACCGCATCGCAACCGGCCTCGATGGCCTTGGCCTTCAGCTCGCTCTGCAAGTGATTCAGGAAACCGACAATCGATGTCGCCTTCTTGAGCTTGCTCTTGAGCTTGGGGATCAGCGTCATCGGCTTGGCGTTCAGATTATTCAGGTCGAAGACCACCAGTTTGGGCAGCTCGCCCTCCGGCAATTCGGTCAGCCTGGCCGCTGCCTCTTTGTCGCCGCCCTTCACAAACTCCACCTTCACGCCCAGCTTGCGGGCCGTCTCCATAATCTTGGCCTGGAAGAACAGATCCTCAATGAAGCAGTAGATGCGCGTGGGCGCATCTTCGCGGATTACCGCTGCGGGCTGCGGCTCGTAGGCGTCCTGGTAAACACCGCCGTTGTGGCCGTTACTGGTGATCTGGATGGTCGAGGGTGGGCCGTCGGCTATGTTGCCGTTTACCAGGCGATAGCTGTGGTCCATCGGGCCCACAAACTCCCTCGGCCCCTTCTGCCTCATCTTGCGCTTGCCCTGCGGCGGGCCTGAAATGCTGTTGCCGGGCTGCGCCGCCGACGCCGGAGCCTTCTGGGAGAACTTCTTCTTCCGCCCCTGACTCTGGTGGCCACCCTGACGCCCGCCCTGACGCCCGCCCTGGTGTCCGGCCTCGTGCCCAGCTTGCTGCGTGGGAGCCGGCTTTTGCTTCTGGGCGCGCGGCTGTGGCGGAGGCTGTGGCTCTTGCTGCTGCTGTGCCTGAGGCTGTTGCGCCTGGGCCGCGCCTGTCTGGTTACTCTTGTTCTTGCGGCGGCGACGGCGGCGCCGATGCCCCTGCGACTGCCCCTGGTCGTTGGCCGGGACCGGCCCCAATTCAGTTTGGGGCTGCGTTAATTCTGTTGTCATGCGTAAGCTTCCTGTTGCATTGCTAAGTAGTACGTTGCGATCAGCTGCATTGCGCTTCCTGTTTCAGTCTTGTTCAATCTCACTCAGACT
The DNA here is from genome assembly GCA_003142015.1 of Acidobacteriaceae bacterium. Lineage (GTDB taxonomy): Bacteria > Acidobacteriota > Terriglobia > Terriglobales > Acidobacteriaceae > Telmatobacter. The sequence continues at coordinate 17,843 of PLOI01000160.1, read as the reverse complement.
TGTTTAGTCTTTTCCCTGCCCGGTGCTCAGCTTCCTTCACCCGCCGTCACCCAATTCCGCATGGGGAACACCACGGCAAGCAGCGAAAATCGTCGCGAGTATCGCGCCATCCGCCCTGAAGCCAAATTGGATCCAAACTCCGCGCGCAATCCTGGGTGTGCTCTATCGCTCAAGCACCATTACAGATTCCGGCCGATTTCCGCAATCCCCAAAATATCGTCTCTCCTGCTCGCGGTGCCGATTCAGCCTCCGCGGCCCGGATTGACCTGTGTATGACCTCTGTGAAAATGCTCTCCGGCAGCCACGCACACAAGAGCCCGCAAAAACAGCTCCATCCGGTTGTCAGGATCGTGACGATACGGCCAGCGCCCTTCTCAGGTGATGCCTTTCCTATGAAAACTTTGCCGCTCGCAGACTGTCATGAAATGACCTGCTCGGCGAAGTTTCCTTGCTCGGCGGCGAGCTTGCTCAGCCCCTTTCGGGTGGCTCGCGTCAGCCGCTTGATAGGCAACTCTCATACTACAGTGAACTCATGCGGCTGGCAAGTAAACTCCACAGCTCCCAGCCCCATCGGCACCGGCCTCAACCTGGAACCCAAAACCCTTCAAACGCAAGAAACGCCACTCCGAAAAGAGTGGCGCTTCACTGTCTTGCGCTTGTCACTGGCCTCCCAAAAATTTGTGGCCGGCAGTTGTTTCCGCCGATACCGCTTCTCGCCTTCCCGGCCGGTCTGCCTCAACTAAGGACCGCTGCGTTGGCGGTTGCTCTTACCGGGTGGCTTCTTCTCTTTGGGCTGGTCAGAACTCTTCCTGCGCCCGTACATCACTGGCACTCTTCTTATAGCAATCGCAGTGCCAGTCCAGCGGCTGTTTCGTTTCAATGGATTACGGGAACATGAATGAGTAACTATCCTCGATTTTGGAGATTACACACGCTGTTTCTCCCAAAAACCATAAAAGACCGCCTCAGCGCTGGCACTGCGGACAGTAATGCGTCCCCCGCCCAGCCAGCACCAGGCGCCTTATAGGAGTCTGGCAGCGCAGGCAAGGAAGCCCCGTACGCTGGTAGACGCAATGCTCCAGTTGGAAGAAGCCACGCGCCCCCTCGGCGTCCACGTAATCGCTCACCGAAGAGCCGCCCAGCCGTATGGCGTCTCTGAGAACCTCGCCCAAAGCCAGTCGCAGCCCCTCCAACTCCGCCCGGCTTAGCCGCCCTGCCAGCCGCCGTGGCCGGATGCCGGCGCGAAACAGGCTCTCGTCGGCGTAAATGTTGCCCACCCCTGAGAGAATCTTCTGATTCAACAGAGCCGCCTTGATGGCCAGCCGCCGCCCATGAAAAAGCCGGGCAAACTCCGCCGCCGTCACACTCAAAGGATCGGCCCCCGGAGCGAGGAAGCCGGTGTTTCTGCTCAGCTCGCGAAACTCCAGCCGTCCAAACCGTCGCGGGTCCACAAAGCGCAGCTCCCGCCCGCTCATCAGGCTCACCCGCGCATGAGTGTGGGGCGCAACGGGAGCGTCGGGGGTGGTCACCAGCAATCTCCCGGTCATGCCAAGATGCACAATCCATTGGGCGCTCGGCTCGCTTGCGCACTCAACTAGAGGACTGCCTCCGCGCTGGTCCAAAGGCCTGTCGGCGGCAGCCCCCAGCTCGCAGACTATATGCTTTCCCGTGCGATGAACCTCGAGAATTGACCGCCCCTCCAGCCCCTTGGCCTGGCGCGCCGCTGGCGTTTTGAAGGGTTCGCGCTTCCCGCCAAACCAAACCTCTACAATCCTGTCGCCGCGTACACGCAGGTTCACTCCGCGGGCGATGGTCTCGACCTCAGGCAACTCGGGCATCGGTCTATTGTAGGAGATTTCGTCTTGTGGCGAAGATTTTGCTCTCCAGCCCCTACTTGCGCTCGCCGGGTTCGCGCACCCGGCTGGCCTCAAAGCTCACTACCTTCCACTTCCCCTGTGCATTGCGCACATAGACGCGGGTGTAACGATAGGTGCCGGAGAAGTCTCCCTGGGCGCTCTTGCCGCTCACCTCGGCCTGCGAGGTCACCAGCGCGGTCGTTCCGTAAAAACGCACTCTGCGGTCTGAAATTTCCAACGAGGCAATGTGCGTCACGCCGCTGCGCATATTGGCCAGAGCCTGTTCCTTGGTCTGCAACGTCCCATTGGGGGTGATGGCCATGTAGTCCTCGGCCAGCAGGGAGTTCATGGTGGCAATGTCTGCCTTCAGAACGGCATTCCGCCAAGCCTCTTCGAGTTGGTCAATCTCGCGCCGGCTCTCGTGCCGCTCCCCTTTGGGCATTGCCCCTGGCTGCGGCGCGGCAAAGATCACCGGCGCAAACAGGCCGAGCGCCAGAAGAAGCAACAGTACGTACGGCCTGCGATGGTGGATGAGCTGGGAGGGGTGGATCGTGGCTGCGTGCATATGCGTAACGGATGGTAGCTCCGCAAGGCTACGCCGGTCAATCGATTTCAGGAAGGTATGCACCAATACCAACTCTCCGTGAATACGCCATCGTTCCTGCGCGGGCGCTTCTGTTAGTTAGACTGCGCCGGAATCTCAAACGAGAGCAACCAGGGTCTCCACGTTCCGCTCCCGCATCTTCTGGGACAGCACGCCCACGGAATAGCGTTTGAAGTGTTCCGACTCGCGGTGCGCCGTAAGAGCGTTCGCGTCCCGGTACTGCTCATAGATGAACACCGTGTCCGGGTCGCCCTCCACATGGTGGGGAATGTAACTGACGCATCCCGGCTCCTGGCGCGAGGCGGTCGCCAGCAAGCGCAAAGTCTCTGCAACGTCGTCGCGATCCTCGGGGGCAAACTTCAACCGTACGGTAAAGCTGATCAATGAACCGGCCTCCTCTTGCGTCCCAAATTATGCGTGTATGCTCTCCAACGCCGCGGCAAATTCCGGCAGCAGCATCGTCTGGTCGCGGTCCGGGCCAGTCGATACCATTCCGATTTTGGCCCCGCTCTCCCGCTCCTGAAAACGCAGGTACTCGCGTGCCGCCGAGGGCAATTTGTCAAACTCCGTAATCCCGTCGGTCGAACTCCGCCAGCCCTTCAGCGTGGTATACACCGGCTTGATCTGCTCCAGCCCAAGCACGTCTGCGGGAATCTCGTCCGTCACCTTGCCGCCAATCTCGTAGCCCACGCAGATGGGAATCTCTGCCAGTTCGTCCAGCACGTCCAGCTTGGTCACCACCAGCCACTCGGCGCTGTTCACCTGGTTGGAATAGCGCAGCAGGGGAATGTCCAGCCAGCCGCAGCGCCGTGGCCGCCCGGTCACAGCACCATACTCGTTGCCCCGCGCCCGCAGGTGGTCGCCCGCAGCATCGTGAATCTCCGTCGGAAACGGGCCTTCGCCCACGCGCGTCACATAAGCCTTGGTCACGCTGATCACCGTGCCGATGGCCGTCGGTCCCACGCCGGTTCCCGTCGCCGCACCGCCCGCCGTCGCTGACGACGAGGTCACAAACGGATACGTCCCGTGGTCGATGTCCAGCATCGTCCCCTGCGCTCCCTCGAACATCACGCTGCCGCCCTCTGCCAGAATCTTGTTCAGCATGCGTCCTGTGTCGGCCACAAACGGCCTTACCTGCTCTGCAGCGGCCGCGTATTCGTCGTACATCTTTGCCGGATCTAGCGGGTCGGTCCCGAACAGCGCGTGCGCGATCGCATTCTTTTCACCGCAAGCCGCCTCGATGTGCGCCTTCAATAGCTCCGGCCTCATCAGGTCCACGATGCGCAGCCCGCTGCGCGCCATCTTGTCCTCGTAGGCCGGCCCGATGCCCCGGCTGGTGGTGCCGATCTTCTTCCGCCCCGGCGCGCTCTCGGCGGCCAACTCAATCATTCTGTGATACGGCAGAATCACCTGCGCCCGATTCGACACAAAAAGACGCTCATCCACCCCCACGCCCAGCCCCCGCAGCTTGCATACCTCGTTCAGGAATGCGATCGGGTCCAGCACCACGCCGTTGCCTATAATTCCCCGGCAACCCGGCCGCAGCACTCCGCAGGGAATCAGTTGCAGCACGAACCGCTGCCCGCCGATGATCACCGTGTGCCCGGCATTGTGTCCGCCTGCATAGCGCGCCACCGCGGTAAACCGCTCACTCAGCACGTCCACAATCTTTCCCTTGCCCTCGTCGCCCCACTGGGCGCCCAACACTACCGCCGTCTTTGCTCGCATTTCGTCCCGTTCCTGGTGAGGAGTCTCTGAATCCATTAGAAGTAAGAATTGTCATCTTGAGCGGAGCGTAGCGTAGCGGAGTCGAAGAACCCGCATTTCCCCCGCAAATCGAAGGCGCTACCCGGCCAGCCTGCACCAGTTTCGATGATAAACCCTGCCTCCAATTGCTGGGGCAAGTCGCAGAAGGCAGGGGATCGAGAATAGAGAATCGAGGGGGTGCTCGGCGCGGCCGGTCGAGAATACTGGGAGGCGAAGCCAGGTTGAAAGACCTGGGATTCCGGCGCTTCACGCTCTCGCGGAACGAACCGCAAATCCTATGACGGCTGGCGCGGCGCCGCTGCCAGGCCGATGCGCACCGACTCGGTCTGCCGCGGCCTCTCCATCTCTCTCTTCACGCTGGAGAGAATCTCCCGTTCTTTTTCGGTCGAATTCTTCTTTTTCATGGTTTCCCCTCTTTAAGTGATATGCACGTCAGTTACTTACAGATTTCAACCCCGCCGTCGGCCGCAGCTTCAGCGCAACCAGAACCTCCAGCAGTGTGGCCGAGCCGCGGACGCTTCCCGAGAGAATCGACAGCGCTTCCGAGATGGGGGCGTGTTGCGCCGCCAGCACGTCGAGGCTATCACTTACCTTGTGGAGCTTCTTGGCTTCTTGCAGAATCTCGTTTGCTGGCATGGATTACGCAGCCTTTCGGGCGCCTTCAAGGAAGCTGGATCGGCCTTTATAGCTTCCGTCTCGCACCTTCACAGTACGTCATCCTAAGCGCGCGTCTGACTAATATCTGAGCAGATTGAACCACCGCTAGCCGAGCGTTCGAGCCTCGCTTCTGTCGACCGGAGCCCCCATGCCTTCTTTTGGAAGCTGCCATCCTGAGCTCACTTATCTCGAATTGGGCGCGCCGCGCGCATAGCTCCGGATGCTGCGCTCACGCTTGGCAAGTATGCTGTTTTGACCAAAAAAGACAGGCGCGAGATAGCTCTCTCACGCCTGTCTTTTCAAGAAGCTGCGTCTCGTTAAGGAGCGCATAAGTTTTCCAGGGGCGCTTCAACCGCTCGTGGACTCGCATCTCAACCTGTTACCGGGCAAGATGAGGGTAGTCGTTGTGGTGGTGATGATGATGGTGATGATGGTCGGGGTGTAAAACCACCACTACCTGCGCCTGCGACGCGATAGGAACCGCGAGGCAGAAGACGAGGATGACTCCCAGCAAGATCTTTTTCATGATATTTAGATGCGCATCCTTCCCTAAAACTAACTCTCAAGTTAGCTTGTTTCTTCTTAGTGCTGTCTTCAGGGTTCAGCACTAACTCACTTATATTCCTCACTCTGAGATATGTATGGTCCCTTCTATACATGCTGGTTTTATGAATAGGTTAAGGCCGCAAATCCCCAAACCTCAATGGTGCGAACTATCCAGCCGCCAGCACCGCATCCGCAATCCGCGCTGCCTCCACAGCCTGCCGCACCGCATGGACCCGCACAATCGACGCGCCATGCAGAATAGCCGCTGTCAGCGCCGCCATACTCGCCGTCTCGCGAGCCGCAACCGGCGCGTCGCTCCCGCCATGCAGTGGCGCCAGCGTCCGCCCCAAAAAGCTTTTCCGGCTCACCCCCGCCAGCAGCGGCCTTCCCAGCGCCAGCAACTCCGCCTGCCGCGCCAGCAGCGCGTAATTCTCCTCGAAGCGCTTGCCGAATCCGTAGCCGGGGTCGAGCACGATTGCTTCCATCGCAATCCCCGCAGCAGCCGCCTTTTCCAGACTTGCCGCCAGCCCTGCCCGCACCGCAGCCAGCATCTCATCTGCCTCCAGCCGCGGCTGCGCGCCCCACTCCTCGGGCCGTCCCCGCGTGTGCATCAGAACCACCCCGCAGCGAAACTCCGCGCAAACCGAGGCCATTGATCCGGCTCGGATGGAGGAAGCCTCGAAAATGCTGTCATCCTGAGCGGAGCGTAGCGGAGTCGAAGGACCTGCATTTGCTTTTGCGATTCTCTGTCTCTCCGAATAAGGCTGGGGCAGTAGCTCCTCATCCCACGCGAATCCGCTCACGTCGTTCACAATCTCCGCGCCCGCCTTCAAAGCCGCCCGCGCCGTAGCTGCCTTGTACGTATCCACCGAGACAATCGCATCAGGCCGCGCGCGCAGAATTCCTTCCAGCACCGGCAGCAACCGCGCCTGCTCCTCCTCCGCACTCACCAATGGAGCCAGCGCACACCCCGCAACTCCGCCCGCCCGCGACCCCGGCCGTGTGCTCTCCGCGCCCAGATCAAGCAGGTCGGCCCCCTCGTCCAGCAATTCAAGCGCGTGCGCCACAGCAGCTTCAGGCTCAAAAAAAAGGCCGCCGTCGCTGAACGAATCCGGCGTCACATTCACAACGCCCATCACCAGCGTCCGCCCACCCAGTTCCAGCGCGCGCGTGCGCAGTTGCCAAGGAGCCACGCAACGAGTCGAAGCAGTTGTCATTGGGTTACCGGGCGCTCTGTTGAACAGCAACGGCGCGGCCTGTGCGAGATACCGCAACCAGCGGCTTTCTTCTGTTGTGATGGGCAGTTCGATGCGGACCCGCTTCTGAGCCAACCAGCAACTCAACCGGGATATCAAGATCGGCGTGCAAGCGGCGAATCATCGGCAAAGTCAAGGCACGCCTGCCCGTCAGTATCTCCGAGACGCGCGCGCGGCTGCCGATCATCGGCTCAAGGTCTTTGCGCGTCAACCCCTTCTGTTCCATCTGGAATTTAATGATGGTCAAGGGGTCGGGCGTATTCATGGGAAACTGCCTTGCCTCGTATGCGTCCACCAGCGTGGCAAGAACCTCCAGTTCGTCGCTCGCCGCCGTGCCCAGCTCCGCGCCCAACAATTGAGTAATGCGGGCTACCGCCGCATCATGCTCTGCCTCAGTTCGAACCGGTTGGATCCGCATAGCGCTCCTTGTCAAACTTCACCTGTTTCACATCAATACGATCGTATTCACGATGCGTTCCCACCCACACCACCAAAACGATCCCGTGGTTGTAGTCCACCGCAACCACCAGCCTGTACTCATTTCCCTTGATGTTGAAGACCACTCGCTCAGAGGAAACTATGCTGGCGTTCCGGTGGCTTTGCTTAAGTTCCGCCGGGTTCTTCCACTCCGCGCGTGAGACCAATGCAAACCAGGCATCGAGTTGTTCGCGCACAACCCGTTGCAGTCGAGGTTCCACCCTGTTCCGGACAAAACCCTTCAGCGTGCCACGCGAGATGATTCTCACCCGTTCAGGATACGCCGCTCCCGCCATGGGAGCAAACGCGCGTTCGCCGGGTGCCCCATATCGGCCGCTTCTTTTGCGGCAGATGTGGGATACCACAAAAGCATCCGTGCCCCATCCTTTCCGCTGTCCGGGGCCCCCACGGATAGATCCTGGTCCGTGGGGTGGTGTTTTGCGGAAAGGGTGGGAATGCAATAGATTGAATCAGTCCATCATGCGAAGCCACGAAGACAAAACGAACCAGCCGCCCCGCGATCTGCTCCCGCTGCCCGCTCTGGCCGCCATCAGCCTCTACCTGCTGGCGCTCTCCGTGGTTATCATCCTCGGCGTAGTCTCCGGCCGCCACTATCCGCCGCTCTTTCTCGTCTTTGCCGCCGGATTCATCGCCGCCGCCGCCGGCCTGCTGCTGCTCTTTCGCTGGGCCTGGGCGCTGGCCCTTGGCGCGGTCTTCCTGCTCGCCGTCTACGACCTCTGGATCTTCGCCAGCCAGCACCAGCCGCCCGCCCTCGTTCAGGGGCTTCTCAACCTGGTCTTCTTCCTCTACCTGGTGCGGCCTGAGGTGCGCGAGAAACTGCGGTAACGAGAGTTACCAGACCGCTTTGCAGACGTTCGCCTTGCGGATTCGATCATCGTGTGTGATCAACACGCAATCGCCGACAATGGCCGTAGAGGTAATGATTCGGTCCATCGGGTCGCCGTGGAAGGGGCCGGGGAGTTCTGCGGCGCAAATCGCGATTTCGGCCGTTAAGGGAATCAACTCCAGCTTGGCTTGTACGGCTGCGATGAATTCTTGGATCGTCGAGTCCAGGGTTAGCCGCTTTCTACGTGCCGCATTGGCTATCTCATACAACGAAATCGGAGAATAGCCAAGCTTTTCTCCTGAAATGCGAGATTGCAGAATCGCGCCGCGCGCTCGACCGGACAATCGTTCCGGAGCTATCAGCAGCCAGACAATAACGTGCGTATCGAGCAGAATCACTCCGAATCCCCTTGTTCAAATCGATCCCATTTTTCGTTGAACATCTGGGCCCATTCCTCGTCCGTAAACTCTGACGAAACGATGTCTCCGGTAATGGTTCCCATGTGCCTCAAGCAGCCAAAGATCGCCTCAGGGCTCTCCTGCGGCGTATGCTCCTCCACGGGCAAAACCCGGGCGAACGGCTTGCCGCGCTTTGTGACCAGTACGGGCTGGCCGGTTGAATTCACCTCGGTCATCACTCCAAGGCACTTGGCCTTGAACTCGCCTGCCGCCATGGTTCGCATTGCCGCTCTCCTCGCAGATTCAGTATATACCTGACCATGGTCATTTGACTATGGTCATAACATGAAGAAACAGAGACAACCAGCGCCCCCTGCCAGCCATCCCTCCCGCTACAATAAAAGCTTGATGGAACTGGTCCAGATCGCCCCCGCCCTCAAAGCTCCCGCGCCCAAGCCCGACTGGCTCAAGGCCCGCGCACCCGTGGGCGAAAACTACCACTCCCTCAAGCAACTCGCCCGCTCGCTCCAGCTCAACACCGTCTGCGAAAGCGCCCACTGCCCCAACATCGGCGAGTGCTGGCACCACAAAACCGCAACCTTCATGATGCTGGGCAACCTCTGCACCCGCCGCTGCGGATTCTGCGCCGTTCCCAAAGGCCGTCCCGAGCCTATCGATTTCGACGAGCCGCGCCGCGTGGCTCAGGCCGTCTCCGCGCTCGGCCTCGAGTACGCCGTCATCACCAGCGTTAACCGCGACGACGACCTCCTCGGCGGCGCGCGCGCCTTCGCCCTGGTCATCGAAGAAATTCGCCGCCAGGCCCCCGGCTGCCGCATCGAGGTGCTCATCCCCGATTTTCAGGGCAATCAGGAAGCCATCCGCGCGGTCGTCGAAGCTCACCCCGAGGTGCTCAATCACAACACCGAGTCCGTCCCTCGCCTCTATCGCGTAGTCCGCTCCGGCGCGCGCTATGAACGTACCCTTGAGTTATTGCGCTACTCCAAAGAGTTGCGGCCCGAGGGGCTCACCAAATCCGGCGTCATGGTTGGCCTGGGCGAGGAAACCGCCGAGCTGCTCCAGGTTTTTCGCGATCTCGCCGCCGTCCACTGCGACATCCTCACCATCGGCCAATATCTGCGCCCCTCCCGCGATCACCTACCCATGGCCCGCCTCTACACGCCGCGCGAGTTTGCTGAGCTGAAGACCGAAGCCCTCAAAATGGGCTTCCGTCACGTCGAATCCGGCCCCCTGGTCCGCTCCAGCTACCACGCTCACGAGCAAGCCGCGTCAACTGGGCTGTCTGTCGTAGCCCCGATTCGCTAATATAGTCTGTTGGATGGAAAGAGGACGAACCCTATGGCAGTCTCAATCATGGCCGGTATTCCGGCGCTCAAGGAAATCAACGCCGACCTCAGGCGTCGCATGGACGGCGCCGTTGCCACCTTCCAGGCCAACCTGGCCGCCACGCGCACGGGCCGGGCCAGCGTCCACATGCTCGACCAGGTCAAGGTGGACTACTACGGCACCCAAACCCCCATCAGCCAGCTCGCTCAGGTCTCCGCGCCCGAGGCGCAGATGATCCTCATTGCGCCCTGGGACCCCACCATCCTCAAGGAAATCGAAAAGGCCGTGCGCGTCGCCGATCTCGGCTTCAATCCCATCTCCGACGGCAAGGTCCTGCGCGTTCCCGTTCCGCCTATGACCGAGGAGCGCCGCCGGGATGTCTGCAAGCACCTGAACAAGGTCCTCGAAGAGCATCGGACGGCAGTCAGGAATGTCCGCCGCGACGGCAACGACGCCCTCAAGAAACTCGCCAAGGAAAAAAAGATCAGCGAGGACGAGGAGAAGCGCGCCCTCGAAGAAGTGCAGAAAATGACCGACGAAGAGATCCGCCGCATGGAAGAGCTCTCACAGAAAAAGGAAGCCGAAGTTATGCACGTGTGACGGGGCGATTCGCCCGCGCGCCAATCTTCCACATACGCCGGGTGTCCTAGGTCCCACTTCTGGGACCTGGGACACCAAAGACTTCATCGCCACCCTTCGGCGAAGCTCCAAAACCGTAAGCAGCAGGATTAATCCTGCCCTGCCGCGCTCTCCTTCTCGTACGAATGTCCAGTCAGCAAACCGAGCACAAACCACGCAAAGAACGCCGCGCCCACGGCGAACAGTATGTCGCCCGGAAACCGCAACCAGCGCAAGGTTTGCATCAGAGGGGTCTGCAGAAACTCGGCCGAGCGCGCATACCACGTGCCGCGCTCAATCGATGCCCATGCCTGCAGCAGCCCCACCGGCAACATACTGAGAAGAACCATCAGGCTCAGGCCCACATTGAGCGACCAGAATGACAGCTTCAGCGGGCCCTCCTTCCACCGATGCCCCGGTTTCAGCGCCCGCAGGCAGAAAAGTGTAAGCCCCAATCCCAGCATTCCGTACACACCAAACAGCGCCGTATGTCCGTGAACCGGCGTCAGGTTCAACCCCTGCACGTAGTAGAGCGCAATCGGCGGATTGATGAGGAAGCCAAACAGCCCCGCGCCGACCAGGTTCCAGAAGGCAACTGCCACAAAGAAATAGATGGGCCATTTGTAGTTGGCAATCCAGGGTGATTTCTTGGTCGGCTCCGCCAACCGCAGATTCTCCCATGCTTCAAATCCCACCAACGTCAGCGGCACAACTTCAAAGGCGCTGAAGATGGCGCCCAGCGCGATGACCGCCGGCGTTGCGCCCGCAAAGTACAAATGATGAAATGTGCCGATGATTCCGCCGGAGAGAAAAATCGCCGTGGAAAACAGCGCCGCCCTCGTCGCCGTGCGGATTTCGATCAGTTTGAGTCGCGTAAAGAGGAACCCAATCACGACCGTCGCGAATACCTCGAAGAAGCCCTCGACCCACAGGTGAACCACCCACCAGCGCCAGTACTCCGCCGTGACAAGATGGCTGCGCTGTCCATACATCAACCCCGCGGAATAAAACAGCGGTATGGCGATGCTCGAAATCAGGAAGAGAATCAGCAGCGAGCGGTCTTCGCTCTTGCGCATCAGCGCCGGCTTGAGCGACGCCCACATCATCACAAGCCACAGCACCAGGCCGATAAACAGCAGTATCTGCCAGAACCTGCCCAGGTCAACATACTCATAACCCTGGCTGCCGAACCAGAACCAGAGATTGCCCAGGCGCTGTTGAATGCCCATCCATTCGCCGGCCAGCGAGCCGCCCACCACAAGAATCAGCGCGCCGAAAAGTACGTTCACCCCTAGGCGCTGAAACCGTGGCTCGTGCGCGCTCACCGCCGGGCCAACATAAAGCCCCGTCGCCAGCCATGATGTGGCGATCCAGAAGATGGCAAGCTGCAAATGCCATGTCCGCGTGACGGCGTAAGGCAGATAGCGGTCCAGCGGAAAGCCGTAGAATCCNNAGGACCTTTTCCTGTGAAGCGGACCACCAGACCATGCCGCCGATGCCTGCCAGCAAACCTACAATGCTCAGGATGCTCCAAAGCACCGCGCCCGGCGTGGGCAAGTTCGCCACCAGCGCCTCATGCGGCCAGTTGTTCGTGTAAGTCGTTGCCGATCCCGGCCGCTCCGTGCTCGCCGCCCATGAAGTCCACCAGAAAAAGGCGGCAAGATCGCGCTGCTTTTTCACATTGGTCAATGCGCCTTGCGGAATGGCGTACTCGGAGCGCCCGCTGGAAAATACATCCGCGTAGTAAGCGGCAAGCTGCTCGAATGCGGCCGCGCGATCGGCGTCGATGGTCACGCGGTTATGCGCCGCATCATAAGTATTCGTTCGCATCTCGCGAATCAGCCGCGCCTTGAAGATGGCCTGTTGATCTACGCCGAGCGCCGCAAAATTCGGCGCGCCCGCCCGAGTCGCCCACGTGTCCAACAAGATGTTCGATTCGCGATGCAGCCAATCCGCGCTCCAGTCGGGAGCCACGTATGCGCCGTGTCCCCACACTGTGCCAATCTCTTGCCCGCCGATGGACTGCCACACGCCCTGCCCGTCGGTAATCGAACTCCCCGTAAATAGAAGTTGCCCATTCGTCGTATAGACATCGGCAAGCGGCGGAGCTTGGCTGATCATCTGCCGCCCCACTCCTCCCAACACTGCAAAAGATCCGATGATGACAATGGCTAAAGCTATCCAGTACCGCTTATACGACATGTATTCTCCTTGGTTGAAGTGCGTTGCGCATGTGATTCGATTCCGAATTTGTGAGGATTGATTTGCCCAACAGAAATGTGAGCGAAAGATTAGTTGCAAACATAAGTACCGCGCTCAGTTCCAGCACGCCGGAGATGGGCAGCACCTTCCATGCAATCGAAGCCAGCCCTTCATACGCTAACGGCTCACTGAGGACGCGCAGTGTGCATCCTGTTTGCAGCAGTAACAGGCTCAGAAACATCAGCCTCTTGCTGAAGAGAGCCTGCACCTCGCCAAAGTGCGGCAGAATGCGCGGCCCTATCGAGAAGACCATGGTGGCCGCAAAACCCACCGTCAGGGCATGGCGCGATGCGCCCCAGATGCCTCCGTGCCGGTCTGCCTCCGCCGCCCAGATGCTCATCAGGCCCGCGATGATTAGCCAGCAGTACGCGATGCGGATGAACCAGGTGAAGCTGGGATGAATCCCCTGAACCTTGGCCGGCGAGTACGGGCGGCGCGTAAGCTGAAGCGCCCATCCGATGGTCACCGCGCCCGAGGCCAGCAGAATCGTCGCAATCCCGCTCCAGCCGGCGAGGCCAGAGAGCACGCCCAGAATGTCCAGCGCAAGAGCCCGCCGCATCAGCTTTTCATTCGGTTGGTCAATGCCGAGAAACGCCGGCAGCCAGCGCGCTGAAAATCCCCACACCACTGGAACCAGCAGCCCCCAGCCCATCAGAACCAGGTACCTCTGGTCCAGCCCGTGCGGAAATGCTGGCTCGGCGCCGCGCGCGGCAAGGTACACGCATTCCACAAAATTGAAGGCCAGTGTCGCGAAGAACCCAACCGTGCTCACCAGCACGGAGATCATCCAGATGGGCATCTTCGCTTTCGCCGCACCAGTCTGCGCCGTCTGCGGCCGCTTGTGTCCGGACGCTCCCTTGTAAAACACCAGCCAGGCCGCCAGTTCGAGGCCTGCGGAGACGGGAAGCAAAATCTTCCAGTGCCAGCCGTAGATGCTCGTGGACCAGCGCAGCGCCACGCCCAGCGTCCACACTACGAAGCAGGCGAGCTGCAACCGCGCAGCGGATCGCCCCACCGCGGGCTGCGAGTAAAAGCCGATGCCGAGAATGAAACTGCCAATCCAGCCGAAGACCTGCGCGTGTCCGTGGCCTTGCATCCANNGCTCAACGGCTTGGGGATTGACCTCTGTGACCATCGTTATCTCCTGCGCTCGGCACGCACGCCCGCTCAACGGCAGCGGAATGGGAAGCCCTACTCCACCAAAGTAGCCGCCATGCAGCTCAATCGCAGTAACTTATGTCACTTGCAGAATTTAAAAGTCTTTCGGATCTGGCACCGCGGGTGCCCCAGGTCCCGCTCTTGGGACCTGGGAATCCACGGACATATCATCAAGCCGCCTGTACCCACAAAAATCTATTTCTTCGCCCGCTTGTAGAACGGCGCCGGCACCTGCTTTGCTCGCACCCGATTCGCCCTCACCTGCACCAGCACATCAGCGCCGCTTGCAGCCACAGGCGTCGGCACCAGCGCAAAAGCAATATTGGTCTTCAAAAACGGGGCCGGCGATCCCGAAGTAATCGCGCCAACCTCTTTGCCCTCCAGGTCCAGCACCGGGTAGCCGTCCCGACCAATTCCCCGTTCCACCATTTCCAGAGCTACCAGCTTGCGCTTCGACCCGCCCGCGGCCTGCACGGCCAGCAACGCCTCACGGCCAATGAATTCGCCCTTGTAGAGTTTCAGCCAGCGCTCCAGGCCGCCCTCAAAGACATTCACGGAGTCGGTGATCTCATGCCCATACAGCGGCATGCCCGCCTCCAGCCGCAGCGTGTTGCGCGCGCCCAGCCCGCATGGGCGAATGTTCCACTCCTTGCCCGCCTCCAGCAGCGCGTTCCACAGCTTCTCTGTCGTCGCTACGTCGCCGGGCAGGTAGATCTCGAACCCGTCTTCACCCGTGTATCCGGTGCGCGTAATCAGCACGTTGGGCACGCCGGCCACTTCGCCCCAGGTAAACCAATAATTTTTGATTGCCGCCAAATCAACTTTGGTCAGCTTTTGCAGGACTGCGAGCCCGCGCGGCCCTTGCACGGCCAGCTGCGAGTAGCTGGCAGAGTCGTCCGTGATCCGAACCTCCGGCATCGTTCCGGCGTGGGCCATAATCCATGCGTAGTCCTTGTCCTTGTTGCCCGCATTCACCACCAGCAGGTAGTCGTTCTCGCTCGCCCGGTGCACCAGCAGGTCGTCCACGAAGCAGCCCTCCGGCGTCAGCAGCGCGGAGTAGTGCGCCTGGCCGTCCTTTAGCCGCGATGCGTCGTTCATCGTCAGGTGTTGCACCGCGGCCAGCGCGCCGGGGCCGCGAAACCAGATTTCGCCCATGTGGCTCACGTCAAACAAACCCACGCTGGTGCGCACCGCGATGTGCTCCGCCATAAGCCCGCCCCCATCACCGGGGTACTCGACCGGCATATCCCAGCCGCCAAAATCCACCATCTTGGCCTTCAACGCGCGGTGGGCGGCGTTCAAGGCGGTCTTTTTCAGCGGGGAGGCAACGGGCGAACTCAAATCGGGCTGGACTGGGAGTGGCATGGGGTCTTCCTTTCAGCGGTGCTGTCGCACCCTGATAACGATAGAGACGCACCGGCTCCGGGGTCAAACCCGGCGTTGCGGCGTACGGCCGAGATCTCCCCCAGCGGAATTCCGGCTCCCATTCCCCGCACAAAAAGCGCAAGGCTCTCCGCAGAGGATGCAACCGGGGTTGCCTTCCCTCCAGACTCCTTCAATTGCGGGGGGTAATCAGCGACAAAAGCACCATGGCGTGCGAGCGCTATGGAAGCAAAGAAAAGGGCGCGTTTCCGCGCCCTTTCGATTCCGAGAAACAGGAGGTACAGGCTTACTACGAGTGCAAGACCAAGCCAGCCGACTTGTTCTTACGGAACAAGGCGAATGCCAGGCCGAGAAGCCCTGTACCCATCAACAGCAGGGATGAGGGTTCCGGAGTGGCGCTGGAGGTGACGTCTGCGGAGAGCACGGCAGGTCCGCCGTTGACCTCAGCGTAGATAACTTCGTAGGAGTAGGTACCGGTTGTGGACACCGAAAACGAAGATGTGTCCGCAGCGGTGGGTGAGGCGGAATTGATCTCCAGGGCATTGGAAAGGCCATTGCCGGTGAGGTAGAGCAACATCCCGTCGTCGTGGGTGAATTCGTANNTCTCCGCCAGCGGTCAAGAAGGTATAGAGATCAACATCGCCCGCGACGCCCGAATTCGAAAGGTCAAAATTGAAGACGTTTCCGGATGCGCTGCTCACTGTGAAGGTCACGGTAGGAGTCCCTACCACGGGTGAGGGTGCGTTGTAGGCCGTGCCGCCGCATGAACCGCACAGGGTGGTGTACGGCCCCAGATACTGGTAGTAGAAAGCGCCCGATACGCTATCAGCTCGGGCGATTCCTGTGAGATACATGGATGCGGCGAGTACCGCTCCAATGACTGCTAACTTGCCGAATTTCATGTTTCCTCCCAAGGTAACCCTTGCGGGCACTTGTACTGTTCCCACCCCTTGCGAAAGTGCGGGCCAAAGGGTAGGGTCGGGGTTCAAGGTTTGCTCGACGAATCTCGCATAATATGCAATGCCAGGGGATGGTATCGCACCGAGATCCGCATCGCCGTTAAAGCATTCACTCCGCCTCGCCCTTCTCCACCTCTTTGGGGGATTTCGGGCGAGAGCGGAAAATTCAAACCTGACCTTCCACCGAACAGAACGTCCAGGCTTATTACGAGTGCAGAACCAAGCCAGCCGGCTTGTTCTTCCGGAACAAACCGAATGCCAGGCCGAGAAGCCCTGTGCCCAGCAACAGCAGGGACGAGGGTTCAGGAGTCTCCTGGAGGCTGCCTTCGAAGTCAACGCCCGCGGAAGAACCGTTGGTCTGATCGTCAATGACGGTTATTGTATTTGCGCCAGCATTCAGCCAAAGATCACTTATCGCGATCGGATCGATCACCGTGCAGGTCGGCTCGTTTATTTGGCAAGTGGAGTTACCGCCAGTTGCATAATTCACAATCAGTGTGCCATTGATCCAAACTGCGAGTGTGTCATCTGCCAGCACACCGATAGTGCCGTCGTAGGTCCCGGCATCGCTGACGTTCAAGGTCGACGTGTATTCGTAGAAGCCGTTAGCCGGAACAGCGTTACCGGAACCGCTGTCAGCGTAAGAGACCCAGTCTGAGCCCGTGATGGCAGCGTGCCAGGCGCCGTTAGGCGCGATGTTGTAAGCGTTCCCGGGGGTGCTGAACGTTCCCGTGCTGGTCAAGCTGTATCCCATGTAAGACAACGCGGAATTCACGTTGCTCCCGGGATCCCCTACCGCAAGGCCGTCGTAAGCGTTATTGGCATAGCTGCCAATTTGATAGGTAATGGTGCCAGCGTATGCCGCTGACGCAAGCGCCAGGAACACCACAGGTAAAATCGTAACTTTCAAAATCGTCTTCATTTTTCCTCCATAACTTGCTCTCTGGTTCGGGTCCCGGCCAGCAGGGGCGCCAGACAGTAACCAAGGCTAATGCAAATCCACGGCTGACAACGACGAACGAGTCAACCCAACTTAAAATTTCCGGCATCCCATAATT
>PLOI01000160.1:0-594 GCA_003142015.1 Acidobacteriaceae bacterium | reverse complement strand
AAGCGATATTTTTCGCATTTTGGGCTCTGCTAATAACCCTCCGCGCACCCGTAACGCCTAGTAATAGAGGTATTTATTCAAGGTAACAAAATAATTGGTTACCTATGTGTATGGAGATTGATTACTAACTCGCATTGTCGGCTGATTACTAACTCATCACATCTCCACCAGAGCAGCCCCCGCCGCCTCATCGCTTCCGCGCTCGCCAGAACGAACTCACGCTCAGGTAAAGAAACACCGCCATCATCGCCGCCGAAGCCAAAAATTCGCAGTGACCAGGGCCGCTGGCATAGCTTGCCCGGTTCTTCCACAGAAAGGACGCGCTGACAGCCACAAAAATGGAAAAAAGGGCACCCGTCACCTCCAGCCAAAGAATGCCGCCCAACCGGCTAAAGGGGCGCAAAAATCCGGCCACGCCGCGCGCCAGTCCCTTTGTCGTCCGTCCCGCAGCCCGACCCGCCGCGTGTCCCGCCGCGTGGCCGGCTTGTCCAGTCTGCCCGGCGGGCGCGGCTGTGGTCGCTGGCGCTCCGGCGCTCCCCGCCCCGCCGGCCATGCGCTGGCTGGCCATCCGCCCGGCAACCCGCAGCCCGATGC
>PLOI01000046.1:6866-21104 GCA_003142015.1 Acidobacteriaceae bacterium | reverse complement strand
CAACAATCCCCCCGGTTTATACCGTTTTTCAGGTACCCCTCCCCCCCCTATACCCCATGGGGGTATAAATATCCCTTAAAGCCTTGCAGATTATTTTTAACTCGTTTGAAATCAATATCGCTTGAAAAATAGACAGCCCTAAATATCCCGCATCGTAAGATTTGGCCTCTGAAAATCACCGGGAAAATTCGTTTTTTGCCTCGAAAACCAGCCGTTTTGCCCGATTCGAGCCGAAAAACCGGGCCCAGAACAGCCCTTTTCCCCTCGCTTTTCTCACCACTTCCGTCTGCAAAGAACATCGTTTCGAACTCCCGCTACAGTCGTCCCGCAAATGCCTTAGAATGCTCTCTAGCGCGCTGCGCGTCTATTTTGTAGAGGAGCAATCGATGCGTTTTCCTGTACTTGCCGCTTTTGTACTCGGGCTGGCAACCCTGGCCGCCGCACAAACCGCTCCCTGGGACTACACAGGCAAACGCGGCGAACTGGTCTGGGGCAAACTGGACCCGGCTTATCAGGCTTGCTCGAAGGGCCATGAGCAGTCGCCGCTGGACATTCGCGGCGCCCACCTGAACAAGGCGCTCCAGCCTATCGACTTCCACTACATTGGCGAGGCGATCAGGCTCACCAACGACGGCCACACCATTGTGGCGCATGTCGATCCCGGCAGCTACATTGTGGCTGGCGGAGTGCGCTATGACCTGGTCGAGTTCAGCTTCCATCACCCCAGCGAGGAAGCGGTCAAAGGCAAGCTGAGCGAGATGGATGTGCAACTGCTGCACCGCAGCGCCGACGGCAAGATGGCCATGGTAGCCATGCGGCTGGTTGAGGACGCGGGCAACCCGAACGCCGTACTGGCCGCGCTGTGGAAACACCTGCCCAAAACCGCCGGTGCAAGCGCGAAGATTGCGGATATGGTGGATCCTGCCGGCTTGCTGCCCGCCGACCGCGGCTATTGGACCTATATGGGCTCGCTAACCACGCCGCCCTGTACAGAGGGAGTGCGCTGGTTTGTCTTCGAGCAGGAGTTGAGCGTGAGCCGCGACCAGTTGCGCATCTTCGCGGCGCTGTTCCGGATGAACACACGCGGATTGCAGGAGCCGCACGGGCGGCGCATCGAGGCCAACGAGTAGGCACCTGCGCCACCTGCGGTGGGGCCAGCCGCTCGCTTTTCGCTCGCACGAGCTTCTCCGCTTTCCCAGGTCCCAGAATCGGCACCTGGGGCACCCCGCAAGGTCTGGCGCACTGTTGGCTCCAGATACCCACCCCCGGTAGACTATGACCATGCATCTTCATGCGACGTCCACCGGATCGGGCGCCAGCAGGACTCAATCCGTATTGCGATTCTCGCTGGTGGCCACGCTCGCCTACGTGGTGGTCACTTTCGTGGCCGGGCTGCGCGCTCACTCTCTGGCGTTGCTCTCCGAATCCGGCCACAACCTCTCCGACTTTCTCGCCTTGCTACTCAGCTTTGTTGCGGTGCATTACCAGTCCCGCCCTGCCGACCCCTCGAAGACTTTCGGCTACCAGCGGGCCGGCGTGCTGGCCGCATTCATCAACGCGGCTACGCTCATCGCTATTTCCGTGTGGATTGCCATCGAGGCCGTCCACCGGCTCAACTCGCCGGTTGCGGTCGAGCCGCGGCTGATGATGATTGTGGCTGCCGCTGGCGTGGTGATGAACGGCGTGATTGCGGCTCTGCTGTGGGGCGTGGCCCGCGACGTAAACCTGCGCTCGGCCTTTCTGCACATGGCCGGCGACACGCTCTCGACCGCGGCGGTTATCGCTGGCGGCGCGGGCATCCTGCTAACCGGCCACAACTGGATTGATCCCGCCCTCTCGCTGCTGATTGCCGCGCTCATCCTCTGGACCAGCTTCGGCATCGTCCGCGAGACTCTGAATATTCTGCTCGAAGGCACACCCCGCGGCGTTTCACTCAGCGAGATTCGCTCCGGCATGGGGGCGGTCGAAGGCGTGGTCAACGTCCACGACCTGCATGTATGGAGCCTCGGCTCGAACTCCAGCGCGCTCGCCTGCCACGTGACGATCGCCGACATTCCGCCGTCGGAGAGCGCGTGCATTCTGGCCCGGCTCAAATACGTGCTCAAGGAGCGATTCCACATCAGTCACGCCACCATTCAGTTTGAGCACATGGGCTGCGAACAGCTCGACGGCTGCGTGGTTCCCATGGAAGAGTTGGCAAGCAGGCAAAGCCGTGGCCACCACAGCCACGGGCATTGATTCATTCTCGGACACACGCGAAAAATCCTCGCAATATGAACGGGACAGACTGAGGCCTGCACCTTCACTTATTATCGAGTTATTGGGTTCATCATTTTTCCTAGTCAAGCGGAGGTCATTCTTGCTTCGTCTTCGAGTTGCTTTTGTCGCGCTATCTCTCATACTGTTTTCTGTTTCATTCGGCCAGACCCAGGCGTCTCACTCTGCCCAGGCCGCGGCGCAAACACAGGCAACTGCGCCGACAACGGCCCAGCTTGAGGCGCTCGCCGGCGAATACACCGACCCGAATGAGCCTGACACGCCGGTCAGTTTTTACGTCCAAGACGGCAAGCTTGTATTCGAGTCCGAGCGCAATGTTCCCGCTGATTTAAAGCCCGTTTCCGCGTTCGAGTTTTCCTTGCACGGCGCGAAGTTCACTCTCCGCTTCGTGCTCGATGCGGATGGCCACAGCAATAGCGTAGTCTTTTCCGACACGCCCAATGACCCGTATCGCCGCACCGGCCCTCCTGTTCATCACGTATTTCACGATTACCAGCGCACCGAAGTCATGATCCCCATGCGCGACGGCGTCAAGCTGCACACCATCATCCTAAAACCGGCCGACATCAACACGCAGCTGCCATTCCTCATCCAGCGCACGCCCTATGGCGTGGACGGCGTCAACCGCGCCTTGTTTTTCAGCGCACGACCTGAACTGGCCCGCGACGGTTATATCGCCGTTGCACAGGATATTCGCGGTCGCTATGAGAGCCAGGGCGAGTTCATCATGAGCAGGCCAATGGCGGACCATCGCAACCCGAAAGCTATCGACGAAAGCACCGATGCGTACGACACCGTCGAGTGGCTTCTGAAGAATGTGGCGGGCAACAACGGCCGCGCTGGATTTGTCGGCACCAGCTATCCGGGCTTTCTGGCCATGGCGGCCGGCATTGACCCACATCCTGCCGTCAAGGCTATCTCCCCACAGGCGCCCATGATTGATGCGTGGATGGGCGACGATTTTTTTCACAACGGCGCCTTCCGCCAGAGCTACGGCTACGACTACGTCCTCCGCATGGAGACCAGCAAGAAAGAAATCATTCCCAACTACGGCCAGGGCAAGGACGGCAAACCCCGCGACGGCTTCGATTACTTTCTAGAGAGCGGCAATTTTGCTAAAGCCGCGGTGCGCTCCCGTTCCAAAACACTGCCCACCTGGAAGCTCTTCCTCAATCACCCTGCCTATGACAGCGTCTGGCGCTCGCGCGGCGTCGAGCACAGTTTGAATGCAGTCGCGGTGCCGACGCTCTCCGTCGGCGGCTACTACGACCAGGAAGATATGTACGGCCCGCAGATCGAGTACTCCATGCTCGAACCCCACGACCAAAACCACCAGAACTTCCTCGTCCTCGGCCCCTGGCGCCACGGCTATTGGTCCTCGTCCTCGCGCCGCCTGGGCAACCTCGACTACAGTGAGCCCGTCGGCAAAGAGTTCCGCGCCCAGATCGAGGCAAAGTTTTTCGCCCACTACCTCAAGGATGCACCTGGCACAAATCCGTCGGGCTTCGACCTCGAGGACACGGCAAGCTTTCAGACCGGATCGAACACCTGGAAGCGCTACGCACATTTCCCGCCCGCCGAATCCCGGCCAACCAGTCTGCACCTTCAGGGCGCGGGCTTGCTTAGTTTCGGCGGTTCGACCGCTGTAGCCAGCACCAGCTACGTGAGCGACCCAGCCAACCCCGTCCCTTATCGCCATCGCCCTGTTCAGGAGACTTATGCCGAAGGCTCACAGTGGTACAACTGGCTCACCGAAGACCAGCGCTTTGTTACCGGCCGCAAGGAAGTGGCCGTGTGGAAGCTGCCCGTGCTCAAGCGCGATCTGGTGCTGACCGGCGAGGTGGTCGCCGACATTTACGCCTCGACCAGCGGCACGGACAACGACCTGGTGGTCAAGCTCATCGACCAGTACCCCGGCAACGATCCCGACGCGAAGATGCGCGGCTATCAGCTCATGACCAATGCGGAAATCTTCCGTGGCCGCTATCTCGACAGTTTTGAAAAGCCTGCGGCGCTGAAGGCGGGTTCAGTCCGCGAGTACAAGTTTTCGCTCCACGACGTGGACCACGTCTTCAAGGCCGGCCACACGGTGATGGTCGAAGTGCAGAGCACCTGGTTCCCGCTCTATGACCGGAACCCGCAGACCTTCGTGCCCAACATTATGACCGCCAAACCTGAAGCCTACCGGCCCGCGACCATCACTATCTACTCCGGCGTGGGGCACGACTCGACGTTGCAGGTGCCGTTGATGAGCGATTGCGAAGCCGGCGAGTGCTTTTGAACCGGAGACGGATATTTGACACAGGATACGTGCGCACATATACTGTGCATATGAACATCACCCTCTCCATCGACGAGCAAATTGCCGAGCGCGCCCGAGAGAAGCTCCGCGCCGTGGGCAAAAGCCTGAACCAGGAGATTCGCGACCACCTCCAGCACTTGGCGGGTGACGACGACGTGGAGCACGACTTGGAGATGTTTGAGCGTCTCTCTGGGCTTGGGGATTCGCAGGGCTGGAAGTTTAACCGGGACGAGATTCATGAGCGCAGGTAGATTGTCGCGCACATTCCTGGATACGAATGTCCTTGTGTATGCGGAGGATAGTTCGAATCCGGTCAAGCAGAAGAAGGCAGTGGAGCTCATCTTGGAGCATCGGCGGCGGCGAACCGGTGTGGTGTCGTTGCAAGTTCTCCAGGAATTTTTTGTAACCGTAACAAAGAAACTCAAACTTGATGTTGGAATTGCTCGATACAAGGTCGAGTTTCATTCAAGATTCGATGTAGCCGAGCCTGCTGTCAACGACCTACTTGCGGCAATTGATATGCACCGGTTTCACGGTTTTTCGTTCTGGGACGCTCTGGTCTTGCGCATGGCCAAACAGGCGGGCTGTCGCGTCCTGCTCTCCGAAGATATGCAGCACGGTCAGGAGATCGACGGCGTGAAGATCGTCAATCCGTTTCTTTAGAGCGTTCCTTTTCGCGCTAGAATAGAAAGAGTAGTATGAATCTCCATCAGCCCATCCCGGCCCTTCTCTAGCGGCGCTCGCCGCCTACACTCGTTCTTCGCCCATTTTCCGATTCGATCTCCAAAAGCAGCACTAACGCGCCCCTGCACGGGCGAATGATTTTAGCCGTGCGAATGAGGTTTAGCCGTGATTGATCGTTTGCAACAGATGGAACAGCGCTACGAAGAGCTCTCCGCCCAGCTCTCGCTGCCCGAGGTGGTCAACGACCGCGAGAAATATCAGAAGGCCGGCAAGGCACTGAGCGACCTGGAGACTCCGGTGATGAAGTTCCGCGAGTTGAAGCAGGTGCGCGCTGGCCTGGCCGAAGCGCGCGCGATGCTGGCCGACCCGGAGATGAAGGCCATGGCCGAGGAGGAGATCGCCAAGCTCGCGCCGCGCGCGCCGGCTCTGGAAGAAGAGATCAAAGTAATGCTGTTGCCCAAGGATCCCAACGACGAGAAGAACGTCATACTCGAAATCCGCGCCGGCACGGGCGGCGACGAGGCCTCGCTCTTTGCCGCAGAAATCTTCCGCATGTATCAGCGCTTTGCCGAGCAGCACAAATGGAAGATTGAGTTGATGTCAATGTCCGAGTCGGGCGTGGGCGGCTACAAGGAAGTGATTGCCATCATCGAGGGTGAGCGAGTCTACTCGCAGATGAAGTGGGAGAGCGGCGTGCATCGCGTGCAGCGCGTTCCGGCCACGGAGACGCAGGGCCGCGTTCACACGTCGGCGGTGACGGTGGCCGTGCTGCCCGAGGCCGAGGAGGTGGACGTGAAGATCGAAGCCAAGGATATTCGCATCGATACTTTCTGCTCATCAGGTCCGGGCGGCCAGTCGGTGAATACCACTTACTCAGCCGTGCGCATAACTCATATTCCGACTAACACAGTAGTTAGTTGCCAGGACGAGAAATCGCAGATCAAGAACCGCGAAAAGGGAATGCGCGTATTACGCTCGCGACTATACGAGCAAGAGATGGACAAGCAGAATGCGGAGCTAGCCCAGGCGCGTAAGCAGCAGGTGGGCACCGGCGACCGCAGCGAGAAGATTCGCACCTATAACTTCCCGCAGAACCGGCTGACAGACCATCGCATTGGCCTGACTTTGCATCAGCTTGACCAGGTAATGGAAGGCCGGTTGCAACCCATTGTTGATGCGCTTATCACGCACTACCAGGCGGAGCAATTGAAGGCCGGCGGTAAGGCGGCTTGAGGTCTTCCATGCTTTCGCTGCGCCATCATCTCGATCTAGGGGAGTTAACGCTGAAGGATGGCCCACATCCCGAGAGAGCTCGGCGGGATGCGGAGCTATTGCTGATGCACTTGTTGAAGAGAAGCCGCGCCTGGCTGATCGCACACAACGATGAGTTACTCGCCGATGAGTTATCCGTGAGTTATACCGAGTTACTGGAACGCCGCCGCAAGGGCGAGCCTATTCAATACATCACGGGCGAGACAGAGTTTTACGGCTTGCCGTTTCTTGTAACGCCCGATGTGCTGATTCCGCGCCCCGAGACCGAACACCTGGTGGAGAAGGTGATCGAGATGGCCTCCAACTTTGTCGCCCCGCGCATTGTGGATGTCGGCACCGGATCAGGAGCCATTGCCGTCGCGCTGGCCCACAGGCTGCCTCATGCCTCCATTACGGCAACCGACATTTCTTCGCGTGCCCTGGCACTTGCCGAAGAAAACGCGAAGCGCAACGGAGTTGCAGTACGGTTTCTTTTGGGTGATTTGCTTGCGCCGGTTGAGGGAGAGAGATTTGAAATCATCGTCTCGAATCCTCCCTATGTGGCCATGGCCGACCGCGATTCACTCGATGTTGAAGTGCGCGAATATGAACCTGCGCTGGCTTTGTTTGCGGGCGAAGATGGCCTCGAAATCTACCACCGTCTCATTCCTGCGGCATTTGACGCGCTCACCCCCGGCGGATTTGTTGTGCTTGAAATCGGCTACGGCCAATCGACGGCGATTGCCGACTTGCTCACCAGTGCAGGCTTTGAATGTGTCGAATTCGTCCCCGATCTGCAAGGCATTTCCCGCGTCGCTTGCGCTCGGCGCCCATGAGCCATAGTCTCAGGACAGCCTTCCAACGTCTATGATTTCAGGGGCTGTTCATTCGCACCCCCGTGAAGTTCCTATGAATCGGCTTGCCATGAAAATCCGCTTTTTGTCCGCAATCGTATTCGGCGTCGCGCTGACCATGACCGCTTTTTCTCAGGATGCAAACTCCGGCCAGCGTGGCGGACGTGGCGGATGGGGAGGTATGAGCGGTGGAGGCGGCATTACCGGAACGGTAACTGAAGTGGCCGCCGACCACTACATCATCAAGACCGATGGGGGCGAAACCTATACCATCCATTTCAGCGCGAACACTCGGATCATGAAGCAGACGGCGAGGCAGCGAGGCGAAGGCGGCGGCAATCCTCCGCAGACGCTTAAATCCACTGACATCAAGGTGGGCGATGCAGTGGCCGCGCTCGGTGAAGTAGATGCGGCAGTCAAATCCGTGGGCGCAGTAGTTGTTCTGCAGCTTGATCCTGAGCGCGCCAAACAAATTCGCGAGATGTAGGCCGACTTCGGCAAGACGTGGCTGATGGGCAAAGTGACGGCCATCAACGAAACCAGGGTCAGCATTTTTGCCACGGTGGACAGCGCCGCGCACGCCTTTGTGGCAGACGAGAACACGACCTTCCGCAAGCGCCGCGAACCCATCACCCTGGCCGATCTTCAGGTGGGTGACAGGGTGCGCGTTGAGGGAGCCGTGAAGGATGGAACCTTTGTGGCCGCGTCGGTGACGGTCATGGGCATGCCGCCGGGAGGAACGCCAACCGTTCCGCGCGACGCCGCGCCCGCAACCACCCCGCAGCCGAATTAGTCAGGCGCTGTGCAGCCTTATCACCCCATGAACATTCCGCCGTTCACGTCGAGCACGTGGCCGGTGATGTAAGAGGCCGCGTCCGAGGCCAGAAACTTGACCGCGTTTGCAATGTCGAGGTCCGTTCCGCGCCGGCCCAACGGAATAGTGGCGAGCATGGCGGCGCTCACCTTCTCGTCAAGCACGGCAGTCATGGGCGTCTCAATGTAGCCCGGCGCAACGGCGTTCACGGTAATTCCACGTGAGGCAACTTCGCGCGCCAATGACTTTGTCAGCCCGATGAGGCCGGCCTTGGAAGCAGCATAATTTACCTGGCCCGCTTGACCGGCGCGTCCCACCACGCTGGCCATGTTCACAATTCTTCCCCAGCGATTCTTGATCATGGGCCGCAGCACGGCCTGGGTCAGCAGATATGCCCCGGTCAGATTGATGGAGAGAACGAGGTCCCACTCGGCACGCTTCATGCTCATCATTAGATTGTCGCGGGTGATGCCGGCGTTGTTGACGAGGATTTCGACTTTGCCGAAGCGCTCGAGCACCGCCTTTGCCCCGGCTTCAACCGACTCCTGGTTGGATACATCCAGTTTGAACGCCGCTGCCGTGCCGCCCAGTGCCTCAATTTCTTTGGCCACCAGCGCCAGCTTCTCCTCGTTGATGTCCGCCACGGCCAGCGTGGCCCCGGCCCGCGCCAGCTCCAGCGAAACGGCCCGCCCAATACCCTGCGCGGCTCCGGTTACCAGCGCAATTCTTCCCTGCAAATCTGACATAATCTTCCTCTGACCCCCTTGCGCACACGTTTCCGCGCCCTTTCGTCCAGATTATAAATGGGTGAGAGTCAGAGACGCAGGCCAGCCGCCGGCTCAGCGGTGGTGCAGTCTGAATCAGCTTATCCTCAGGGGCTAAAGCCCGCGTTTATTTTGCGGCATTTACGGCACGACTGAAGTCGTGCCCTTTCAAAACAATGAGTTTTTCCGCAAGCTGTGAAGTCGTGCCCTGATACAAAGCCGATTTATGCAGCCAGTTCTAAAGGCCGCATTGATCAAAAGGCGTCGCCGTTGCTGTTACAGGGCGCGATACCAGCGCCGTCCGCACCAGCTCCGCTGGCCAGATATAGACGGCCAATTGCCGCGAATAGTGCAGCACCGGCTCCAGGTCGGGCAGCTTTATGCCGAGCACTGCGGCCAGGTCGTTTTGCTCGATCTCCGCTTCAGCCTCTTCCAGGGGCCAGGAGGCGTGGTGCAGATTGGCCCGGATAATCTGCCCAGATCCATTGGCCGAGAAGAGGCAGTAGCGCTCCGTGAGGAAGTACTCCAGCGTGCCCAGGCGGCTCTCGGCCAGCTTTCGCGACGGGCCCAGCCCGCGGTAGCGCGCCTTGAACACCACTGGCCGGCCGGCAAACCGCCTGCGGCTATAGAAGGAAAACTCCCGCTCGGTGCGCTGTTCCAGGCGCATTTCGGCCCAGTGGTAGGGAAGGCGATAGATAGCGCGTCCGGCCGCCACAGCCAGTAGGTTGCTCGAATCCAGCGAGAGACAGCAGACTCCCGGCGTTCCCGTTCGCTTTTCGCGGACATAGGTGCGCAAACTAAGATCCGGAAAACTGCGCGCCCCGAGAATCGGCGGCAGGCCGTGAACTTTGACTTTGTCCATCCAGAAGGGCATTATCCCCAGCCAGGCCGTGTCCTGGAAGGTGTCCACCTGCAAGCCTTCAGGGATGAGCGCAGCGAGCGACGAGGCCGGGACCGGCCAGTGCGCAAACAGCAGATCGTTCCAGCGCTGCGTCAGCACCCAATGGCCCGGCGGCAAGGGCTGCGGGTCGCCTGGTGCGCCAATCAGATCGTCCCCCATGGCCCGGTTGCTCCTGTCTTGCTCCTACTTTTTCGGTTTGTTTCTATCAGTGGATGCCAGGAGCGGAATCAAAGATGCAAACCTAAATCCGCTCCCATGACGTATTCTGTTCGCGAGCCCTCAGCTATGTCCAGTGAATCTTTCATGACCCCCGTCGCACGCAACCAGACCGAAGTCTTTGCCATCCACGGCGCCAACCCCGAAGTGCTGGCCTACGCCATGGCCAAGTACTCCCGCTCCGCACTTTCGATGCGCGAGTCGCTGGCTGAAATCAGCGCCCAGCGCGCTGAGCAGTTCCTGAACACCTTTTATTTTCAATACGGCCACCGCTCCATCGCCGACCTGGCCCATGTCGCCATGTCCATTGAGCGGCTCAGCCTGCTGGCCGCTATGGTGCTGGTTGACGAGCAGAGGTGGGATGGCCAGGAACGATCAACAAGGTATCAGAACTTCCTCAAATCGGGCTGGTATTTCCCCGATTTCGGCCAGGATTCCGCTTCGGCCCAGCTTTATTCCGAGACCATTGAAGGCCTGTTTGGCGCGTACAAGCGCGTGAATGACGCGGTTTTTGACGCGTTGCGCCGGCGCGTGGCCTGTCCGGAAGCCATGAAGCCCGAAGCCTACGAGCGAACTCTCAAAGCGCGCGCCTTCGACGTGGCCCGCTACCTGCTTCCGCTGGCCACCAACACTTCGCTCGGCCAGATTACAAACGCCCGGACTCTGGAAACCCAGGTCTCGCGGCTGCTTTCTCATCCCGCCGCCGAGATCAGGGATCTGGGAGTCAAGCTCCGCGAAGCCGCCACCGGCCCCGCTTGGGTGGTCAACGCCGAGGCAGGCGCTACCTTCGTTGAAATGGTGGAGGCCTCCGATCCGGAGTTGGTCTCAGAAGCCGCCAGCCTGCTCACACGCGAGGTGCGCAGCGCACCCACGCTGGTCAAGTACGCCCAGCCCAACGACTACCAAATCCAGACTCGCGCTGAGCTGGCTCAGGCGGCGGAGGAACTCCTCGAAAGCCTGCCCCACGCAGGGTCACCGGTGGTCGATTTGGTTGAGCCCACGGAAACTCTCGAAGTGGAGTTGGCCGCGACGCTGCTTTACTCGGCCAGTCACCACTCTTACCGGCAGATTCGCGACCTGGTCGCGGGGCTGCCCGAAGCGCGCGTGATCGAAATTGTTGAGCTGGGCCTGCGCCATCGCGGCAAACACGATGAAGCTTTGCGCGCGTTTCACGCTGGAGCGGCACTGCGCTTTGACATTCTCATGGACACCGGCGGCTTCCGCGATATGCACCGCCATCGCCGGTGCACGCAGATCATCCAGCCGATCACCGCGCGGCACGGCTATGAGACTCCCGCCTGCGGCGACCTTGGTCCGGAGGTGAACGTCCTCGCCGAAGCCGGTATTCTGGGCGATTACCAATCCGCCGTCGAGCAGGCTCACCGGGCAAGCGCCCAGATCGCAGCCGGCATGGCTCCAGAAGCCGCTCAGTCTGCGCTCTACCTGTTGCCACTGGCCACGCGCATTCGGTCGCTGTTCAAGATGGACTTCGCCGAAGCGCAATACATCATCGAATTGCGCTCCGGGCCGGCTGGCCACTTCAGCTACCGCCGCACCGCATGGGAGATGTATCTAGCTTTCCAGCGCCAGCACCCGGAGTTGGCAAGACACATTCGCGTCACTGACTTCACCAAGCCCATCGATCTGCTGCAACGGTGACGCAACGCGTGAACCCCGCGATTGACAGCGGGGCGCTCCATGACGTATTCGTAAGAAAGTTGGTTACGGTGAAGGAGTTCACCTTTAACCGCTGTCCATAGAACGTTCCGGACAGATGATGACTCCTGACAGGGAATCCTGTTGCGGAGTCATGTCCCGGCCCGATCCCTGATCTGACAACTTAGGAGTTAGCGTTGATGATGAACACCTGGGCTCTGGCTGCTCTATGGGTGGGACTGGCATTGGCCGCGACGCTGCTCGCGATCTGGTTCAAGATCTCGACGGCGCTTTCTGAGATTGTGGTGGGCACGGTGGCCCAACTGGTCATCGGCGTTTTCCTGACCGGGCTCTTCGGTTTTGCGCAGGGGGGACTCGCAGGGAATACGCAGTGGATCACTTTTCTGGCGGGAACGGGTGCAATCGTTTTGACGTTCCTTGCCGGTGCGGAACTTGATCCCGTAATTTTCAAAGCCAAGTGGCGCGAGGCGTCAGTCATTGGCCTCGCGGGATTCTTCGGTCCGTTTTTCGGCTGCACCGCGATCGCGCACTACGTGCTGCACTGGGCCATCATGCCCAGTTGGCTGTGCGGCGTTGCGCTTTCCACGACTTCGGTGGCCGTGGTGTACGCGGTGATGCTTGAACTTGGGTTCAACGTGACGGAGTACGGGAAGGCGATTCTCGCCGCCTGCTTCATCAATGATCTCGGAACCGTGATTGCGCTCGGACTGATCTTTTCACCGTTCACCATCAAGACGCTGATTTTCGTAGCAGTTTCCGTCGTTGTCTTTGTAGTGCTGCCCTTTCTCACGCCGCGGTTCTTCAGGAAATACGGTGGGCGCGTTTCCGAACTCGAAGCCAAGTACCTTCTCTTCTTTCTCTTTGCCATGGGCGGACTGGCTGTGTGGGCTGGAAGCGAAGCGGTTCTTCCGGCGTATATGATCGGCATGGTTCTGGCGGGAACGGTGGGAAAAGACCACTCGCTGATTCGCCGACTGCGTACACTTACTTTCGGGCTGCTCACGCCGTTCTACTTTATCCGGGCCGGTTCGTTTGTTTCTGTATCCGCACTGATGGCTGCGCCTGTGACGTTGCTCGTCCTCTTTGGCGCGAAGTCGTTTTTCAAGGCAGTTGCAGTGTATCCGGCCGTGCGTGTGCACAAATACGATGGCAACGCCGGAGCCTACTACACGCTGATGATGTCCACGGGCCTCACCTTCGGCACCATCTCGGCGCTCTTTGGGCTCAATCACCAGATCATCACGCAGGCGCAGTATTCTTACATCGTGGGCACAGTCATCGCCAGCGCCGTGATTCCGACCGTGATTGCGAATTCATTTTTCCTGCCCCGCCATCTACTTCCCCACAATCAGGCAGGCAAGAAAGCAGAGAAGGAAGTCATGCAGCCAGTACCCGCAGAAGAAGGTTAGGTGATCGTCATGGGAAGCCCTGTTTTTGTTGGAATTCAAAGGATACTGGTGGCGTTCGACGCGTCGCCACATGCGGAGCACGCATTGAATGTCGCATTGTCAATGGCGGGGGACATGAAAGCCAAGCTCTTCGTTGTCTCTGTGATCCGGCCGCCGGAACCCGCCGAGAGCGCGGAGTTCAACGCGGTTCTCGAAAACGGGCGCGAACGCTTTGAGAACAGCTTCGCTCCGCTTCGCGAGCGCGCCCGGCAAAAAGAGATTGAACTCGAAACGGATATCGTCCTCGGTCATCCGGCGGAACAGATCATCCATAAGGCGGACACAATCCAGGCCAGTCTCATTGTGATGGGCAAGCGCAGCCACACCATCCTGCATCGCTGGATGCTGGGCTCAAACTCGGAGCGCGTTCTGAGGTATGCGCATTGCCCGGTGATGATCGTCCATTGATTCCGCGTTTCGTCATGCGGCCGGCGCGGACGCATCCTGCTAAGGCATCGGCTCCAGATGCGCGGTAAAGTGGCGCAGGAACGGCGCCTCGTAGGTCAGCCGCATCCCTTTAATCTGGGCGCGCCGCGCAAAGACCTGAAGAATGATCTCCACCACGTAATCGATGTGGCTCTGGGTGTAGACGCGCCGCGGAATGGCAAGCCGCACGAGTTCCATCTGCGCGGCGGCGGCAAACATCAGGCTGCCAATCTCGACCGAGCGGATACCGCCTTCCAAATACAACTCCGTGGCAAGAGCGACGCCGGGAAACTGATCGACCGGAATGTGCGGCAGAAAAGCTTTGGCGTCGAGATAGATGGCGTGGCCGCCCGGCGGCTGCACAATGGGCACGCCATGCTGGGAGATGTGATCTCCCAGGTAAGCCGTCGAGGCAATCCGGTAGCGCAGGTAGTCTTCTTGCAACGACTCCTGGATGCCCACCGCGATGGCCTCCAGATCGCGACCGGCAAGCCCGCCGTAGGTGGGATAGCCTTCGGTCAGAATCAGCAGGTCCTTCTCCTGGCGCGCCAGGATATCGTCGTTAGTGCAGAGGAAGCCGCCGATGTTAGCCATGCCGTCTTTTTTGGCGCTCATGGTGCAGCC
>PLOI01000046.1:0-6854 GCA_003142015.1 Acidobacteriaceae bacterium | reverse complement strand
GTCACCGTGAGCATCACCAGCGGAATGCGCTCACGCCCCACGCGCGTAATCAGGGCTTCAAGAGCCGCGACATCCATGTTGCCCTTGAACGGGAGGCGTGTGCCGGGTTGCCGCGCCTCGGGCAGCAGCAGGTCAACCGCCTCGGCCCCGACGGCCTCAATATTGGCGCGGGTGGTGTCGAAGTGCGTGTTGTTCGGCACCAAGTCGCCCGGCTTGCACATTACATTGAATAGGATGCGTTCCGCAGCCCGTCCCTGATGAGTGGGGATGACGTGGGCATAGCCGACGATATCCTGAACCGAATTCTTGAAGCGGACAAAACTCCGGCTGCCGGCGTAGCTTTCATCGCCTTCCATGATCGCCGCCCACTGGTGCGTTGACATGGCTCCGGTGCCGGAGTCGGTGAGCAGGTCGATCAGAACATCGTCGGCCGGAAGCAGAAAAAGATTGTAATGCGAGGCGCGCAGCAGAAGTTCCCGCTCGTCGCGGGTGGTCCAGCGAATGGGTTCAACGCTCTTGATGCGAAATGGCTCGATGATGGTTTTAGTGGACATACGGAATAAAGCTCCTGTGACCGGGCAAATCTTTCCTGCCATTGCCCTGGTCGTGCGCCGCGGGTGCGGCGAGATAGGCGAGGCAAACAGGTATGCAACATTCATGGTGCCGCGCTGCCCCACGGGCAACGATCAGATCCCGTTCGCCAAACCCTGCCAATCCTACGACCAGAGGAGCCAGGAACGCAACCCGAGGGACAGGATTGGCTGCTAGAATCTGTTGGGAGCAGCAACCATGAGCGTAAAGGCCCTCTATCCCGGCACCTTCGACCCGCCGACCAACGGTCACCTTGACTTGATCCAGCGCGGGGCCAAGCTCTTTGAGCACCTTACCGTCGCCATTCTCGTTAATCCGGTGAAAGATCCGCTCTTCACCGTCGAGGAGCGGGTGGAGATGCTGAAGGAATCGACCGCCTCACTGGGCAACGTGTCGGTAGCCACATTCGACGGGCTAATGGTGGAGTTTGCGCGCCGGCAGGGAGCCTCGGCTGTGCTGAGGGGCATACGCGCCATCTCCGATTACGAATACGAGTTCCAGATGGCGCTGATGAACCGGCGCCTGGCCCCGGAGATCGAGACCGTATTTCTGCAACCGGCTGGGCGCTACTCGTTTGTCAGCTCGCGAATGCTGAAGGAAGTCTTCAGTTTCGGCGGCGACGTGAGCGGTCTGGTGCCGCCCAACGTGCTCAAACGCCTTCGCGACCGCATGGGCGCGAGCCAGAGCTGAATTGCGTCAGGTTTGGCCTGTAAATGCGGGCTGAAGAAGGAGAAGGCGAAATGGCAGGTCCGGACCCAAATGAAGAATTGGTAGTCGTTTTCGAAAGCGCCAATCCCGTTGCGCTTGACATCGCTAAATCCGTGCTGGAAGACGCTGAGATTCAATTCGTGGTGCCCGATGAGGGGCGCATCGGCTTTGGAGTCACGCCGATTATTAATCCCGTTTACAGGATTGAGGTACTTCAATCGTACGCGGCCGAGGCGCGTGGGCTCATGAAAGATTTGGCTGGCAAAGGGGATTCAGAGCCGGCGGAGTGAGCGCGTTGGGGAGTCAGAGCCGGCGGGCGGGCATTGAACTGACGAGATGCCGGGATCTCAAATCTCCTTTTAATTATTCGCGGGGAATTTTGCGCTTGCCCGAAAATCTGTAAAGATAGAAGTATTATGACGACCGCAAGCTCTTCTCCCCAAGTCTTTACGGGCCGCATTGACCGGATCGAGGTCTCCGCAACCATGGCGGTGGCTGCCGAAGCCGCCAAGCTGCGCGCGCAGGGCGCCAACCTGGTGGATTTTGGCGCCGGCGAGCCGCATTTTCCCACGCCGCACCACATTAAAGACGCCGCCATTGCCGCCATTGAAGCCAACTTCACCCGCTATACCGTGGTGCCGGGCATTCCCGACGTGCGCAAGGCCATCGTCGAGCGCCACGCGACCGACTTCGGTTCCGACTACTCAATTGATGAGGCCATCTTCACCACCGGTGGCAAGCTGGCTCTGTTCAATGCCATACAGGTGCTGGTGGACCACGGCGACGAGGTCATCCTGCCCGTTCCCTACTGGGTTAGCTTCAAAGACATCATCCAATACGCCGGCGGCAAGGTGGTCCTGCTCGAGACCAGCGAGGCGGAGAACTTCCGCATTACGGCCGATGCGATCGAAAAGGCCATTACGCCCCGAACCAAGGCAATCATCCTCAACTCGCCCTCGAATCCGGCTGGCTCGGTCATGTCGGCTGAAGACCTGGAGCGCATCGTTCACTTGGCCCACGAACGCGGGATTTTCCTGCTGCTGGACGAGTGCTACGTCTACCTGAACTATGCGGGAAAGCCCGTCTCCGGAGGCTCATTTACCTGGGCCAAGGAGCATATCGTGGTGCTCGGCTCGCTGTCGAAGACTTATGCAATGACCGGTTGGCGGGCCGGCTTCGCGCTGGCGTCGAAGTCTGTCACGGCCAACCTCAGCAAGCTCCAGTCGCAATCGACCTCGAACGCCACCAGCTTTGTGCAGAAGGCCGCCGTGGCCGCCCTGGCCGGCTCGCAGGAGTGCGTCAGCGAGTTCCGCGCCGAATTCATCGGCCTGCGCGACTATATGCTGGCCAAGCTGGGAGAAATTCCCGGCGTCACCTGCACCAAGCCCGAGGGCGCGTTCTATGTTTACCCCAACATTGGCGCCTTTTTGGGCAAGGGCGGAATCAAGACGGCGACGGAGCTGGCCACGCGGCTGCTCCACGAAGCCCATGTGGTTACCGTCCCTGGCGAGGCTTTCGGCACAGCCGAGCACATCCGCATCTCCTATCCGGTGACCCGGCAGAACATCGACGAAGGGACCCGCCGCATGGGAGAATTTCTGGCCAGGCTGGAGTAGCCGGGGCGACTCCGCAGCCGGTTTTTCTCCGTGGGATGCCGGCTGGGTATCTTGTGCAAATCCCTCCATTTTCAGCAGGTGGGACAGCTTTTTCCAAAAAGTATCGTTCATCACTGTGCAAACGTATAGTTTGTCGAGTAGGATGTGTCAACAATGTCGAAGCCTATTGATTTCCGCCCTGTGATTCTTGCCGGAGGCAGCGGCACGCGCTTCTGGCCCCGCTCCCGCCGTGCCCACGCCAAGCAGGTTCTGGCCCTGGACGGCGAGCGCTCCATGATCCAGCAGACCGTTGAGCGCCTCAAGCCGCTGGCCGGGCTGGACCAGACCTGGGTGATCACTAACGAGTATCTGGCCGCGGAGATCGCCGACCAGTTGAAGGGCATACCCGCCGGGCAGATCGTCCAGGAGCCGGTAGCCCGCAACACCGCTCCCGCCTGCGGACTGGCTGCTTTCCTCATCGAGCGCCAGAACCCCGACGCGGTGCTGGGCATCTTTCCCTCCGACCACGTGATCGGCGATGAGCCGCGCTTCCTCAAGGCGCTGCAAAAGAGCATCGCCGTGGCTGCCGCCGCTGACAATATGGTGGTGTTGGGCATTGAGCCCACCCGCGCCGAAACCGGCTACGGCTACATCGAGACCACTGACTACACCAGGGACGATTCCGCTCTCCATGTGCGCCGTTTTATCGAGAAGCCCAACCAGAACCGCGCCGATGAGTTCATTGCCGCGGGCAACTACTTCTGGAACTCGGGGATGTTTCTTTGGTCGGCGCGCACCCTGGCCAACGCGGTCCGCGAGCATATGCCGGAGACCGCTCCGCTGCTGGAAACCATCGCCGCCGCTTACGGCACGCCCAAGTTTGAAGCGGTCTTCCACGATGTCTATCCCAAGTGCGAGAACATCTCAGTCGATTACGCCGTGCTGGAGCCGCGCTCTGCCAAGGGCGAGCATCTGTCTCATCTCTACTGCATCCCGGCCGAGTTCAGTTGGAACGACCTCGGCTCCTGGGCTTCGCTCTACGAGTACCAGTTGGAAACCCGCCTGCGTGGAGACAGCGAGGGCAACGTGACCGATACCAGCGGCCACATGGCTCTCGACTCCGGCAACAACTACATCTTCAGCCCGCATAAGTTTGTCGCCTTGGTTGGCGTCGAGGATCTGGTCATCGTGGATACCAAGGATGCGCTGCTGATAGCTCACCGTGACCACTCTCAGGATGTGGGCAAGATCGTGAAGGAGTTGGGAATCACCGGGCGGACCGAGCTGATCTGAGGCAGGGCGGCCGCGCATACCGGCAGCAGAACTTTCTCAATTCTTCCATTCTAAGTGCGGCTCGTCGTGTGCAGTTTCTGTATTGGCAATGATTGCTAACGGTGGTATGCTTGCTTCCAGTTCTCTTCTCCGCGAAGAGAACGAGGAGCAGTTCTATGCCGACGCGCAACGTGAATTTGACCCAGGAGCTTGACCGTTTCGTGCTGTCGAGGGTGAAGGCCGGACGCTATGAGAACGCCAGCGAGGTGGTGCGCGCCGGGCTACGGACTCTGGAGCGCGAGGAGCGGCTCTACGAGGCAAAGTTGACAGCGTTGTGCACTGCTATTGACGAGGGAGATGTAAGCGGCATTGCCGAAGGCGATGTCTTCCAGCAGGTGCGTGAGGCGCTCCATCTGACCGCGAACGCAAGTTAGCCATGGCCACGGTAAGTTTTTCCCGGAGCGCCAAAGCTGACTTGCTGAGCATAGGCGCGTACACTCTTCAAACCTGGGGCGCAGCGCAGGCTGAGCGTTACATCGGCAGCCTTGAGGCCTGCGCGAAATTGCTGGCCGGCAATCCGGCGCTAGGCCGACCTTGCGGCTGGATTCGCCCCGGCCTGTATCGCTTTGAAAAGGGGCGCCATGTCTTTTTCTATCGGTGGCAGGAAGACGGCATTCTCGTTTCGCGTATTCTGCATCAAAGTATGCTGCCGGAAGATCACCCTTTCGTGGATGTACCTCCGGACGCGTAAGCGCTCGAATTGCCGAGGTAATGGGATGGCGCGAACTTCCTTCACTTCGTTCCGCAATCAGCGCCGGTTGCATCCTATATCCTAGTTCTCTGGGAGAACGAGAACGCCATCATGCCTCATCCTCAAATCAAGTTCGGCACCGACGGCTGGCGGGCTGTCATCGCCGACGACTTCACCTTCGCCAATGTCCGCATCGCCGCCGAGGCCATCGCCGCTTACATCCATGCCAAGGAAGACCCCGCCAAAGGCCTTTGCATCGGCTACGACACCCGCTTCGGGTCAAAGGCTTTCGCCCGTGCCTGCGCTGAGGTGGCCGCCGCCACGGGCATTCCGGTCATGCTGGCCAACGACATTACGCCCACCCCTGCGCTCAGCTTCGGCGTGCGCGAGCGCAAGGCGGCCGGCGGCATCATGATCACCAGCTCGCACAACCCGGCACAGTGGAACGGCGTCAAGTACAAGGCCTGGTACGGCGGCTCAGGCAAGCCCTCCATTATCGCCGAGATCGAATCCTACCTCGGTCAGCCTGTCGCCCGCGCCGCGCAGCCCGCCGCGATTGAGGAGGTCGATTTCCTGCCCACGTACCTCAAGGCCATCGAGAGCTTTACGAGCCTCGATAAGCTCCAGAAATCCGGAATGAAGTTTGCCGTCGATTCAATGTACGGCGCCGGGCGCACCTTCATCTCCGATATTTTTACCCGCATCGGCGTGGCTCACGTGCAGATTCGCGCCAATGCCGATCCGCTCTTTGGCGGCATCCATCCCGAGCCTATTGAGCCGCACATTCGCGCGCTGGGCGAGGCTGTGGTGGCCAACGGCTGCCAGGCCGGCTTGTGCACGGATGGCGATGCGGACCGCATCGGTGCCACCGACGAGCACGGGAACTTCGTCGATCCGCACAAGATTTACTCGGTCCTGCTCAGTTGGGTGCTCAAGCACCACAACGACTGGCCCGGCGCCGTTACCCGCGCCTTCAACACCACCAAAATGCTGGACCGCATCTGCCTGAAGCACGGGCGCGAGCTGATCGAGCACGGCATCGGCTTCAAGTTTGTCTGCGACTACATGCTGGAGCGCGAGATTCTGATGGGCGGCGAGGAGTCGGGCGGCATCGGCTTCCAGCGCCATTTGCCGGAGCGCGACGGCCTGCTGAACGCGCTGCTGCTGGCCAATGTGATGGCTGAGGAAGGCAAGCCGCTGGGCGAGCTTGTCGCCGATCTGCAAGCTGAGTACGGCGAGCACCAGTACGGCCGCATCGACCTGGCACTACCGGAAGACGTGAAGAACGGCGCGATTGCTCGCGCCAAGGCGCTCAAACCCGGAGATCCGGTTTTCGGCGGAATGCCGATCTATTGCCAGGAGACGCTGGACGGCGTCAAGTTCTACCTCGACAACCCCGAAGCCTCCACCAAGCCGAAGGCCGCCGAGACCTGGCTGCTGCTGCGGGCCAGCGGCACCGAGCCGCTGATGCGCATCTACTGCGAGTCGTGCTCGAAGGAGTCGGTCGCAAAGCTGCTGGAATCGGCGCGGGCTTTTGCGCTGGGTACGTAAACCGATACACGGACAGAAGCGAAGACCCCACCCTTGAAGCGCTTGTTCCTTTTGCGCTTCAAAGGTGGGGTTCATTTTCTGCGCGAAAAGCGAGCAAAATTGGCAGAATCCGGGCAAAAAAACCCGGGGAAAGGGCGGAAATTGAGTGGTTCTGTTTACTACTTAGTACAGATACCGTTCGCGTTAAGCTGTTTATTATCTTACGCTTGAATGTTCTTAAGACGGCGGGAATCTCCTGTTTTTCCTGGGAGGGGGTGGGGTATGCAGTGGTACGGGTATAAACCGGGCGGATAGTTGACAGAACAGACCGGGCACATACCTGACACTGCACAAACCGCTGGTCACAAGTTCATTTAATGATTCTGCGCCGATGGAGGGTAAATCTG
>PLOI01000031.1:15455-16095 GCA_003142015.1 Acidobacteriaceae bacterium | reverse complement strand
TCTTGCCCAGCCGCTTCAGCGCATACAGCAGCGTAGTCAGCACGCGCGCTCCGCTGGCGCCGATGGGGTGACCGATGGCCACCGCGCCGCCCTGCACGTTGACCTTCGCGGGATCGAGGCCCAGGTCGCGATTCACAGCGAGTGCCTGCACACTGAAGGCCTCGTTCAGCTCGAACAAATCCACGCTATCGAGCGGCCAACCCGCCTTTGCCGCCGCTTTGCGCACGGCTTCGATGGGCGCCAGTCCGAACCACTCCGGCGCGCCGCCGCTGGTGGCCTGGGCGCGAATCACAGCCAGCGGCACGATGCCCAATTTTCCAGCCCGCGCGGCGCTGGTGACCACCAGGGCCGCGGCGCCGTCGCTCACGCCGGGAGAGTTGCCGGCGGTCACTGTGCCTTCCGGCTGAAAAGCCGGCTTGAGCCGGGAAAGGATTTCGACGGTAGTCTCAGGGCGGACCGATTCGTCGGCATCGAAGAGCCGCGATTCCGCTCCCTTTTTGGCCGGCAGAATCTCGACGGGCAGAATCTCCTCCCGAAAGAAACCCTCCGCCGTGGCCGAAGCGGCGCGGCGATGCGACTCGGCCGCAAAAGTGTCCTGCTCCTCGCGGCTGATGCCGTAGCGGGCCGCGATCTTCTCCGC
>PLOI01000031.1:0-15437 GCA_003142015.1 Acidobacteriaceae bacterium | reverse complement strand
TGCGCGGCCAGGGCCACGGCCTTCAGGCTCGAACCGCAGACCTTGTTGATGGTGAGCGCGGCTACCTGATTGGACAATCCGCCGTAGATCGCGGCCTGGCGCGCCGGAGCCTGGCCGAGACCGGCCTGCAAAACGCAGCCCATGATGCACTCGTCTACGGCAGCCGGCTCAATGCCCGCTCGAAGCACCGCCTCGCGCACCGCAAGCGCGCCCAGCCGCGGCGCGGAAAAAGGCTGGAGCGAGCCCTGAAACCGGCCCACCGGGATACGCGCTGCTGAAATGATTGCAACTTCTTTCATATGGATAGCTCCGCTCGGCAGGAATCCGGCGGCGCTACCGTGCGCAAAGGGACGCAGGGTCTCGCTGCCAACCCGAACATCCTAGCGCATCAGTCGCATTGAGCGCCACGTGCGTGTGGCGATGGCTCACCGCCCGCGCCGCGAGCTAGTCAATAGTTAAAGAAGGTGAGGTAAATCAGCACGCACAGCGCGGCGAAGGCTACCAGGAGCATCGCTATAACCACCTTCAGCGCGACGTAGTTCTCGGTTTGATGGAGTCGGCGGGCATCGTTAGTAGGCGGAATCAGCCGCGCCATCTCAATACCGATGTTGTCGTGGCCGCCGGCAGCCAGACCCAGCTCGAGAAGATTGCGGGCGGCGGCTTCCAGCGTTAATCCAGGGGTCTCCATCACCTTCTGGATTTCCCGCTCCGGGACAAATCTCCAAAGGCCGTCAGAACAGAGCAGCAGCGTGTCGCCTGCGGCGAGGGGGTGCTGCTCAATGTCGATCTCAACCTCGGGCTTAAGGCCCAGGCTGCGCGTCAGCACCGAGGAATCGGGATGGCGCTGAGCCTCTTCCTTGGTAATCAGGTCGTGGCTGAGCAGGTCCTGCACGGCGGAGTGGTCGGTGGTGAGGCGGTGCAACTGGCCGGCGCGCACCAGATAGGCGCGGCTGTCGCCGACATGGCCGATCCAGGCGTGGGTTCCGTCTGCCCCTTCTTGCANNAGTGCCGCCAAATGCGCGTAAAGATGCTCCACCGCTATCCGGGATGCGGTAGCTCCTCCAGGGTATCCGCCGACGCCGCCAGCGACGATTAGTAGGTCGCCCATGGCGATGCGAACATGGAGAACGGAATCCTGGTTCTCTTCGCGCAGGGTGCCACGGTCGCATTCCTCGGCAAACAGGATGACTGGCTGCCCAAAGACTGGTATCTCGCTCATGCCTTAACCTCACATAAGGGACAGAACCTTCGCTTTACAGTTAAGCGCGAAACTGTGCAGAAACTACGCAAGCCGCCTGTGGAAAACCGTCCCATCACCTCAGCGGAAAAGTTTGCCGCAGTTGGCCGGCCTCGTTCATGCCAATGATTGCTCAAGCCGGGGCTTGCGGATCGTTCTCCCGCTAGCGCTGGCCTCCGCTCTACGTCTTGCGCTCCGGCCAGCCGGCTTGACTCATTCTGGTACGTAAAACCAGCAATCACAATGAGCAACCACACTGTAACACGGAATCTTCCCTCTTGAGCAGAGGACGCAAAAGGAAAGAACGAAGGGTACTCGGGCGAGGCCAGGAGCAAATCCACAACTTAGGCCTGAAAGGCCGGCTTCGGACTATTGCGCACGCTCCCGGCGCTTCTATATTGTCCAATGAATTGACTACATAAGGGATGCTGAGACGCTCCAAATCTTCCCAACCAGCCCGCATTTCCCCGCCAGCCCAGGGCCTCCTGACTCTTCTTGCATCTCAAATAAGTTATGCCCTTGAGTCGCGCATACGAGTGCCAAAGGCACTTCTTTCCATCTCGCCAGGCACGCCTGCGCACTTCAGGCCGATGGCCTGGTGCGATAATCTTGTTGACAATAGAAACCTCCCTCCCCGCACCGGGTGAACCTAATTGATTGTCGAAATTGAAAATCTGACCAAGATTTACTTGTCGAAGCTGCGCGTGGTGGCCCTCGATGGCATCGACCTGGAGCTGAAACAGGGCGAGATCTTCGGATTGCTGGGGCCGAACGGGGCCGGCAAGACGACCACCATCTCGATTGCCACCACACGCGCGTTGCCCACCAGCGGAACCGTGCGCATCAAGGGCATCAACGTGGTTAAGCATCCGGCCCATGCGCGGCGGCTTATTGGAGTTGTCCCGCAGTTCAATACGCTCGACCGCTCGCTGACCGTCTATGAGAACCTTTACTTCCACTGCCGCTACTTTGGCTTCTCGCACGCGCACGCCAAATCCCGATCGCTGGAGCTTCTGACCCAGTTCATGCTCTCAGAGCGCAAAGACGCTTACCCGCCGCAGTTGTCCGGCGGCCTGGCGCAGCGTGTGCAGATTGCCCGCGCCATCGCGCACCGGCCGACAGTCTTGTTTTTGGACGAGCCGAGCGCCGGCCTTGACCCGCAAAGCCGCATGGCCATGTGGTCGGCGGTCGAAGGGCTTCGCACCGAAGGTATCACGGTGCTGCTGACCACGCACTACATGGAAGAGGCCAACTCGCTCAGCGACCGGCTGGCCATCATCGACTACGGACGCGTGCTGGCCCTCGGGTCGCCCGAAAAGCTGAAAGCCACCCTCGGCGCGCACACCATCTTCAATCTGAAACTCCGGTCGCTTGAAGGGCTGGAGCCGCTGGCAGCCAAGCTGAGGGCGCGCCCCGATGTTACCAGCGCCGAAGTTACCCCCGACGGGCTGCGCGTGATTGCGGCCAACTCCGACGGCCTGTTGCCGGAGCTGGTGCAGGCCACCGCCGCCCACGGCCTGCGCGACCTTCAGATTACCGAGCCCAGCCTGGAAACCGTATTCATTCGACTCACCGGGAGGGACCTGCGTGAATAACATTCGCCTGAAACTCGGGAGATTTCTGAAGACGCTCCTGGAGATGTTTCTGCAGGATATGGAAGCGCTGACGAGATATCTGGACCACCGCATTTCGGGCAGTCCCGACTCGGTCGCTCTCGAAGCCGGAATCTTCTTCAAGGCCTTTTGGGGGCTGTTTCTGCGCGATCTGCGTGTGCTTACGCGGGAGTTTCTGCCGTTTGTGCTGCGCGTGGGGATGCAGCCGCTGCTCTTTCTTTTCGTCTTCACCTTCATCCTGCCGCGCATGGGCAACGGCAATCCGATGGCTGTCGGCGGCGGCGTGGACTTCGGCACCATCCTTCTGCCGGGATTGATGGCCGTGGCCATCATGTTCTCGGGCATCGCTGGCGTGGCGCTGCCGCTGTCCAGCGAATTCGGCATCACGCGCGAGATTGACGACAGGGTGATGTGCCCTCTGCCGCTGTGGACCGTGGCTCTCGAAAAAGTCTGCTTCAGCGCCATGCAAAGCATAGTCGCCGCGCTGCTGGTGATTCCCATGGCCCGCTACATTCCGGCCGTGCCGGTGCGAGCCGACATACATAACTGGTTCCTGCTGGCGCTGGTACTGGTGCTGGCGAGTCTGCTGGCAGGGTCGCTGGGCCTGGTCATCGGTTCGACAGTGAATCCCAAGCAGATCGGTCTGGTCTTCTCCATCATCGTGGTGCCGATTACCTTTTTAGGATGCGTCTACTATCCATGGGCGTGGCTGAGAACAATTCCCTGGCTAAAGTACGGCGTGCTCTTCAATCCCATCGTCTACATGAGCGAAGGCCTGCGCGCCGCCGTCACTCCTTCCATCGCGCACATGCCCTGGTGGGCGATCCTGGTGGCGCTGTTGTTCTTCACCGCCGCGCTGGGACGCTGGGGGCTGCGCGGATTCCTGGGAAGAGTGCTGTCGTAGGTTCATGTAGATTCTTGCATCTCAATTGGTATACAATGTATTTATGAGCGCTACCCTGCCCAATGCGACCGCGATGATTCACGTCCGCGTGGATCAGAAACTGAAAACCAAAGCAACCAAAACTCTGGATGCCATGGGATTGAGCCTTTCTGATGCTGTGCGCCTCCTGCTGACTCGCATCGCGGTCGAGAAGGCGCTTCCCTTCGAGGTCCGGGTTCCTAACCTCGTAACCAGGGCAGCGATGGAAGAGGTCCGGCGCGGAAAACTGCCTTCAGCGTCGAGCGTTGCCGATTTGATGGTTCAACTGAATGCGGAAGATTGATTGGACTCGCCAGTTCAAGCGAGATTACAAGAAAGCGCAATCCAGCCCCAGGTATCGCAGCGATCTGAAGACGCTGCTTCCCGCTGTATTGGATAAGTTAGTGGTCGATCAGGAGCTCGATCCGAAGTTGAAAGATCATGCCCTCACAGGCGAGATGTCCGGCTTTCGGGAGTGCCACCTGAAACCGGATCTGCTTCTCATCTACGCAAAAGCCGAAGACCCTCCCGCCCTGATTCTGATGCGAATCGGTTCACACAGTGAACTCTTCTAGTTCGGCGACCCAGATCAGGCTATTGTCAGGCTGCGGCATCCAACGGTATCGGCGGCGGGACTCAACTTGATTTCGATATCGTAGCCGAGGCGATTCAGGCACTCCATTAACTTGCGTTCCGAAAGATTGGAAAAATCACCGCGCGTGAGGCCGGATACCTTTGCTTGTGAAATCCCCATCCGGCGGCCGGCTTCCTCTTGAGTCAGGCCCAAACGCCGCACGGCGCGTGTAATTTCAATAACCAGGCCAGACTTGATTTTGAGCTGCTCTGCGTCAGGCAGACCGAGGTCCGCGAAAACGTTGCCGGAGCTGAATTCTACTTCAATGCCGTCAGGAACGCGTATTGCCATTTGCTGCTCCCAATCCAGAAAAGCGGTCTTGCGGCGGTATGCACGTGTTGATTATACCAGAACAGGTATGAGATGCGAAACTTATAAGTCGATAGAATGTAGATAGAGACTTTGACCATGCGGCTGTATTTCAGGAATTTCCCGATGCTTCTGGCTCCGGCGCTGCTGATGGTGGCCGGTTGCGGCGGGATGGGCACGGCAAATTCCTCGAATGCGGGCTTTTCGGTTACGCCAGGCGCGAGTTCCATCGACACCAACTGCACCGGCTGCAATGCAACCAGCGCTCAGGGCGGCTCGGTTCACCAGTTTGCGGCCATCCAGACGAACGGCAGCCCGGCGGAAGTCACCTGGTCGGTCTCCGGCGGGGATGCAGTGAGCGGGCCGGGAAGCATCAACGCAAACGGCCAGTACACGCCGCCCAGTTATTTGACCGCCGACCACGCAGAGGTAGTGGTGACCGCAACACAGGCGGCGAATCCCAGCCTCCGGACGAGTTCCGTTTTGACCGTCACGCCGGGATTCCTGCAACCGCTGA
Source organism: Acidobacteriaceae bacterium (assembly GCA_003142015.1). GTDB lineage: Bacteria > Acidobacteriota > Terriglobia > Terriglobales > Acidobacteriaceae > Telmatobacter. The sequence goes on along the minus strand of PLOI01000031.1, from coordinate 10,205 downwards.
CGCCGGAGAACGCGGCCCTCGGCGCAGGCGGAACGGTCACCATTACAGGCTTTCTGGCCGAGGCAAGCGGAACGGCGGGCATCCACTTTGAGTTGGCAAGCTCGGCAAACGGGCAAGGCAGCGGCCAGGGTTCTCTGGGGGCGGTGAGTTGCCAGCGCGAAAGCCAGGCTTTTACCTCCTGCACAGTCACCTACACGGCGCCGGGCTCGGTGCAGGCTACGGGCGCTACCTATGTGGTGGCCACAGTGAGCGGGGCTTTGCCGGGCGCTGGGCCGAGTTCCATTTCCAGGACCGCAGCCGTGGTGCTGTTGAATACGGCTGGGATTACGAGCAACCCGGCCACGCATCAGGCTCCGTTGGCGGCGTCGGTGCTGTTGGGCAGCTCGGGCGGCAACAACACGGACTACGACACGCGCGGCAACCAGATTGTGGATTGCTGCAGCGGCACTCTGGGCGCGCTGGTCGAGGACTCGAGCAAGCGCGAGTACCTGCTGGGCAACAACCACGTGCTGGCCAGGAGCGACCACGCCAGCGTGGGCGACGCAATCGTGCAGCCGGGGCTGATCGACAACAACTGCATACCGTTGGGATACGACGCGGGCCCCACGGTGGTATCTTCCGTGGCCCCGGTGGCGCAGCTCACCGGCTGGCTGCCGCTCAGCTCGAAGCGGACCAATGCCGACGCGGCGATTGCTCAAGTGACCTCGCGCGCCGTTGACCCGAGCGGCAACATTCTGGAGCTGGGCGCGAGGCAGGCAGACGGCACGCTGGCCGCCGCGCCTCCCGGCATCAGCTCGACAGGCGGACGGGGCGAGGCCGCATGGCTCGAAATGAAGGTGGCCAAGAGCGGCCGGACGACTGGATTAACGTGCGGCGGCATCTCGGCTTTCGATCTCGACGTGACGGTGGATTATTACCTGGACTGCGCGGAGACGCGGCCCTACCTGAGCAAGACATTTACCAACCAACTGGGCGTGAGCGGCAACCAATTCAGCGACGCGGGCGACTCGGGCGCGCTGGTGGTGGATGCCGCGAATGCCGAGCCTGTGGGCCTTTACTTTGCCGGAGGGGCGGACGTTGCTGGCGTGAGCCAGGGCGTGGCCAGCCCGGCAGCCGGCGTGCTGAGCGAGTTAGACGCGCAGTTAGGCGGGAGTTATACATTTGTGGGCGGGGCCGATCATGCGGTCAGTTGCCTGAGTTACGGCGACAACACCATCAGCGCCGCGCAGGGTCGCACGCTCAGCGATTCGGAAAACGCGCGCGCCGTGCAGGCTCTTGGGCAGGCCCGCATGTTGGTGAGTTCGGCAACAGGAATATTGGGCGTAGCCACCGGCAAAAGCAGCGACCATCCCGGCGAGGCCGCGGTGATCCTCTACACGGACGAAAACAGGACGGTCAATGTGCCGGACACGGTGGGCGGCGTGCGCACGCTGGTGATTCCCACCACGGCTCGCGCGGTGGCCTACGGGGCTGCGCCGCAAACTCCGTTTGAAGCTGGTATCGTTAGCTTGCCGTCCTCAGTGCTGGCGCAGGCCATGACCGTCAAGAGCCAGGCGGCCACCGGCCTGATGCGGCAGAATCCGGCTTTTTTCGGTGTAGGCGTGGGCCAGAGCCTGGACAATCCGCACGAAGCGGCGTTGGTCGTCTATGTGGACCGCAATCGGATTCCTGCCCAACTGGCGCCAACCGTGGACGGCCTGCGCATACGCTATGTGGTGATGGACCGGCTCCATGTCACTCGCTCTTATGCGGCTGCGGCGCCGTCGAAGCTGCACTGCATGGCCCACGAGCCGGCGCGCCGGCCAGAGCATTTTGGCCCGCTCGACGCCGCCAAGGCGCGGATGCTGAAACTGAACTGAACCAACTCCAGCGACCGGTCTTCACTTGCCCACGAGCGCGGCGGCAATCTGGCGGCCGTGGTGGCGGCCATTCTCGATGAAAATCTCATTGGTGCGCGCGCCGGCGACAATCACTCCGGCCAGATAAATGCCGGGCACGTTGCTCTCGAGCGTCTCCGAATTGCAGGCCGGCAGCCGATCCTCGCCCTCCAGGCGAACGCCCAAAGCCTCCAGGAACTCGAAGTCGGGATGGTAGCCGGTCATGGCGAAGACAAAATCGTTCTTGACGGTCTCGCGGCCCTGGGGCGTCTGGATGAGCACGCTGTCCGGCGTGATTTCAATCACCTTGGAACAGAAATACGCCTTTATATCGCGGTTCTTGATGCGGTTTTCGATGTCTGGCCTGATCCAGTACTTCACGTGTTCGTGCATTTCGGAGTCGCGATGCACCAGGGTGACGCGCGCGCCGCTGCGCCACAGCTCGAGCGCCGCAATGGCAGCCGAGTTCTTGCCGCCGATGACCAGCACATCCGTCGCGAAGTAGGGGTGCGGATCGAAGTAGTAGTGATGCACCTTGCTCAGGCTCTCGCCGGGAATGTGCAGGTAGTTGGGACGGTCGTAGTAGCCGGTGGCGATGGCCAGCTTGCGGGCTTGAAGCGCGCCGGCGCGGCCAAAGCGGTCCACCGTATGCACCGTGAAGCTGCCGTTTGCGCCCGTCACCCTGTCCACGCGATGGTACTGGCGGACATCCAATTTATAGTAAGCGGCCACATGCCGGTAATACTGGAGCGCCTCGTTGCGGTTGGGCTTGGCATTGGTGCTGGGAAAAGGAATATCGCCGATCTCGAGCAGTTCGGGCGTGGTGAAGAAGGTCATGTGCGAGGGGTAGTGGAAGAGCGAGTTGCAGACGCAGCCCTTGTCCACCATGACGGCGCGCAGGCCGGCCTTCTGCGCCTCAATGGCGCAGGCCATACCGGTGGGTCCGGCGCCTACCACTAATAAATCGAAGATATCGTCCTGCGTTGCCGGAGTTTCCAGCGTGGAGTCGCTCATGCCTCTAGATTAGGGCATGAGGGCGCGGTTTAGATTGGTCCGGCCAGCAGTTTCTTGTTTGACAATGCATATATGGTAGAATGGTGGAATGTAATGGTGGAAAGGTGGAATTTGGTGGCCCTTAACATCAAAAACGAGGAAACCCAACGGCTGGCGCGGGAGTTGGCGCAACGGAAAGGCGAGACCCTCACTATGGCCGTCACGATTGCACTCAAGGAGCGTTTGGAACGGCAAAAGGAACCTCTAATGCGAAAGAGCCGCATGGAGGCGCTGATGAGATTCTCCGAGCAGTGCGCACCGCTATTCAAGGACGGTCGCAGCGGGAACGAAATGATCAATGACCTATACGATGACGAGACGGGATTGCCCAAATGATCGTGGACTCATCTGCAATGGTGGCCGTGATCAAGCGCGAGCCGGACTGGCCGATTCTGTCGGAAAAGATGGAATCCGCTGACTGTCTCCGTATGTCGGCAGCCTCCTACCTGGAGACTGCGATCGTCCTCGATAGCCGCCGTAACCCGGTGATGAGCGCGGGGCTGGATGAGTTAATCCTCGAATCGGAGATCGTCATCGAGCCGGTAACCGTTGCGCAGGCGAGGATTGCGCGCCAGGCCTACCGCGACTACGGCAAAGGCAGCGGCCATCCCGCCAACCTGAACTTCGGCGACTGCTTCACCTACGCCCTGGCCCGCGACAAACGAGAGCCTGTGCTCTACAAGGGCGACGACTTTGTGCATACCGACCTTCGATCCGCATTGCAGCAGCCGTAGGCATTCCTCGCTCCTGTGAAGCGCCGGCAATAGAAAGTGCATCTCCGCTAAAATCCCTTCCATGCCTTTCCCGCTCTGTCGGGAATCTTCGCGCCGCCTCGAACATCTGAGAGAATAGTGAAAGTGAATCGAGCGCAACATTTTGTCTTCCGGCGGGCGACGGCTTCGACAATTCTGACGGCCATATCTCTGGCGGGCGTGGCGGCGACTCTCCACGCCCAGGCGCAAAACCCCAGTTCTGCCTCCAACTCCTTCTTTGGCAGCGTGACCGCGCGGCCGGCCAGCGATGAGACGCTGAAGCTCTCGCTGGACGAGGCCGTCGCGCTCGGTCTCAAGAACAATCTGGGGCTGAAGGAAGCCGAAAACGGCGAGAAATCGATCAAGGGGCAGAAGAACGAGGCGCTGCAGAATTTTTTGCCTACGGTCACGCTCACGGGCGACACCGGCGTTCACCAGCAAAGCCTGGTCGCAATGGGCTTTGGACCCAGCATGGCTAAGGAGTTCAGCTCGCTCCTTCCCCCGGGCAGTGTGATCCCCGAAATCACGCGCGACGAGCTGACCGAGGGCAAGATTCAATTTGGCCAGATGCTCTTCTCCGGCCCGGTGATCGCGGGCTGGAAGGCGGCCGGCGCGGCGGAACGCGCCGCTCATTTTGCCAAAATGTCGGCGCGCGGCGAGGTGGTGCAACAGGTGGCCTCGGCCTATCTGCACGCTATCGCCGCTTCGAGCGAGGTAGACAACGCCAGGGCGCTGGAGTCGGAAGATCAGCTGCTGCTCAGAAACGTTCACGCGGCTCACGAGGCCGGCACTGCCGCCAATCTGGATGAACTGCGGGCGCGGGTCCAGCTTCAGGCGCAGCAGCAAGCGCTTATCGCAGCCCAAAACGCCCTCGAAAAGAACCTCATCCTGCTCAAGCGCGAGATAGGCATCGACCCCGGCCAGAAGATCGCGCTCACCGATCCGGCTCCTTACAGCGAACTGGCCGCCGAAACCCCGGAAGAGGTCCGAGCTATCGCTTACAGGAACCGCCAGGACTATCAGAACCTGCAAAATCAAGCGGTCGAGTTCAAGGCCATCCGCTCGGCTTACCGCAGCCAACGGTTACCCACCCTCAGCGTTGGCGGCTACTACGGCGTCAGCCAGGTGGGCGGCGCCGGCTCGCACGGCAACTTTATCGCCCAAGGCACACTCAGCGTCCCGCTCTTTCGCGAGGCCAAATTGCGCGGCGATGTGGAAGCGGCTCAGGCCCAGATGGACGCCGTCAACGCCCAACTTGACGACCTGCGCGCTCACATTGACCTTCAGGTCCGCTCGGCTCTGCTCGACGTAGCGGCGACGGCGAAGCTGGTCGACGTCGCGCGCTCCAATGTCGAGCTGGCCACGCGCGCCCTCGCCGACGAGACCGACCGCGTGAATGCCGGAGTGGACGACAACCTACCTCTGGTCACAGCGCAAGCCACACTGGCCGCCGCTGAAAGCAATCTGGTCGAGAGTCTCTACCAATACAACCTGTCGAAGCTGGCTCTGGCGCGCGCCGCCGGCATTATCGAAACGCAGTACCGCGACTATCTGGGAAGATAGGTGCGGAAGCGGCTCAAAATGGACCTTCGACTCACTGACTAACTCCGCTTCGCGGACCGCTCCCGGGTTATGGGGCGTAACGTAGAGACAAGAGGCCCACCCAACTCTTATGCACAGGCAGCTCCAGATCAAGTACTATGTGGAACCGGATGCCGCTGCGCTGGCGCGGCGGGCGGCGCAGTATTTTGTCGAGATGGCCGGCGAAGCGGTGGAGGCACAGGGACGCGCGCGGATCGCCATCAGCGGCGGGTCCACGCCCAGAGCCGCCTTTGAACTGCTCGCCGACCCCAATCAGCCGTGGCGCTGGCGGATGCCGTGGGAGATGCTCGACCTCTATTGGGTGGATGAGCGCTCGGTGCCCCCCGGCGACCCCGAGAGCAATTACCGCATGACCCGCGAGGCGCTGCTGGACCGTGTGCCTCTGCGCCCCGAGCAGATTCACCGCATCGAGGGCGAGTTGGAGCCGGAGGCGGCCGCGGCGCGCTACGAGTCGGAGTTGCGCAACAGCTTTCGACTGGAGGGCGCCGAGAGCCCGCGCTTTGACCTGGTGGCCCTCGGACTCGGCGAGGACGGCCACACCGCATCGCTCTTTCCGCACACCGAGGCGATCCACGAGATGAGCCGCCTGGCGACCGCCAACCGCGTGCCGCAGCGCGACACCTGGCGCATCACGCTCACCTGGCCGGTCATCAACCACGCACGTTCGGTCTTCTTCCTCGTTGCCGGGGCGGAAAAGGCCGCCATCCTGCGAGAGGTCCTGACCGGGCCACGCGATCCGGAACGGCTGCCCAGTCAATTGATATGGCCTTCCAGCGGTATACTTACCTTTATATTGGATAAAGCCGCAGCCGCGCTTTTACCCGCGACGGACGAGGAAGGCTGCGGAGTTTTAGAGAGGGAAAGATGATTCTGGCGGGCGACGTAGGTGGCACCAAGGTTCATTTGGCGCTGTATGACTTTATCGATGGAAAACCGGAATCCTCCCGCGACGAGCGGTATGCGGCCAAAGAGTATTCCGGGCTGGAAGAGATCGTAAGAGAGTTTCTGGGCGCACAGACGGTGACGGCGGCCTGTTTCGGCGTGCCTGGTCCGGTGCGCGATGGGCGCCTGCGCCTCACCAACCTTCCCTGGACGCTGGACAGCCGCGAGCTTTCGGTCAGCCTTGGCGTTAACCATGTCTTCCTGATCAACGATCTGGAGGCCAACGGCTACGGCGTGGACGAGCTGACTCCCGACCAGATCTACACGCTCAGCGAGGGCGACCCCAGCCAGATCGGCAATCGCGCGCTGATTGCCGCGGGAACCGGCCTGGGCGAGGGGCTTCTGATCTGGAATGGCCGCAGCCACATTCCTTACCCCTCCGAGGGCGGCCACGCCGACTACGCACCGCGCAACGAAGACGAGATCGACCTGCTGCGCTTCCTCAAACAGAAGTACAACGGGCGCATCAGCCAGGAGCGCGTGGTCACCGGCCCCGGCCTGACCAATATCTATGAGTTCCTGCGCGAGGTGCGCGGCGTGGACGAACCGAACTGGCTGGCCGGGCGCATGGCCGCCGAAGACCCCAACGCCGTGATTACCGAGCTGGCTCTTGCTGCCAAGAGCGAGATCTGCGAGAAGGCTCTGGATATGTTCGTCTCCGCCTATGGCGCGGAGGCCGGCAATCTGGCCCTTAAACTTCTTTCTGTGGGAGGCGTTTACGTGGGCGGAGGCATCGCTCCGCGCATCATCGAGAAGATCAAGGACGGCCGCTTCATGAAGGCCTTCACCGACAAAGGCCGGCTAAGCCAGTTACTGGTGAATATGCCGGTGCGCATCATCCTCGATAGCCGCGCTGCGCTGCTCGGCGCAGCAGCTTACGCTGAAGGCCGCGCCGCGGAAATCAGCGGAATTTCCCCGCGCGCCGCCTCTGTCAAGTTCTAACTCGCGAGTTATCCGGCGAAACACAGAGGGCCAGCCGAAATCGGCTGGCCCTTCTGCTTACCTGATTAGGTCTATGTTTTGAAAGGGCACGACTTCAGTCGTGCCGCAATGCCGGAGGGAGCAGGGGGTTTCAACCCTCGCATAAAGCCAACAGAATCAATGTGGGCTTTAGCTCCGGAGGGACGGCTTTCATACCCAATACGCCCTTAATCCTGTGCGATGCGCCAATAAACAATAGCGTTGTTGCGCGAGACAAAGCAGCAGGCATAGACTGCTTGTAATACTCCAGCCTATGTTCAAAACCGCGCGCTTCAAGGTTCACAATCCGTCACGGCACAAGAGCACGATGCTCTGGTACGCGATGACTCGCTATCACAACACCTTGAAGGATGTCCTCGAAAAGACACTGGCCATCCCAAACCTGCTTGAACAAGTCTCCGAACTCGACAAAAAAGAAAAACTTCGGCCCAACAAATTCAAACTCAGCAAATTGCTTTACACGATCGCACCACAAAATTGGGAACTTGCCCCTCTGCGTGACTATCTCATCGGCGATGCCTCTGCGATGCTGATGAGCCATCTGAACAAGACCTACAAGGGCGCGAACGAGTCTAACCCACCCACTGTCTCCAGCTTAAATGCAATGACTGACGCTGAGTTTCACAAGGCCTACAGCGACTTTACGGACCCGGAGGCAAAGCTCGCCATCAAACCGCAGCATCAGGAAAAGATCGACAAGGCTGCCGAGCGAGGCGAGACAAACGTCGCAAATCGTCTGAGCAAAATCTACGCGAATTGGGCCGCCTCCCGAGCTGCGGGTCAGGTGCTGCGTAAACTAGAAGGTGAACTGCCTCACCCCATCGAATTCACACGTAACGAGATTGGGCGGGGTTGCTTGCTTGCCTATTGCGACGGTAACTACTATCTGCTCGTCCGTCTATTCGCGCAAGATCATCGCTATTGTGAAAAGCGCGTTCTCAAAGAAGGATTCATCAATTGCAAAACAAAGGAACACATTGAAGGCAAAAAATATCCTGGAATGATTCTCCCTCTGGAACTGGGCCGCGAATTCCATGAGCGGGAATATCTCACGCATGGTTCCATCCAAAGCGCCAAGCTGATTGTGAAGCGGCGGGAAAAGCCAAACTCACAGCCGAAAGCCCTGGACTCAAAACCCGCCCCTTTTAACGCGGAAGACTACGATTTTTATGTTCACGCGGCCTTTGAGTTTCAGCCGACGCAGATCGAAACGGAGACATTCCTTGGCATCGACCGCGGCGCTGCCAAGATCGGCGCTGCCACCTTGATTGACCGACAGGGAAAGCCCCTTGAAACCGATCTCGATCTTAGCGGCGCAGCCTTTGCGGCGGAGATGCGGCGCTTTGAACAGCAGATCAAGCGAATTCAGAAACAGGGAAAACAGAAGTCACGCAAGTTTTCACTACGCGGCAAACGAGCAGATATCATTCTGGGAGAGTACGCCAACCGGATTGTTGCTATTGCCAAAGAGAATCGCTCACAGATTGTCATCGAGGCCATCAAGGGCGTGACAATGGGCAGATTTTTGAAACAAAGCCAATTCACCAAGCTGAAGCAGATGCTCACCTACAAGGCGGAGCGAGAGGGACTGCCAGCTCCTATCGAAGTTCCTGCGGCGTTCACTTCACAGACCTGCGCCAGATGCGGCCATAAAGATCCGGCCAATCGTCCAAAGAAAGATGCGGCTGGAAAAGCGATTCAAGATGTGTTTTTATGCACGGCTTGCGGTCATCATGCCAACGCCGATTCCAATGCGAGCCTGATTATTGCGCTGCGTGGGCTGCATCAGATTGAAAATGGTGGTAAATTCAAGAAGTTCGATCTCTTTCAACAATGGTTGAAGGAAATTATCGGCCGGGACGGCTCCTTTGCCCCAGGGCAGGTGAGCCCGTAGTTTCGCGGCCGGGTACTGGACGGATAGGCGAATGACGGCATCCTCACGGTTGCCGCGTAACCGACCATCCTCTGGTCCGAACAGCCGAGGTGCGTTACCGGAAGATATGAGTCTACCGGTTGGGCTTCGCCCTTGCACCGAATTTGAAAAAATGGACAAAACGTGATTTCTCAACGCTTGTATTCCCTCCTTTATCGAAGCATCAATGCGGCGAAGCAGTTTCCTGTCAGACAGTTAGGTGGAATCGGCTGTAGAAGGGCGTCCATTCACGGCTGACGGAAACACAAGTATCAGAGACGAACTTGCTCGCCAGGCTGTAGAAGGGCGTCCATTCACGGCTGACGGAAACGATACCCTCATTTAAGCGCCTCGATTACTTGCTGTAGAAGGGCGTCCATTCACGGCTGACGGAAACTATGTTCAGCAGATCGCCTCTTCCCTTTTTGCTGTAGAAGGGCGTCCATTCACGGCTGACGGAAACATCTGCTCAACTATGTCAGAAGCGGTGGTGGCTGTAGAAGGGCGTCCATTCACGGCTGACGGAAACCGGGAGACTGGTGAGCCGGAGAAGCAACCGCTGTAGAAGGGCGTCCATTCACGGCTGACGGAAACAACGATTCAAGGCAGCACAGTTAGATAGGAGCTGTAGAAGGGCGTCCATTCAATGCTGACGGAAACCCCAGCATATCAACCGAGCAAGTTTGAGGCTGTAGAAGGGCGTCCATTCACGGCTGACGGAAACATAATCCGCAACCGCTGCCGGATAAGATTGGCTGTAGAAGGGCGTCCATTCACGGCTGACGGAAACTATCACATCACCAAAGAGGGCAACATTTCCATCGACCGAGATTTGAACTGCGTGCGGATCGGTTATCATCCTTCGCAAAGTGTACGTCTTTTTGTACAACCTCTTCGGCCTTCTGGCTACGGGTGCCCTGGATCACGCCTTTGGGACCTGGGAAACCACAACCTTTCCCCTCAACTCGTTGCGTAAAATAACCCTCCGCCGCCGCACAATAGTTGAATGAACAATGAGCAGAGGAGCGGGGCCTTACTGATCCCTGATCCCCGACCCCTGACCCCTGAACGGCCGGGCGGATCGTT
>PLOI01000100.1 GCA_003142015.1 Acidobacteriaceae bacterium | reverse complement strand
GCCGTCGTCTTCGAGACCGGGATGGTAGCCCATCACGGCAATGCCCAGCGACGTGAAAAAGATGGTCAGGAAAAAATTGACCGGAAAGTAGCGTCTCAACCAGATAGCCCCGTATACTTGGACGCAGAATGTCACCTTCAGCGCCAGATACATCCTATATGCCCGCGGAAGGCGCGGCAACGCGCGCTTTGTCATCGGCCGCATCGGGGGCGCACACCCGCGAAAAGCTGGCGCTCGTCATTCCTACCCTGCGCGAAGCGGCAAACCTTCCCGGCCTGCTCGCCGATGTGCGCTCCGTGCTCGATCCGCTCGAAATCGACTACGAAATTATTGTTGTCGATGACGACAGCCGCGACGGGACCGAGGAGATTGTCTCCGCCATCGGCCACGAGGATGCGCGCGTGCGCCTTCTGGTTCGTAAAGGGGAGCGCGGCTTGTCTGGGGCGGTCCTCTACGGCTGGCGGCACACGGATGCATCGATTCTTGGCGTGATGGACGCCGATTTGCAGCACCCTCCCGAGTTGCTGCCCTCATTGGTTTCCGCCATTCTCGCCGGCAACGATATGGCGATTGGCAGCCGCTACACCGCCGGCGGAGAAGTGGGCCAGTGGAATCCCATCAGGAAATGGCTCTCCACCGTCGCAGTGTGGGCCACATGGCCTATTCAGCGAGCCGGCATTCGAGCCAAAGACCCCATGACGGGATTCTTCCTCCTTCGCCGCGAGTGCATCGACGGAATAGACTGCCAGCCCTCCGGCTTTAAATTATTGTTGGAAATTCTGGTGCGCGGCCACATCCACTCGGTGGTGGAAGTTCCGTTGGCCTTCGGCAGCCGCAGCCGTGGTGCAAGCAAAGCCAACTTCAAGGTGGGTTGGGATTACGCCAAGCTGCTGGCCAGTCTCTACGCGAGCAGATTCGGGCCACGGCGGCACTGATCTCACAGCGCAGGCAATAACATCCGCAGCAACAGGAATCCGCCCACGCCGGCGAAAAAGACCAGGGCCATGCGAATTCCGGGCTCGCGGTTCACCTCAGGCACCAGGTCGCTCGCGCCCACGTACAGCGCTACTCCGGCCGAGATGCCCAACCCATATGGCAGCCAACTGGGGACCATCTGAATAACCAGCACGCCGGCCAGCGTGGCCACGGCCAGCGCCACGGCAGAGTAAAAAGCCGCCGTCCGGCTGCGTCCGCTGGCCAGCATCACCGAAGCCATGGTGAAGCCTTCCGGCGCTTTGTGCAGCAAAATGGCGAGAAAGATCAGCCAGCCCAGCCAGCCCGAGACCAGAAATCCCGAGCCGATGGCCACGCCGTCAAAGAGCGCATGAAGGCTCAATCCGGCCAGCACAGAGTTGCCCGTATGCATGCTGACAAACTCGTTCTGATGCGTCTCTTCGCCAAAGTGGAAGTGCGCGTTGATGGTGTGTTCCAGCAGGTGCACCACGCAATAGCCGGCCATGATGAGGCTCGGGCCCAGCAGCGGATTCCCGCGATTCAACTTTAGGCTCTCCGGCATCATCTCAATCAGCGCCGTGGCCATCAGAAAACCCGCGCCGAGCGCGACAAAGTAGCGCAGATAGCGCTCCACGCCCTTGGCGCGCACCAGCACCAGTCCGCCGGCCACGTCGGCCAACGCGGCTATCGCGCCCAGAATCAGAGAAATTTTCAGCATTGGTCCCTACCCGCTGTGCCGGATATGCATCACGTCGCCATCCTGCACCACATATTCCTTGCCTTCCAGGCGCAGCGTGCCCCTGGCCCGCGCAGCGGCCTCGGAGCCGGCCTCCAGCAGCGCGTCCCAGCGAATGGTTTCGGCGCGGATAAAATGATGTTCCAGGTCGGAGTGAATCGCGCCTGCCCCTTGCGGCGCCTTCGAGCCCACCGGAATGGTCCATGCGCGGCACTCGTCTTCGCCGGCGGTGAAAAAGCTGATCAATCCCAGCAGCTCGTAGCTCTTGCGAATCAGCCGCACCAGCCCGCTCTCGCGCAGCCCATAGCTGCCCAGAAACTCCGCTGCCTCCTCGTCGTCCATCTCCGCCAGCTCGGCCTCGACTTTGCCGCAGATGGCCGTAGCTCCGGCGTTGGGCCGGTGCGCAACGTCATCCAGCTTGAAGCGGCTCACCGCTGCTTCCAGGTCGTCGCCCAGCGTGGTGCTCTCGCCAATGTTCAACGCATAGAGAATCGGCTTCTGCGACAAAAACATGAAGCCTCGGATGAGCTTCTTTTCTTCGGCGGTCATCTCCAGCTCACGCAGCGGAATCTCTTTTTCGAGCGACTTCTTCGAACGCAGCAGTAGCGCCTGTTCGTGTTCCAACTCACTGGTGCGCCCCTTCTTCAAGTCCTTCTCCAGCCGCTCCAGCCGCTTTTCCACTTGGGTCAGGTCGCTGATCATCAGGTCGAATTCAACGTTCTTGATGTCGCGCAAGGGGTCGATGGGGCCGACGTGCGCAATCGCGTCGTCCTCGAAGGCGCGCAGCACGTGAATCAGCGCATCCACCTGGCGCAGGCTGGCCAGAAACGCGGTCTCCTTCAGCGCCTCCTGCCCGATGGCCGCCACGTCAACGAATTCGACGCTGGCGTAAGTCGTCTTCTTGGGCGAGTAGAGCGCCGATAGCTTGTCCAGCCGCTCGTCGGGCACCCGCGCCACGCCGATGTGCTCCTGGCGCGAGTGGCCACGCTCTTCCAGCCTCGCCTTGGTCAGAATTTTGAACAGCGATGTCTTGCCCACCTGCGGCAGGCCGATAATGCCAGTCTTCATAAGTTTCCCATTGGGGTTCCCGGCAGAATGAAACCCACACGCGAGAACCTCTTCGATGATACAGGAGCAGGGAACGGGGAACAGTCATCCGATCCGGCCATGGCGGGCCTGGCCGGCGAATGCCGCAGCTCAATGCCTGTTTTCTGTTCCCCAACAGAGGCGGGTAAAACAGTTCTCCAACTCTAGAGCCATTGCACACTGAGAGGTTTTCTGGGAGGCACCCGCCGGTACGGGTACTTGCGCTCTCCGAGCATCAGGCCGCCGCATACGGCGTATCCCTCAGGGACCGCTAACGCCTGGCGGAGGGGAGCATGAACGGCAGCTACGCGAGTCAGGTAACCGGCCCAGCAGACGCCCAGGCCGCGCGCCTCCGCCGCCAGTTCAAGAAAGGTGAGGGCAATCGCGGAGTCCTGTTTTCCCCAGCCATAATCCTCCGGCGCGCAGGCCACAACGAGCGTGGGAGCCCCGCGCAGTACAAAGTCGTATCCGCTATCCCATTGCGCCAGCCTTTCCGGACTGATGTCCGAAGTGCGCATCCAGTTCATCACCTCCGCGGACAATGCGTGAACCTTTGCACCGTCCCCCGCGACAATCCAGTGCAACTTTTGGGAGTTGGAAGCTGTCGGCGCTCGCCGGGCGACGTCCAGCAGCGCCTTCAATGTCTCGGTGGCGATGGACCGGTCTTTGAACTCCCGCACTGACCGCCGGCTCATCAGAAAACTGTCGATCACCGCCGGAGCCGGTAGCTTTTTGGACGCAGGCAAAAAGGCTTCTTGCGGCAGGCCAGTGTGAGTCAGGGCATCGTAGGCGCACACCGCAACGCAGTGGCCGCAGAGAATGCAATTACCGCCGACAACCTCTTCGGGAAATCCTTCCTTATTGAGAATAAGAGTCCTGGACGGACAAACCGCCGCACATGCGCCATCTCTCTTGCACAGATTCGTATCAACAGTGATCTGATTCACGATCGGTATTCCCCTTTGTTTCCCCGGCCGAGCGGCCGAAAGGCTTTGGGTGCAGTGTACTCCCGAGGGGGTCCCGTCGAGCATGAACGCTCCTCCCGAGTACCGAAGGGGCTGCTTCTTAAAGAACGATCACTGCCGGTCCATCCTCGGTTTCATGCTTCACCGCTTCGAGTGCTTTATTTGCGTCCTCCAGCGAGAACGTGGCCGGGGCCTCATCCTTTTCGCTTTCCTTGCGAAAAGGGTGGGAAACCGACAATCTAAACCGGCAACTGCTCCCTAAGCTTTTTCCGTTTCTGCCTTGGCAACGAAGACCACCGTCGCCAGTCCCAACAGCAGAATGGCGCCCTCCACATTTTCGCTGCGGCGGTGCAGCTTCTCGAAGTCCATGCAGCTGGGGTTGGCGGCATCTGCCGCATCGATGGCTCCTCCGGCGTTGATCCGGTCCCGTTCCATCGCAGGAATGATGCTGAACTGCGAGTAAATGGTGAAGCCGGCCGCCAGCACCAACAAGGCCATTGGCACGAGCACCATGCGCGGTTTGTAAATGCCCCAAGCCCCGCCCAGCGCCAGCAATGCCAACGCCACCATCTCCGAAACCAGCCCCATGCCGTGCAATATGCGCAGCAGGCTGCCCACGATCATCCCCGCCGTGTGCGTGTCTGGCCGCAGCGTTTCAAAGGTGACAGCAGCCACCACGGGGAAGAAGATCTCCGCGCCTAGCCAGACGATGAGCGCGAGGTAGAGAAGCGTGCGGAACAGAGTTTTCATGCCAGAAGAATACTAGAAGGGCAGGGAACAGGGTAGTGGATTAGCTTGAAGGGGCGCGCTTGATAGGTCATGGCTTCAGCCATGACACAAACGCCAACGGCCAAGCGCTTTGAAAGGGCACGGCTTCAGCCGCACGGCCAATCTTCTGTTTTGAAAGGGCACGGCTTTAGCCGTGCCGCTAAGGAGCAAGTAAAATCGCGGGCTTTACAGGTTGCGGAAAAACTCTATATCGGAGGGAGGCGGGGGTTTCAACCCCCGCATAAAGCCAGCAAAATTAGCGCGGGCTTTAGCCCCGGAGGGACATTCAATTTCACTCGAAATTTCGAGTTTTTCCGCAGCCTGTTTAGCCCCTGAGGGATAGTTTATGCAAACCCACCCACAACTAATTAAGCTATTGCCTAGAGGATTTGCAATGAGGGCAGCCATATTCGATTCCAAATCGAGCACTCCCGGAAGCTGGGTCACGATTGAGGA
Organism: Acidobacteriaceae bacterium; assembly: GCA_003142015.1. Classification (GTDB taxonomy): domain Bacteria; phylum Acidobacteriota; class Terriglobia; order Terriglobales; family Acidobacteriaceae; genus Telmatobacter. The sequence continues at coordinate 880 of PLOI01000100.1, read as the reverse complement.
TCTTCCCCGGCCTCAGCCGCGCCCCGGAGAAGTCCTGCTCAAAGTACATGCCTGTGGTGTCTGCCGCACCGATCTCCACATCGTCGAGGGCGATCTCCCGCCCATTCGCCCGCGCATCATTCCGGGCCATCAGATTGTCGGCGAAGTAGTGGAAGGCGCAACCCCTGAGCTGCCCATCGGAACGCGCGTCGGCGTCTCCTGGATGGGCGGGGTAGATGGCGATTGCTGGTTCTGCCGCCACCAGATGGAAAACCTCTGCGATCATCCCTTATTTACGGGCTACTCGGTGGACGGCGGCTACGCGGAGTACGTCTCGGTGCGCGCGGATTTCACCATCCCCTTGCCGGCGGGCCTCGACGATTCCCAGGTTGCTCCGCTGCTGTGCGCGGGCATCATCGGTTTTCGCAGCCTCCGCGTCGCGGGAGTTCAGCGCGGAGAGCGCGTGGGCCTCTTCGGTTTTGGCAGCTCGGCCTCGCTGGCCATTCGCATTCTTCAATCCTGGGATTGCGAGGTCTATGTCGTCACGCGCGGCGAGTCTCACCGCAAGGCCGCCGAGCGGCTGGGAGCCGTATGGGTCGGCGACGAAAACTCCAGGCCGCCCACGGAGCTTGATCGCGCCATCACCTTCGCTCCCAGCGGAAAGGTTGTAGTCAATGCTCTCGCCGCCTTACGCAAAGGCGGGGTGGTGGCCATCAACGCCATTCACCTGGATGAGATGCCCGCCTTCGACTACGACAAGCTGCTCTGGGGCGAGCGCCAGGTTCGCAGCGTGGCTAATATGACGCGGCAGGATGCGCGCGACTTTCTCGCGTTGGCTCACGAGCTGAATTTCCGCCCCCGCGTCGCCACGTTCTCCTTGGAGGACGCGAACAAGGCGCTC
>PLOI01000065.1:12867-49518 GCA_003142015.1 Acidobacteriaceae bacterium | reverse complement strand
CATTGGCACCGCCGGGCAAATTCATCACCCTTATACTTGCAGTCTGCCGAGTGCCGGACAAAGATTGTGATGACCGGAGCCGTGCTCATTCTGTGTGCCTCCAATACGGAAGACGGCGTAGCACAGAAATAGCGCAAGAAGCCAATCAAAGTAGGTAAGTTATTGATTTATATGCAAGAAAGGATTGGAGGCGCGGGCCGGGATCGAACCGGCGCATAAAGGTTTTGCAGACCTCTCCCTTACCACTTGGGTACCGCGCCTTGGCAGGGCTGCCTTAATTCATACGCCCCATGCCGCCGTAGCCAACCCGGCCAGGGCCGGAGGGCGGAATGGAGCGGGAGACGAGATTTGAACTCGCGACCCTCGCCTTGGCAAGGCGATGCTCTACCACTGAGCTACTCCCGCAGGTTGCAAGATTGAGTATACCGGGGCTACTAAATGAGGTCAAACCGCAGCGGTCGCCGGGCCTGCATTCGCCATTGCCGAGCCTGCAATTGGCACAGCAAAACCGGGCCGCGAACCTTTCTCCTCGCGCACAATCTCTCCGTCGCGCATATACAGAATCCGGCTGGCAATCGAGGCTGCCTCGGGATTGTGGGTAATCATCAGCGTGGTCTGGCCCAGTTCCCGGTTGGAGCGCAACAGCATGTGCAACACCGCGTCGGAGCTTTTGGTGTCCAGGTTGCCGGTGGGCTCGTCGGCCAGCACGATGGCAGGGCGGGTAATCATCGCACGCGCGATGGCTACGCGCTGCTGCTCGCCGCCGCTCAACTCCGACGGCCGGTGATGGAGCCGACCCTTGATCGCCAGCATCTCGCTGAGATGGTCCAGATAAACCCGGTCCAGCGGTTCCTTGCCACCGCTCACCGAGTGGGCGATCTCGATATTGCCCATGGCCGAAAGCGTCGGCAGCAGGTTGAACTTCTGGAAGACGAATCCGATGCGATGCTTGCGCAGCCGCGTGCGCTCGGCGTCCGAAAGCGAGCCAAAATCCACCCCGTCGATAACCACGCGCCCCTCTGTGGCCTGCGTCAGCCCGCCCAGCAAGTAAAAAAGCGTGGACTTGCCCGAGCCCGAAGGCCCGACAATGGCGACAAACTCCCCCGGCTCGACGGCAAGCGAAACCCCGCGCACGGCGGTGACCTGGATTCGGCCCGCCGCGTAAACCTTGGTCAGGTTTTCGGCGAGAATGATCGGCGAAGATTTTTCGGGCTGCACAGTTGCTATTGTAAATGCGACGGCTCGCAGGCTTAGAGTTTGCCGGTTTCACGCGAGTGGCGTGCGGGAATCATTGATATTAAATGGGTTCGGCGCGGGTGCAAAGTTTTACAGGCATATACGAATAATTACCTGCAAGATTTTGAAAATATAAATAGGGGGGAAGGGGGTGCGGTTGGGGGGTATAAACCGGGCAGATCCCTGACAGATCAGACCGATGAGAGGGTGTGTGTTCATTTCTTCTATCTGCCAGTGTGCGCCAATGGAGAGTAATTCTCGGCAAGGAATGGCCCGTTCGGCGTTGCTCAGGGCAGGCTTTGAGGCAGACGCATCCCTTGGCCGGTCAACTTCGATAAGTCAGACCTCGCCTGAAACTACTCGGTTCTGTCTTCCGCTGCTGCCAGGGGCCAACCAATCATTAGTTGCCAAGCTTGCAGGACAGTATCTCCTGGTTTTTCACGTAAAGATTGCACAGGCCGATCATGCCGGAAGGGCACGTATAGTCGCCAGCTTGACCCTCCCTGCACCCCCCACGTTTCAGGATCTGGTCAACTTGCACTGGCACAAGTGCGCTGCAAGTTGCTACCGCACCATTGTGTTGCATGGTATTGCACAGGTTGAGCATGCCACCCTTGACGGGGCACAGATAATCGCCCAACCGGCCCTCGTTCCGCTGGCACCCTCCGCCCGTCAATGTACGGTCGGCCGCAACGTCTGTTTTGGGAAGCATGCCGCCCTGAACGCAGGACTGAATTCCCAGCAATGTGTTTGCCGCGACGGCATTCTGACAGGTGTAGTACGGTTGGAGTTGCTGGCAGGTCATCACGTTTCCCTGGATTGTGCAACCCTGGCTCAACAATTGCTGCTTCAGCCCGCTTGTGATCCCTGCTTCAAGTTCGGGCCTGAAGTCGAGGACACAGGTGGTCCCGGCATGGCATCCAAAATCGATTCCATTTGGTGGCAGATCGACCGCCAACTGCGGAAACCATACAGGCCAATCCCAATTGTGCGACCACACTGCCACATCGATAAAAAGCCGAGCATCGATCCCGGGCGTAAGCGTAAATCCAAGATTGTAGACCGGGTTGCCAAAGCTGAAATGGCTGTCGTTCTTCCTGCTTTTATCAACGCCAACGGAAACGGTCTGCCCTGTCGATGTAACTTTGGTCTGCCTGTTCAAGACTTCATCATTCAGCGTGTATTCCAGCTTGTTCGAATGCAGGTTAATGTCTACAGCCGGAAACACCTGTCCGCCCAAAGCCCCAAAGTTGAGCAGCCCGCCTAGCAGGTCAATGCTATCGAAAACATAAGGTGTATCAATGCCATGCGTTCCCGGCGCAGGTGGCGTGAAATGGCCGTTTGTATAGGGCGCCGGCAGCAAACTGGTAAAGTCCACGCCGACCGAGAATCCCGCACCGCCGCTACCTACTACCGGCAGATTGTAATTGAAGCCGGCATCAGCGCCGACCTGGGCAACCAACTCCTTGCCGTCAAAAATCTGGTCGCTCTCCAGGCCAGTGGAGGCGAACTGCTGGGCTGAGCCGTTAATGGGCTCGAAGGCGGCGGTCAGATTAGCCTCGGAAGTTTGGTTTGGATGAACTACGTTGTGGTATTTCAATTGCGTCTGGATCGGGAATCGCAAGCCAAACCCATAATTGAAACCCGCGTACAGTTTGACGCTGTAGGTCGAGGAGCAACCGACAACGCACCAATTGATCGTTGTATCCACTTCCATGCTCCACTCGTAATCGTGGCCGAGCGTAAAGCCGGTCAGATAGATATATGTGCCCAAATCAATATCTGTCGTCTGGTCGGTTGTGTTTCTGGAGGAACCGGCGCCTCCCTGCGTGTGAAAATTCGCAGAGGGCACGATCTTCAAAAGTTTAGGGAATTGTGAATTGGCCTCTCCGCTATCTGGAATTGTCTCGTGCAACAATTGCTCCCCTGCTGCCATCTCCTGCGTGCTTGGCGAAATGCGTAGCTGGCTCGCACTATGCGCGTATTGCGATGATTCGACCTTGGGAACGAAGACCGTCTGCTCCACGTGTTGCACTGAGGAATTAATGATCTCTTCCTTGAGTTGATCATCGTTCAGGTTGCTCATGCGCGCGACTTCGGCCGCGCCAACCTGAGCGGCTAGTGTGGCTCTCTGCGACGGGTTGGCAAAAGTCTTGCGCAGATCGGCAATATGCTGGTTCGCATCGGAGTCAGCGAGCGCTGTCTTCTGCTTATAGGCGGCAATTGCGATTTCGCGTTTGGCCGGATCTGCGACATAGCGTACGTTGCCGGGCATGGCAAATTCCGCCACGTGCTGGTTTGTCGATTCTTTTGTGAAACAACCGATGCCCGCTTGCGCAATCTGGGCCTTCGCGCCGCTGTCAGCGCATTTACCCGGCAAAACCCGAAATGTCATAACATGATGAATTACGAGCCCCTGATCGATTTCACTGATGTCGCTCTCATCCTCACGCACCTCGACATTCTGCGGCATCGCGCGCAAGCGCTGCGCAATGTTGAACGAGGCCTTGGGATTGTTGAGCATCGGACCAAAGTCCAGCTTCATCTCGCCAAGCATTACCTGCGGGTTAGAACGAACATCGCTGATTCCGTATTGCCGCACAACGCGCAGCCGCTGCATGGTTGCAGCGTGTTCTTCGCCGCGCAGGATTGTTGAGTTCGGCAAGCTGCGTTGTCCGGTCACACGGGGCTGCATAGCTCCGTTTTGTCCAAACGCATATCCTGTCGCTGCGAAAACCGCAAGATACGTTCCATAGCGCATGGCCATGCCACGCTTTGAACTGAGGATTCCCATGCCTGATTTCTCCTTTCAAGATCGCTTTGGGCGCGAAAAGAGCTGCAACCATAAAGCCGTATGTATTGGCAGAAATCAACAATTCGGGAATACGGGAAAATCGAGGACTTTCGGGTGCTCGCGGATCACCGGTTTTCAAAAATCGACACCCTGCTTGCCACGTGCGGGAATTATACCTCCTTGCTGAATTCGTGGGAAGACGCAGAACTGTGTAGAGGTTCCTTAGTCATAAGGAGAGCAACGGCGTGAGTCGGAGCGCGTTGGTAACCGCAGACTCGTTTCCGGGATTGGTCCACTGAAACGCACATCTGTCTTGGAACGAAGCAGTTCCTGGGTCGTTGGCAAGCCGGAAGGTGGTTTTTGATCACGTTTCGCGGCGTTTTGTCTGGAATTTGGTTCAAATATAGCTCAGGAGTTGATGGATGCAATTTCTCAATGGCTAAAGAGGCTGCGGGAAAGACTCGGGATTTCGGGTTAAATTTGCGGAAACTTCCCTCCGGGGCTAAAGCCCGTGATGATTCTGTTGGCATTGTGCGGGGGTTGAAACCCCCGCCTCCCTCCGGATCGAGTTTTCTCGCGGCCTGACAAGCCAGGCGAGCGGTCAGGCGCGGGCTGCCGTGTCAGGGAATGAAGAGGCGGGCCAGCTTGGTTGCCTGCCTGCCGAAGCGGGAGCGGCGGGGCGGCGGGGCGGGGTTGGCGGGCTTGGCCTGGGTTTGGGCAGAGCGCAACTGGGCCATGGCGTCTTTGACCATTGCCCTCAGGGATTCGGCCTCGAAGGTGCAGGAGCGCAGATAAGCCGAGACGGTAAGCCCGGCTTCGGCGGCGCGGCGGTGGAGTTGCGCGCACTCCGCCTGGCTCATGCGGATGGTGATGCTGGCGTCCTTCAGATTCCGCTCAGCTTGCACTGGCGGAAGACGGTTGAATTCCGGTTGCGGATTTGCGGTAGCGCGAGGTGCGGGGTACGCAGCGATGCGAGGCGCCGGTTGCGGAGTTGAGGCCGGGACCTCGTCGAAACAGAATGGCACTAAATCGGGGAGCTGAGTGAGCGATTGATCTGTGGGCCGGTAGCGCGCGTGAACCTTCAGCGCGCTCTCGTAGCTGAGGGTTGCCACGTCGTCAGCCAGATCGTCATCGTTCCAGGCGGAGGTAGATTTCCGCCTAATCGACGAAGGCTTGCCGCGGAAGTCGCCTGTGGTTTGCGCGGGCGAGGCCAGCGCGGCCAGCAGACCCGCAAAGCTGGGGGAAGTGGGGGAGGGCGAAGATGCGGTGGGCTGCTGCATGGCATGGAGCATACCGCGAGGCCAGGCGGCAGGCGTGAAGAAATTCCCATTCGTAAGACAAACGGATTCCAGAAGAGGACCGACCGGTTGCCTGTTCTGAAATGAAACGCGTCGGAATCCCACCCTTGCCGCAAAAACCAAAACGCGGCAAGGATGGGGCACCCAATTTTTTGGGCGCATCTGGCACGGGGTTCGTTGCAGCTACAACTCGTCAGCTCGAATCTAAACGGTCAGGCGCAGGCCAGTTGCGCGGCCGCGGGTTCAGGGAGTACGCGGCCGGGGAGTCTCAGGAGTTGAGTGACGGCTTCGGCGCTCATGGGTCGGGCGAAGAGAAAGCCCTGGCCAAAGCGGCAGCCCATCTCGCGCAACAGGCGATATTGCTCGTGGGTTTCAATTCCCTCGGCCACCACGTCCATGCCCAGCACGCGGGCCAGTTCGATGATGGTGCGCACGATCTGCAGCGGCTGATCGCCCTCGGTCATGCGGGAGACGAAGGAGCGGTCGATCTTGAGCACGTCAAATGGGAACGAATGGAGGTAACTGAGAGAGCTGTAGCCGGTGCCGAAGTCGTCCATGAGCAAGGAAACGCCCAGCCTGCGCAAGCTGCCTAGGACTCCCATGGCGGTACCTATATTGGGAATGATGCTGGACTCGGTCATCTCGAGGCCGAGTTGACGGCTGGAGATGCCGGATTGCACCAGGAGGGTCTCGACGTGATCGGCCAGTCCTTCACGCGAGAACTGGCTGGCGGATAGGTTGACGCCAACGCGCATGGAGGCGTGGAGCGGGTCCTCGTTGCACCATTTTTGAATCTGACTGCATGCCTCGCCAATTCCCCAATCGCCGATGGGCAGAATCATCCCGCTTTCTTCAGCCAGTGGAATAAAGTCCATGGGCGGGACCAGTCCCCGTTCTGGATGGGCCCAGCGGATGAGAGCTTCAAGGCCGACAATCTTGCGCGTAACGAGGTCAACCTCAGGCTGGTAATAGAGCACGAACTGGCCACGATCCAACGCGTGACGCAGATCGGCCGGCCTTGGCCAATCCTGGTTGGCGGCGGGCGCTGTGTGGTGAGCGCGCCGTGGGCCTTTTTTGCCCTCGGTAAGGGTGTTGCGCAGCCTGCGCAGTTCCAGCTGGCTGGAGACCATGTCAGCCAGGCCCTCCAGCGTGCGAATGGCTTCCGGCTCCATCTTTTGGCTGGGCCTTTTACTGAAGACGGTCAAAGCCCCGAGAATCCGCCCGTCGAAGGAGCGCACAGGCACGCTGGCGAAAGAAGCCTCGTGGTGGAGTCTGAGACGCGCGGATAGTTGTTCGCGATGAGGATGACGAGAGATGTCCGGGACGATCACCGGACCGTCTTCGGTAAGCACCAGGTCGAAGATGGAATCCTTGCGCGGCAGCTCGCGAATCACCGGGCCCCAGCAGGACTTGATCCAGACGCGGCTCTCATCGGCAAAGCCAAGCCTCGCCGAATCGGCGTGGAAGTACTCGGCAGCCAGGCGCGTAATGGTGTCGTAAGCGGGCTCGGGCGGAGTGTCGAGAATTCCGGCGGCAATCAGCGCAGCCTGCCGTGCATCTTCCTTCTGCCGATCCACTGCCCCAATCTCGATTTCTGCTTGTGGCATCTTGACTCCTGGCCCTGTGGCGCACATAACGGCCTGGCTCTGGCGGTAGACAACTAACCTTTGAGTGACCGCTTGCTTTACAAGCGGTCAAAGGCTGTTGATCCGGTCCCCGCATCGAGCGTTTGCGGCTACGGCGAATGGATGGTCCCGATAAACCCTGCCGCAAAAGCGCCGTATCTCCCTTATCGGAGGGGAAACCCCGGTGCGCGAGGTTACCACAGGTCTCCGGGGTGAGTACCAATCCCGCACAGGAGGCACTAATTCACGAAAGAAGAATGTGCCGTTTCCGTCCAAAGGAAGGCAAACTCGCCGGCGGAGTGGCCGTCGACAAGACTTAAGCGAAGAGGGACGGGCCGTTTGCTGGACGGAACCGGCTGCAATGTAGGTTTTGCGCGTCGAAAAGGGGCAACACCGTTAGAATCAAGTCCAGTGGCAGAATGGCCCTCAACCGAACCCTCACCGGCGACGCGATCCAAATGGGCGCGCGGCCTGGGGTTGTTGCGCCCGTCGCACGCGCACACGGCTTTCACGGCGACGCTGGTGCTGATGGCCTCGACCTTTCTGTCGCGCATCATCGGCCTGGTGCGGGTCAAGTACATCGCATGGCTCTTCGGCCGCGGCATGGAAGCTGACGCCTTCAATGGCGCCTTCGTGCTGCCGGACATGATTTCGTATTTTCTGGTGGGTGGTGCGGCCTCCATCACCTTTGTCACCATCCTCACGCGCTATCGCGAGACCGGACGAGAAGAGGACGGGCAGCGGTCGCTCTCGGTGATTCTGACCACCATGTACCTGGTGTTGGGCGTGGCCCTTTTGTTGGCGGAAATCTTTGCACCGTGGTACATCCATTGGTGGTTCGACGGCTTCGACGCGCAAAAAGCGGCACTGTGCGTGCGGCTGACGCGCATCTTGCTGCCCGCGCAGTTGTTCTTCTTTGCCGGCGGAGTATTTGGCGCGGTTCTGCTGGTGCGCAAGCAGTTCAGCGTGCAGGCCGTGGCTCCGTTGATCTACAACCTGGGCACCATCGTGGGCGGCCTGTTTCTGGTGCGCCGCCTGGGCGTCTCTTCGCTGGCCATCGGCACGTTGGCCGGAGCGTTTCTGGGGCCGTTTCTGTTGAACGTGTTCTTCGCCCGGCGGATGGGTACACGTTACCGCTTCCTGCTCGACTGGCGGGACCCTGGGTTGCGCGAGTGGGTGCGGCTCTCGCTTCCGCTCATGATTGGCGTTTCGCTGGTGAGCGCCGATAGCTGGATCATCGCCCATTTTGCCTCAAAGACCGACGGCGCGGTCTCGCTGATGACCTATGCCAAGCAGCTCTTCACAGCGCCCATGGCCATGCTGGCCCAGGCGGCCGGCGCGGCCTCCATGCCCTTTTTCGCCAGCCTGTGGACCAAACAGCGCCACTACGAATTTGCCACCGGCGTAGCCGACTCGGTCTCGCGCGTAGCCGCGTTGGGGCTGCTGGGGGCATCGGCCATGGTGGCTCTGGCTGCGCCGCTGGTGGAATTGTTGTTCATGGGGGGACGTTTCTCCCTCGGCGACGCGAGAGAGTGTGCCCTCTACTTCGCCATCTTCTCCATCAGCTTGTTTCTGTGGTCGGCGCAGGCAATTTATTCTCGCGCCTTTTATGCCGCGGGGAACACCTTCATCCCCATGGCGGCCGGAACGGTGGTTACGCTGGTCTCGCTGCCCATCTATTACTGGCTTTATCACCTGCTTGGAGCGATGGGGTTGGCGGTTGCCTCGGATGTTGGAATCGCGCTGCAGACCGTTTCGCTGGCCGTGCTGTTACACCAGCGGCGCATGGTCTCGCTGGCCAGCCTGGACTATGCGGAGTTGGGCCGGTGCCTGCTGGCCGGCGTGGGAAGCGGCGTTGGGGTCTGGGCGCTCTTCGGAGCTCTGGGCCGTGTGCTGCACAGAATTTCTCCGGGCCAGATTTACTGGACCGACCTGACCGTGTTGCTGGCCGGGACGGCGCTATGGGTGGTGGTCGTGAAATGGGTGCTGGAAAAGAGCGGATCGGCACTGCCCAGAGTGACGATGAAACGGCTGGGGATGGGATAAAACCTTTTGGGGCCATTTTCAGTTCATTTTTTGCTATCTACTTTAGATTAGTTAATCTACATGACCTATTTCCCATTCCATTTCCACTCCATTTCTCGAGTTTCCGCAGTCGGTACCAACCGCTTGGCGCTGGGACGGGCCGGCAAAACACGCTCCGCGCAAAGACACACGCACCCCTGCGTCAGCAGGGGCGCGTGTGTTGGAGCTGGGCCTGAGATGCGGCTATAGCTGGACCGGTTTGGGCGGTTCCGGCGTCCCTGCGGCTGCCGGCTTGGCATCGGCCTTCTTGATGTCGATGCCGCCCTTGAAGAAGGCGCCATCCTCGATGCTGATGCGTGCCGCGGTTACGTCGCCGGTCAGGGCGCCCTCGGCGCGAATGTCAACCCGGTCGGAGGCGGTGACATTGCCGCGTACCTTGCCCAGAATGACGATTTCGCGGGCGGTGATGGTGGATGCGACCTGGCCGTTGCGTCCCACGGTGACGCGGTTGCCGGGAAGGTTGATGCTGCCTTCGATCTTGCCGTCGATAAACAGCGACTCGGAGCCGGTGATCTCTCCCTTGATGAACAGGCCTTTGCCGATGGTGGCTTGGTCGCCGCCGGCCGCAACCGGGGCGCGATTGGCGGGTTCAACGGCTGGAGCGGGCGGAACAGGGCGGGAGGGCTCAGGTGAATAGTTGGGTGTTGCAGGTCCGGATGGGCTGGGTTTCCACATAGCGCTCAAGATGGTTCCTTTTCTGTCCTGACAGGACGGGCTTGCCAAGGCAAGGGCCTTTGCCGTGCGCCCAAAGTCTAAATGAGTGGACAGCCGAAGTATACGCCCTTGGCGGCCCCGATGGCAGCTACGGATACGATGGTCTCGCCCCGTGGTCCGCCCGGAAAACAGCGTTGCCGCCATTCTAAGACAATCCGCCGCGCATTTGCGAGTGCACTGGGAATTTGAGTGGCTGTAGCCAAATTAGAAAACATTTTGAGGATTGAGAAACGCCCACTTGCGTCCCATCGGGCCGGTTGAGGCCAGATAGCTAGCAAAGGGAACCCGCTGTACTCTTGAGTTATGACGGATCGGGAACTGCTCACCCGCATTGCTCGCTCTGCCGGCGGCAAAGCCGGATACAAGCAACTGGTGCGCGAACTGAGCCTCGGCGGCGGACGGGAGCGGCGTCTTTTGCTGGAACAGTTGGCCCGCCTGACCGTGCGAGGCGCGCTCGTCAAGCTGGACCGTGAGCACTGGAGCGTCCCCAGACCGCTGGGAACGCGCGACAATCTGGCGGCCGGGCGGCTGGATCTGCATCGGGACGGCTATGGCTTTGTCAGGCCCAATGCGCGGCAGGCTGACAGGTCAAATTCGGTAAAGGAAGACATTTTCATTCCTCCGAACGAAATCAACAGCGCCATGCAGGGCGACCAGGTGCTGGTCGAGGTCGAGCCTCCCAAGGCTGATGGACGCCGGATGGGCCGCATTGTGCGCATTCTGGAACGGCGCAACCCCACTGTGGTTGGCGTCTTTCATTACGCACGAAGCGACCGGGCGGCTGGACACACTGTTGTTCCCTTCGACGAGCGCATGACGCAGCACATTCTCATTCCCGCCGGCCAGGAGCTTCCCGTTGCGAACGAGTCGGCCACGCCGCATCGCGTGCTTGGCAAGCAGGTTGCGCCAGATGCCGTTCACGAAAGCCTGGAAGGCCTGGTGGTGGATGTGGAGATCACCAGTTGGCCGACGCCGACGCGCCCGCCGGTGGGCCGTGTGATCGAGGTGCTGGGCTCGCTTGACGACTTCGGCGTGGACGTGGAGATGATGATCCGCAAGCACCAGTTGCCGCGGGCCTTTCCGGAAAACGTGCTGGCCGAGGCGCGCGCCGTGGCTCATCTCGACGAGGAGGAAATTGCAACTCGCCAAGATTTTCGCTCGTTGCCAATTGTCACCATCGACGGCGAGACGGCCCGTGATTTCGATGATGCGGTGCTGGTCATCGAGCGCGAAGGCGGCGGCTACGAGTTGCAAGTGCATATCGCCGACGTCTCCGAATATGTGCGCGCTGGGACGGACCTCGATCTGGAAGCGCGGCTGCGCGGAACCAGCGTCTACTTCCCCGATCGCGCCATCCCCATGTTGCCGCAGGAGCTATCGACGAACATTTGCAGCCTGCGCCCCGGCGAAGACCGGCTGGTGTTGAGCTGCATCATGCAGCTCGATTCCGCAGGCCGCATCGAGAGCTATGAAATCGTTGAAGGCGTGATCCGCTCGGCTGCGCGCATGACGTACACCGAAGTCTCCGAAATCCTCAACCAAAAGGAAGAGACGCGCGCGCGTTACGCCGCACTCGTTCCAGAGTTTGAGCGGATGCATCGGCTTGCGGTCCTGATGAACAAGCGCCGCGAGGAACGCGGCAGCATTGATTTCGATCTGCCCGAGCCGGTAATCGAGTTTGACGAGCAGGGTCAGATGCGCAGCGTGACCAAATCTGAGCGCACCTGGGCCAACCGGCTTATCGAAGAATTCATGCTGGCCGCCAACGAATGTGTCGCCACCTGGCTTGAAGATATGGGCGTGCCGTCGCTCTACCGCATTCATGAAAAGCCGGAGCCGCGCCGCGTGGTCCAGTTCGAGGAGCTGGCCGCCGCCTTCGGTTATACGCTGGGCTTCGGCGCGCTGCCGGTCAGGCGTATGCAAATGAAAAGTGATCGCCGCGACGCCCAGCGCACGGGACGCAACGCTCGCACTCATGAGGTGCCGGAAGACATTCTCGTCACGCCACGCATGTATCAAAAGCTCGCTGCCAAAATCGAAGGCAAGCCGGAAGAGCGGATTCTGAGCTATCTGATGCTGCGCTCGCTCATGCAGGCGCGTTATTCGGGGACGAATGAAGGCCACTTTGCGCTGGCCGCACCGACGTACACCCACTTCACCTCGCCCATCCGCCGCTATCCGGATTTGATTGTTCATCGCATCGCAAAGGCGCTGCTGCGGGAGGGCGTGAGCGGCGAAGGCACGGTGGCCGAGGGCCGCCACAGCTCACCATGGACGCATCCGAGTGAAGGGCAGCAATCAAGTGTCGTGGTGTCCCACCCTTGGCGCAAAACCGGGGCCCCCAGCGACAGGTCTTCGTCGCTGGGGTGGAAAAGCAAGGACGCACCAAGGATGGGGCACCCGGCGACTCATGCGAAAGCAAAATTCTCCGGCGAGCCGCCCATCCCCGAAGCTGAACTTGCGCAGATTGCCGAGGAGACCAGCCAGACTGAGCGTCGCGCCGCGGAGGCCGAGCGCGAGCTGGTCGAGTGGAAGAAGGTTCGCTTCATGCAGGACAAGGTCGGCGAGGAGTTTGCCGCGCTGGTGCTGAACCCGGCCAAATACGGGCTCTTTGTCGAGCTGACCGACCTGTTTGTCGAGGGGCTGGTGCCCATCGACAGCCTGCGCGACGATCGCTACACCTGGCGTGAGAATACTCACGAAATTATCGGCGAGCGCACAGGCCGTCGCTTCCGTGCAGGCGACCGCGTGCAGGTGATTCTGGACCGCATCCTGGCTCAGGAACGCAAGCTGCAGTTCTCGATTGTCGAGGAGGGTTTGCCGCTGACTGGAAGGAAACCGGCGGGAAAGTTGCCCAAGCCGAAGAAGAGCAGGCGCAAAGACGCGGCTGCTCCGACCTCCAAAACCAGGAAGAAGTTCGCCAAGAAAGGCAAGCGCCGTTGAAGACGGTTTGCCCCAACGGCGCGGCCCAAAGACGCGAATGGCGCGGTCCCCAGGTGCAACAGCTTGCCGGATGCCTTAGGCGTTAGCCTGCTTCTCGGCAAGATCGCCAATAAGCGGCAGCTTGAAGCGCTGGCCGTTCAAGGCCTTGAGCAGCACATACACCCAAATCACAAGAAAAACCAGGCCGACAAACGGCATGATTATCCATCCGATAACCGGGATGACGCTGAGCACAATATTGACGGCAAAGACGGCAATACCAAAAAAGATGGACTGCCAGGAGTGAAAGCGCACGTAGGAGTTCTTGTTAAAGGGTTCGACGATCAGGAAGATGATCGCCGGGATGATGGTGACGTATGCCAGCGCGCCGGCGGCGTTGTCGGAGAGGCCAGATTGGTTTGGTTCGGACATGGTAGCTCCTTTGGGGTTGAGATCGAACGTCAGTACGCCTGTTAGCTGTTGGCCTGCTTTTCGGCGAAATCGCCGATGACCGGAATCTTGAAACGCTGGCCGTTGAACGCCTTGATCAGCACGATGATCCAGAGGATGAAGAATCCGAGACCCACCAGCGGGCTCAGGATAAAAGTGAACCAGCCGATGAACGGTATCCTGCCGACAACGAGGAGCGCAACATAGACCACAAACCAGGCAATGGCCAGAAAGATGGATTGCCAGGAGTGGAAGCGCACGTTGGGACTTTTGTTGTAAGGGGCGACGATCAGGAAGATGATCGCCGGGATGATGGTGATGTAAGCAAGTCCCCCGGCTGCGGTGTCGGAGAGGCCGGTTTGCGGAGTTTCGTCAGGCACGGTAGCTCCTTTTGGATTGAATCCAATTTGTGAGAGTAGGCACTCCAAGCCCCGGCGTGATTATGCGAACCGGGGAAAATCCGGACAACGATTTTCGAGGGAGAACAGCTTGAAACTGAGATAAGAAAAAATGCTGGCCCTCGCCATTGTCAAGCACAATCTCTTCCGCAGTTACGAAGTCTCCAGCACTCCTGGATGCTATGTCGGTTTCCGTGCTGTATCTTGAGGCAAGATTCGATGGTCGCACGCATTTGAGTAAGGCGAGTTTCCAGTTTCCCGGAAGTCGCGCAGAGTGCAAGCGGCGCTGAACTCTCCCGGTCCGCGTCGCCACATGCGATAAGGAATATTCTGCCTGGCCTAGGCCAAGGCCTGCTTCTCGGCAAGAATGCCGATGAGGGGCAGCTTGAAGCGCTTGCCGTTCACGGCCTGGACTCCGCAAATAACCCACAAGAGTATCCAGGCTAGCCAGACGAGCCATGTGGAGGCCACAAAAAGGAATGTCGCAAAGATCAGGCTGAACGGCAGGATAACGCTCAGCGCAAAGTTGACGACAATCGCCACGATGGTGAGGAAGATGGACTGCCAGGCGTGGAAGCGGACAAAGGAACTCTTGCAGTAAGGTGGGAGGACCAGAAAGACGATTGCGGGGACAACCGTGATGTAGGCGATTGCACCCGCGGCATTGTCAGAGATGCCAGACTGATTCGGTTGGGACATGGGGTTCCTTTCATAGTCGAGACTGGGCTGTTGTATCGCGAGCGCCGCGCTCCAGTTAAACCTGAACCAACAAAGTCTGCTCAGCCCGTTGGAGCTCGGAAAAGGCCTTTACCTGGAATATCTCCAGCAGACCTGCGATTCAGAGGCTTGTCAAGAAATATTCCTGAAAGGGAGCGCGGATTGTTGTCTGTAGCGAGGAAATGCCCTGGCAGAAGGGGCAAACGCAAGAACGGCCTCATATGGAGGCCGTTCTTGCGTGCGGGGCGGTTGGGAGGTAGCGTTACCGGTTGGCCTGCCGCTCGGCCAGCCCGCCAATGATGGGCAGCTTGAAGAGCTTGCCATTGAAGGCGCTGACGAATACGAATATCCAGACGACGAAGATGGCCAGGCCCACCAATTGCAATACCGTCAATGTAAGGAAGACGGTGGATGGAACCAGATTCTGCACAACTCCAACGAGAATGTCTATCACCGCCCAGGCAACGAAGAAGAAAATCGACTGCCAGGCATGGAAACGCACATAGGCGCTTTTCTTGAAGGGTTCAAGGATCAGGAAGAGGACTGCCGGGATGAGGGTAATGTAGGCAATGCCGGCAGCGGCGTTGTCAGACAGACCAGACGGGTTTGAATCGGGCATGGTGGCTCCTTTAGCGTGAGGCTGCTTGATCGGGGATTGACGGCAATTGGCGAAACCGATGAAGCGTCAAGGAGATTGTGCGCGGTATCAACGGAACCCGTACGGTCACAATAGCTCAAGTCGTTGCTAAAAAAGGCCAGCCGGAAAGGATGCACCCGATCCAATACAATGGAGCCAGGAGCATGATGGATGGCACACATGGTATTTTGCGTTCGCAACAAGAAGGAGATGGAGGGCCTGGAAGAGCCTCCGTTCGACTCGGAGTTTGGTCAGAAAATCTACAAGAACGTCTCGAAGGCTGCATGGGACGAGTGGGTAGGCCGGCAGAAGATGCTGCTGAACGAGTACCGCTTGCAGCCCTGGACACCGCAGGCACAGCAGTTTCTGGTGGAGCAGATGGAACAGTTTTTCTTCAGCGAGGGCTCGGCTCTGCCCCAGGAGTTCGTACCGCCAACGCACTGAGATGGCGACAACCTGGAAACAAATTGATGCGATTCTCTCTTCGGATGCAAGCGCGCGAGGCTTGCCTCGTGTAAACTAAGTACGACTCCAAAGCCGGCTCCCCATGAGCCGGCTCGATTGTGTCGGGACGTGGCTCAGCCTGGTAGAGCACTCGCTTGGGGTGCGAGGGGTCGGCAGTTCAAATCTGCCCGTCCCGACCATTAAAATCAATAAGTTATCGAGGTGTTTCCCCCGAACAATTAAGCCGTCCCGTGGCCTCTCCATGGATCGAAGAAAGCGTCTGATACTGTTCCAGCACAGCGGCGCTGGATGCAATCTACCGAAGGATGCCTACGAACGCCGGCCCATGCGGTAATCAACATAAAGAATGTGTGCCTTGATCTGGTCTCCTGCCCGGTACCGCGGTAGTTGCGCCATCTTCAGCATCTGAACGATGGCGCCGGGATTCCCATCGCTCGACTCGACAATCGAGGGCAGAATTGATTCCAAATTGGAAGCCCAAAGCTCAATCCTTTCTGCTTCGCGCTGCGCGAATTCCAATGCGATTTTTTGCGGCCAATTTTTTATCTCGATGCGTTCTGATTTGAGCGCGCACAGCGAGCGCAACGCGCCGATATCTTCCATGTGCGGAGATCGCGATGCAAAGATAACCGGCGTGCGCCCATGATAGTGCAAGTCCTTGATCATGCCGGTTGCAACGCGGGACGGAGCATCGAGATGGTCGAGCACCATAAGATAAGGCCGCATATCAAGCGCCCGATGCACGATGCCTTTCAGTGATGATGACGACAGTGCCGAGATGTTTCCGGGAACTCCGATTCCCTCGTCTGCGCGATGCAATGCATGGACCAGGCCGAGAAGAAACTCGCGCGGCGACCGCATCTGCGCTACATAGAGCGCAAGCGGCTGGCTCTCAACGAACGCGCGCAACAGGCGCGATTTGCCCACGCCCTCAGGTCCGAATACCAGCAGGGATTTTTGTGTCTTCGCCCGGCTTCGAAGGCGGTCCAACTCCTCTGCGCGCTCGACGCAACTCAGATATTCAAGGGTCGGCTCGCGTTGGTCAGTGGATGAATGCATCGCGGCTGGACCTCTTTCTCAGGAACATCCGGGGGCAAAAGAAAAACTCCTGCGTAATCGCAGGAGTCATCAGCCCGTCTATTTCAGAGGGCGCTTGAAGGCGGATTCCTTCGCCAAGTCAACTTGTACCACATGCAACTGTGAAGCCGCAAACGGCAAAGCGCCCCATCTTATCGCGGGAAAAATGCGAAAGGATGAGGCGCCGATTACGTTACGCCTTCATCGCCTGTTCGACTGCAACCGCGACAGCAACCGATGCGCCGACCATCGGGTTGTTGCCCATGCCAATCAAGCCCATCATCTCCACGTGCGCAGGCACGGAGGACGACCCGGCAAACTGCGCATCCGAGTGCATCCGGCCCATAGTGTCGGTCATGCCGTAAGAAGCTGGACCTGCTGCCATGTTATCGGGATGAAGCGTTCTTCCCGTGCCTCCACCGGAAGCGACTGAGAAAAACTTCTTGCCCTCGAGCAGCCGCTCCTTTTTGTAGATCGCCATCACAGGATGTTGGAAGCGCGTAGGATTCGTCGAGTTGCCGGTAATGGCCACATCGACGCGCTCCAGGTGCATGATGGCAACGCCCTCACGCACATCGTCGGCGCCATAGCAGCGAACGGCGGCGCGCTCGCCTTTGGAATACGCCTTTTCTCGAACGACGTTCAGCTTGCCTGTCGCATAGTCAAACTCGGTCTGCACATAAGTGAATCCGTTGACGCGCGAGATAATCAGAGCCGCGTCTTTACCCAGGCCGTTCAGCACCACGCGTAAGGGAGTCTTACGCGCATTGTTCGCGGAGCGCGCGAGGCCGATAGCGCCCTCGGCGGCGGCAAACGATTCATGTCCGGCGCAAAACGCAAAGCACTCCGTCTCTTCGCGCAGCAGCCTTGCGGCCAGGTTGCCATGGCCGATACCTACTTTGCGATCATCGGCAACAGAGCCGGGGATGCAAAATGCCTGCAGGCCCGCGCCGAGCGTTTCGGCAATTTCCGCGGCAACGGTCTGCTTCTTCTTGATAGCGACTGCCGCGCCAATCAAATAAGCCCAGCCAGCGTTTTCAAATGAAATGTTCTGGATCGATTTCACAATCTTTCGTACATCGACATTCTTGTCCAGGCAGATTTTCTCAGCTTTCTCAAGCGATTCAATACCGGCATCGGCAAGAAAGGAGCTGACCTGTGCGATTCGTCTTTCGTATCCTTCAAACAAAGCCATAGTCTTCTCCTTATTCCTTGCGAGGGTTGATGGTTTTNNAGATAGCGCGCGCCCTTTTCGCTGGTGCCGTACATCGTTGCGGTTACGCTGCGCAGGCCTTTGCCCAAATCTTCCAACCCAGCGCCGATAGGAAGTCCGCCCTCTGAAAACGCTGTCTGGCTGCGGCCGTAAACGATTTGCAGGAACAGCTCGCGCATCGCCACGTTAATCGCATCGCAAACCAGATCGGTGTTCAACGCTTCAAGAATGGTTTTGCCGGGGAGAATCTCGGCGGCCATGGCGGCAGAATGTGTCATCCCGCTGCAGCCAATCGTCTCAATGAGCGCTTCCTCGATAATGCCGTTTTTGACGTTCAACGTCAGCTTGCATGCGCCCTGCTGTGGAGCGCACCAGCCCACGCCGTGGGTCAGGCCCGAGACGTCGGTTACTTCTTTAACCTTGGTCCAACGGCCTTCTTGTGGGATAGGCGCCGGGCCGTGATTCGGCCCTTTGGCAACTACACACATCTGTTCAATTTCATGCGTATGCATACGGAGTTGTGCTCCTTTGTTGGGTTAAAAGCAAGTGTTTCATTTGGCAGTTGTTCACATTATAGTGCGGTCACATTCGATGCGGATGTGACCGCTGACGCAGTAGTTTTCATCCTGGCCTTTTACGTTGTTGCCGCGCGGGACTAGCTAACGCACTCCGCTGAAAGGGATTAGACGAGTGCCGAAACCTCCCGCTCTAATTGGTTGAGCCGTTCAACTGCCGACTGTACGGCGGGAGTTCCGTCTTCTTTGACTTTCCGCGCCCAGTCAAGCGCCTGTTCTGCAATGCGGCTGATTTCGTGCAGCAGCTTGCGAATCTCAACCTCCAGGCGTCCCCGGCTATCCTGAATGCGATTAAGAATATCGTTTTGTATGCGCGAGCAGTTCACTTCCAAAAGATGCCGCAGAAATTCCCTGGCATCGTTCGTGATTAGTTTGCGTCCGCCCACAAACGGCAAGAATATGTCAGCCAGCCAGCGCAGCGGCGATGGCGGTTGCGCAGTTCCGATGAAGTCCTCGAAAATGAACCCGGAACGCACGCGGAAGCCCTTCTCCGGATCGAGCGCATGGGGCATCCGCGTCAGTTCGCTGAGGCCCGCACCGGCGAGCTTTTTCAGAAAGTTGTTTCCCATCTCCACAAATCGAAGGGCCACGGCGCGATATTGGCGCTCGCCCTCTTCCTGCTCAGGTTTGAGCCAGGGCATAACCTTGCGGAGCGCGATCTCCTGGGCGAGGTGCATCACTCGGCGCCGATAGCGCGGACCAAAGCCGAGGGGTACGGACGCCAGCCCCTCGCCAAATTCCGTTTCAGATTTCGTCCACGCGGAACGCAAGAACTGCTTGTGCCTTTCAACGAAGAGGTCCGAAATCCGATGCTGTTCCGCCATAAACAGGAAACTCAGCTCGTGCATGGAGCGCTCAGCCTCGTTGATGGTTTTCCTCATCAGCTCGATGCGCCGTTCGGATTCTTCGATTGGCCGCTGAAGAGCGTCCCGGTCCTCACTGATAATAGCCAGCAGTTGCTCGCTTAAGCGTTGGAGACCTCGGTCGCATGCGGCGCGAACGAGATTTCTGCCCGAGTCTTCAACGAGGTGATGCAAACTCGCTAGCAGTTTTTCCCAATCCCTCAGCGGACCGCGATTTTCCATCCGTTCGGCGGCGCTAACCTCAAATACCTCGCCCATCGGCCGATGCAAGCGCTTTTCCAGAATCTCGCGCGTGAACTTAACCGCCGCCGCGCGCTCCGGATCGGTGGTGCGGTCGGCTTTGTTGATAACCAGGATTAAATCCTGAACTTGCGTGCCGATTGATTCCACCAGCGCCAACTCCTCGCCGGCAATCGGCGGATCAGCCCCGACCACAACCAATGCTGCATCAATGTGAGGAATGAACGCCTGCGTGGTTGCCGTATTTCCAGTGAAGACCGAACCCAAACCCGGCGTGTCAACAAAACACATGCCGGAGGACAACAGAGGGCTGGGCACGAATACCTCCGCGCCTTCCACAGCCTTTTTGTTTTCGGGGTTCAGTTCTTCGGTCACGTATTCTTTCAAGTCGGGCAGGTCAACGTCTCGCCAGGCCCCGTCTCGCATGCGAACGCGCGCGCGAAGCTCATCGCCAAACCGAATCACGGTCGGCACCGCTGTGACCGGAACAAACCCGGTCGGGACAACCTCGTGACCGACCAGAGCGTTTAGCAGGGTGGATTTGCCCCGCTTGAACTGACCGATACATGCTACATAGAAGCGTCCTTCGGAAACCCGTGCCGCGAGCTCGCGTGCTTCCTCGGCTACAGGCTCAGCCCCAAGTTCCTGGGCTAGGCCGGCAAGTCGCAACAGACGGGAAGCGCCGTCCATAGACACAAATGTCTCAGCCGGAAGGCTGCCGTAATCTTGCAATGTCGAACTCGTCTTGGATGCCTGCATCAGTTGTTACGCTCTTCCTGAGGGCGTGTCCTGCGTTTTTTCGACATTGCGTGAATAGCGGATCACCTCTACGCGGGACATGGCGACCAGGCCCTCTTGCACCATCGCGTCCAAATGCGGAATCAGCCTGTCGATCTGCTCCTCGGTATCGATGACGCTCAGCATGACCGGGGCATCAGTGGAGAATTTCCAATGGCTTGCATGGCGAATCCTGGTGCTTGCCCCGTAGCCTTCAATGCCCCGATACACTGTGGCGCCGGCTATTCCAAGTTCCACGCATTTGGCGACAATCGATTCATGCAGTGGCTTGCCCTGCCATTTGTCGTCCTCGCCGAAATGGATACGCAACATGCGAGCTTGAAATCGTTCCTGCATGGCGAAGCCTCCGTTCATCCCTGAATTGTGCCTGAGCCTGCCTGCGGCGCATTCTGTTCCGCGTCCAGTGGGCGATAAGAGTACTTGATGATGTCCACGTCCGACAGCACAACCAATCCCTCTTCCACCATCTGCCCCACAAGGGGAAGAAAGGATTGCAGCTTCTCCTCGGTGTCGATGACCGAAAGCATGATGGAGGAATCATGGGACAGGTGAAGGGCTTTGTCTTTGTGAATCCGCCGGTGCGCGCCGTAACCGAGGATGCCGCGGTAGACCGTAACTCCGGCAATGTCGTTGGCGCGCATCGCTTCGACTAGCGCAGTGTGAAGAGGCTTGTCTTTCCAGCGGTCCGCTTCGCCGACGTAGATGCGCATCATCTTCGCTTTGCCCTCGATTTTCAAGTGCGCGGGAAGAGTCGCTTTCTTTGGTTTCGAGATCTGGGCAGGCTTTGCCACGGTGGTCTCCTGAATCTCTATCATTCCTGTGCCAGCCAACTCCTCCAGCTTGCCGAGAAGTTCATCGACCTTCTCGCGAGATTCAATGAATTCAATCTTGAGCGGAAGATGGTCGGAGATTTCAACGAAGCTGGCGGAATGCATGTGGTGATCCGCGCCAAATCCGGCTATCCCTTTCAATACGGTTGCGCCGGAGATGCCCCGATAGAAGAGAAAGTCGATGATGCTCGAATATGTTGGGACCCCGTGATGCGTCGAACCTTCGCTCAGATAAATGGAAACCTTCACTGCCTTTCCGGCATTCAACATATTCCCTCCTTCAGGAATCCAACCCGCTCAGCAAAACCGTGAACACCGCAGCGTGCCTGTACGGCCTCTGATTTATCCCGCATCAGAAAATCTCCGCAAGCATAGAACCGCCCCAAACGGCAGCAAGTCCAAGAATAAGGCTGCTGACCGCGTAGAGAGAGGCCAGAAAGAATGCGCCGCTGCGAAGTGTGGAAAGTGTCTCCCACTCATACGTTGAAAAGGTGCTGTACGCGCCGATGAAACCAACAGGCACCAGAAATCTCCACGCGGGATTTATATCCGCTCGTCTGGCGAGTAAAGTAAGCGAGAAACCGATAATCACGCAGGCCGTGATATTGATGACAAAGGTTCCGTAAGGAAACTTTGTTCCCATGCGATTGGCAACCATCGAGCCAACCCAGTACCTGGCCATGGAACCAAGCGCGCCGCCGACCGCGATAAGAAAGTATTTCTGCAAGTTTATCCCTCCCAACCATAGGGTTCGCGGGTGCCGCGGTTCTCGTTCACATTCCAGTCTCTCAAATGGCCTCCTTTAATTCCAACTCCCTGCGGAGATAACTCTCTATACCCTTTACCTGGGAGAGAAGCTCATGAATCACTTTGTTGAGTTCATCCACGGCATCCTCGGGAACGGCGCCGCAGCCGCGCAGATGGCGAGGTTTGAGTTCCTCGATTGCAATCTCAACAAAGGCAAGATCCGTGATGATCGATCGTGTCACCGGAATCTCCGGCGGCTCGGGCTTCAGGTGTTGCCAGTCCAGAGTGCGCAGCAGTTGAGAGCGGAGCCGGGAAATGTGGTCTTCAATCACTCGCGCTTGTTCCGGAGTAACGTCAATAATATAGCGGGGAAATGGAGATGGCGATGTTGCGGAATGGAGCGCATGCTCGATGTCGCTGAGCAAGTTGTCAATGTATTTGCAAGTGATGACCAGACGCCGCTGTTGGGGCTCGTTCAGTTGCCCAGGATGCCGCGTACTCTCCGATGTGAACTCAGGCATAACTCCTCCAAGTGTTTTCAACTTCGAGGAGTCATCTTCCCAGTTGGGCGGTTTCAGGTGAACTCCAACACCCCCGGCGGTTTGCGAAACTTTCGCCGGCTTTCATCAATCGAATCGATCCTTTTTTTATATGTTTGTGTCCTGCGCTTCTCCCAGAATCAGTTTGAGGGTGATTTGCTTGCGGCCGCGATAGAAGGTGACGCTGATGGTGTCGCCGGCCTGGTGCTTGTCCATGATGGCGCTGATCTCTTGCGGATCGCTGACAGGCTTGCCATCCATAGCCACAATAAGGTCGCCGCCCAGAAGGATTGGTGTGTTGCCCACGTAGGCCTGTTCATTGCCGCCGTGCAGGCCGGCCCGTTCCGCCGCGCCGCCGGGGATCACTTTCTGGATCAGGATGCCGGAATCGACTGCCAGGCCGATCTGCGACGCCAGATCAGGCCCAATGGCATAAGAAACGACACCCAGCGAGGGCCGCTTGACGCGCCCGTAGCGGGTGAGATCTCCCAGCACCGCTTTGGCCGTGTTGATGGGGATGGCAAAGCCGATGCCGGAGCTTTGCTCCGCGCCGTTGGAGGCGATCATGGTGTTGATGCCGATGACCTCGCCGCGCGAGTTGAGCAAAGGACCGCCGGAGTTGCCGGGGTTGATAGCCGCGTCGGTCTGGATAGCGTCTTCGATCAGCGCGCCCTCCGAGCCTCGGATCGAGCGGATGGAGCTGATGATGCCCCGCGTCATGGTGCCGCTGAGGCCGAAGGGATTGCCGATGGCGTAGACCTTCTGGCCCACCGAGAGTCCGCCGGAATCAGCCAGCGTGACCGGCTGGAGGTTGGGCGCGTCAATCTGCAGCAAGGCCAGGTCATGCACCTTGTCAGTGCCCACCACCTTGGCCTTGTAGCTGCGCTTGTTGCTCAGCATCACCTCGACGCCGCGATTGGCGCCCTCGACAACGTGGAAGTTGGTGAGCACGTGGCCGGCCTTGTCGAGGATGAACCCCGAACCCTGGCCCTGCTGCGGCACCGCTCCATAAAAGAAGTTGAAAACCAGGGCGGTGGAGGTGATGTTGACCACTGAGGGCACCACCCGCTTGTAGATCGCAATGTTGTTCTGTTCTTCGGCATCGTAAGTGGGCGCGGCCTCAGCCTCGGTGAGCTGCAGTCCAGACCCGTACCCGGAGCCGCTGGGATGGAAGAGCGACATACGGCCCAGGCCGACGGGAAGATGCGTGGCGATGTACCAGAACCCGCCCACCAACAGAAGAATCAGAAGTACCCGGCGCATTTTCATAGCTCTTGGACCTGAAAGTCCTTTCTATTGTTGTTAGTGATCCGTGGAAGCCAACTCATCCGCAGGCTGCTTTCGCTGACCCCTGACCCCTGACCCTTGCTTCTATTCTAAAGACTCATCCGCGGGAAACTTGTTGCTCTCCGCCTGGAGACGTTGCCACAGCGCCTCTACCTGAACGCGAAGTGCTGCCTTATCTCCAGCATTTTCCATGATATAGTCGGCACGGGCGGCTTTGGTCGCGTCGGGAATCTGGCGCGCCAGCCGGAGCCGCGCATCGGCTTTGGCAGCTTCGCGGCCGGCCTCTGTTGGGCTGACACGGGCCGCATAGCGGGCAATCTTCAGCTCGTCGGGCGCGGTGACCACGACGATGCGGTCGATGCGCCTCCGCCAGTCAGCCAGCACGGTCTCGCCTTCGCCGCGGGCGCGGGCATCGCGCTCGACTTCAAAGATGAGCGCCGACTCGACCACGGCCACAGCGGAGGGATTGCAAGCAAAGATATGGTCCATCCAGCGGCGCTGCGCGGCAATCACCGCCGGATGCACAATGGCGTTCAGTTCGTTAAGCCTTCCGCCCTGAAAAGCTATTTCCGCCAGCCGCGCACGGTTCAATCGGCCATCGGGGCCGACGACCTCCGGACCAAACGCTCGCACAATTTCGGCGTAAACCGGCTGCCCCGGCTCCATCAGCGCACGGCCCAGTTCATCGGCCTCGATAACCTCGGCGCCCAGCGCGCGCAGAGTTTCCGCAACAGTGCTTTTGCCGCTGCCCAGTCCGCCGGTAAGGCCAACTCTCAGCATCGCTTTGCTCCCCCGCCGCTACTCTCTCGCCTCATCTTCGTGGCGCGGACGGTGTTGGCCATCAGCATGGCGACAGTGAGCAGACCTACGCCGCCGGGCACGGGCGTATAGGCTCCGGCCAGCTCAAAGGCTTTTGGATGCACGTCGCCCACAAGAGTCGAACCTCGTTTGGCGAATGTGGCTTCGCGTTTGGCGTCGCCCAGAAAAAAGCGGTCGAACTCGGCGCGGTCGGTGATGCGGTTGATGCCCACATCGATCACCGTCGCACCTGGTTTGACCATCTCCGGCGTGATAAAGCCCGCGCGGCCGATGGCCGCCACCAGAATGTCGGCCTGGCGGGTAATCGCGCCCAGGTCACGGGTCTTCGAGTGGCAAATGGTCACGGTAGCGTTCTGGTGGAGCAGCAGCATAGCCGCCGGCTTGCCCACCAGGTCGCTGCGGCCCACCACCACGGCGTGCTGNNGCCGGTCGCCCCGCCTGCAAGAGGCCCGCATTGACCGGGTGAAGGCCGTCCACATCCTTACCCGGAAGGATTGCGTCCAGCACCGTCTTTGCGTCCACCTGCCTGGGCAGCGGCAACTGAATCAGAATGCCGTCGATCTCATCGCGAGCATTGAGGCTGGCCACCAGGTCGAGCAACTCCGCAGTGGTCACCGTCTCCGGCCGTGTAATCAGATCGCTGTAAATGCCGACTTCGCCGCAGATTTTCACTTTGTTGCGGACATAGATCTCAGACGCGGCCACATTGCCTACCAACACCGCCGCCAACCCCGGCCGGATGCCTTGCCCGGCCAGCGCGCGCACCTCCTCGGCCACTTCCTGCTTGATGGTGGCGGCAATCGCCGCGCCGTCGAGAACTCTTGCCATTTTGCGCTCCCAAGTTCATCGTATCGCTTTGCGCCTCAACGTGGGACTGGCGCGTTTCCCTCACTGAAACAAAGAGTTGCACTGCCTGTGCGAGTGCCCTGCGTCCTACTCTTATGTGATTAAGCTCACATACAGTCATAAGGCACCCTCCTGTACGTTCAAACTTACGAAATGTGTTCCCGGTCACGTGGCTTGGAGCCGCGCAAGCCCCTGCCAGCGGCGTAATGGAGAGAGTTTGATGAGTGCGTTCAAGGATGCAAGGCATCTTTTCCGGTTTGCGGGACTTTTCGTCCTCGCCTTCCTGGTGTTTCTGGTGGTGCGCCACTACTATGTGCCAAAAAGCTTTGGGCAGTATGGGCACTATCGCGGGGCCGCAGTCGGCGAAATTGCCAATCTCCCGGTGAAGTTTGCCGGCCACCAGGCGTGCGAAGACTGCCACACGGATGTCGTGGCAAAAAAGAATACCGGCAAGCACGCGCACGTGAACTGCGAGGCCTGCCACGGAGCGTTAGCCAGTCACGCCGACGACCCTTCGACGGTCAAGCCGGTTCTGCCGGACACGGCTGTGCTCTGCGCCCGCTGCCATACGGCCAGCGCCGCCAAACCCAAGGGCTTTCCGCAGGTTGAGCCGGCCGAGCACTCTCAGGGATTGCCCTGTGAGACCTGCCACAACCCGCACAGTCCGGGGATGGACGCGCCGGCGACGGCTGCAGGAGGTGCGAAATGAACATTTCCAGACGCAAAATGTTGATTCTGTTGCCGGCAGCGGCGGTCGCATGGGAATCCGTGCTGGCCGGTACACCGGAGGCCTCACCCAACTACAAGATGAGCGACCACTGGTGGGGTATGTTGATCGACATCTCCAAGTGCATAGGCTGCGGCAACTGCGTGCGCGCCTGCCAGACCGAGAACGATGTGCCGGAAGGCTACTTCCGCACGTGGGTCGAACGCTACCACGTCGATGACTATCATCTTGAAAACCCCGTGGTCATCTCGCCCGACGGAGGCAAGGAAGGGTTTCCGGTCGTCAAAGAGGACGCGGGAAAGTATTTCTTCGTTCCCAAGATGTGCAACCACTGCGCGGATTCTCCATGCACGCAAGTCTGTCCGGTGGGTGCCACCTTCATCAGCCCCGATGGCGTTGTATTGATCGACCAGAAATACTGCCTGGGATGCGCTTATTGCGTGCAGGCCTGCCCCTATGGCTGCCGCTACGTTCATCCGACAAAAGAGGTGGCCGACAAGTGCACGCTCTGCTACCACCGGATTACCAAGGGGTTGACGACCGCCTGCTGCGAGGCCTGCCCCACCGGCGCGCGCCAACTGGCCGATTTGAAGAATCCGAACGACCCAATCCACGAGTTTCTCAAGACGCACAACGTGCAGGTGTTGAAGCCGCAGATGGCCACCGGCGCGAAGGCCTTCTACAACGACCTGGATGGCTCGGTGCGGTAGGGACAAAAAGCTGAATGAGTGAGGCGTTATGAGCGGTGTTGAAGGCTACATGTATCCCAACGAAATCACACTCTATTGGAGCGTGCTGATCGTTCTGTACCCGTACATCACTGGGCTGGTGGCGGGCGCGTTCATCCTCGCGTCGCTGGAGCGTGTCTTCCGTGTAGAGGCGGTGAAACCCACATACCGGCTGGCGCTGCTGACGGCTCTGGCCTTCCTGCTGGTTGCGCCGTTGCCGCTGGTTTTGCACCTGGGACATCCGTTCCGCTCGCCGGAGATGTACTTCACTCCGCACGACACGTCGGCCATGGCCATGTTCGGCTATGTGTATATGTGGTATCTGATGGCTGTGCTGGTCTTCGAGATCTGGCTCGACTATCGTCGCGAGATCGTGCTCCTGTCGCAGTCGAGCAAAGGCCTGCTGCGCCTTGTCTACAAGGTAATGACGCTCGGCTCCAGCAACATCAGTGAGCGCTCGCTGGCCATCGACGAGCGGGTGGGCTGGATCGTGACGCTGGTCGGCATTCCCTCCGCCTTTCTGCTGCATGGATACGTCGGGTTCATCTTCGGCTCGCTCAAGGCCAATCCCTGGTGGTCGTCGCCGCTGATGCCGGTGGTTTTCATCTTCTCGGCGATGGTGTCGGGTATCGCCGCGGTGATGCTGCTCTATATGGCGCTGACCAGGCTGCGCAAGCAAAAGATCGACATGCACTGCGTGGACACCATCGCGATGTACATGTTTTATATCTTCATCATCGACTTCAGCCTGGAAATGCTCGACCTGATTCACCGCATCTATGAGGCCGACGAGTCTTTTCGCAGCCTGAATTTCATGGCACACACCAAGCTCTTCTTTTCGCAGATCGTGCTTCAGATCTGCCTGGGCACGATCGTGCCGCTGATTTTGCTGTTCCTGACGCAGGTGGTGAAGCTGCCGGAGATTGCTCGCAAGTATATGTACGTCCTCTCCGGCAGTCTTGCCCTGATCGGCGTCCTGGCTATGCGCTGGAACGTGGTCATCGGCGGGCAGTTGTTCTCGAAGAGTTTTCTCGGCTATACAACCTACAAGATGGCCCTGGTGACACGCGAGGGCCTGTTGATGGCGATTGGGTTGACCCTGCTGCCGCTGCTGTTTTTGTGGGTACTGGTGAAGCTGCTGCCGCCGTGGCCTGAAAAGAACGCGTCGGTCGCGGCTGATTAGAACGCGGCAAGGCTCCCTGCTCGCGGGTGATGCTATGGACGTTCTTCCCGACACACTCGAACGGCTTGCGGACCGGGTGGAAACCCTCGAGCGGCGTGTCATAGCTCTCGAGGCTCTCGAACGCACGCCATCAGCGGCTATGCGGGAACCATCCGCTCCGCCGGCAACCGAGGCCGGCGAAGGATTCTCCATGGCGCAGGCCGGTGGCGCATTCTCCGTACTGGGCAAGTCCATGCTGGGCATCGCCGGCGCTTATCTTCTGCGCGCGGTAGCTGAATCCAGTTCGCTGCCCCGATTAGCTATTGCCGCCGTCGCCATCGTCTATGCGCTTCTGTGGCTAGTGGCCGCGGCGCGTGTTCATGAGGAAGAGTGGTTTGCCAGCACCATCTACGCCGGCACTTCAGCCCTGATTCTCGCTCCCATGCTCTGGGAACTGACCCTCCGCTTCAAAGTATTGCCTGCTCCGGTCACCGCGGCCATCCTGGGCATATTCGTGATCGTGGCCACCGCATTGGCGTGGAAGAAAGATCAGACGCCGGTCTTCTGGGTGGCCAATGGAACCGCAACGGCGGCTGCGCTAGCCCTTGCTGTCGCCACGCACGAGCTGATTCCCTTCATCGCCGCGCTTCTTTTATTGGCGNNTATGCAAGCCCGCAGAGCGCACGCATGGATTACCCGGCTCTCAGTGCTGCCGGATTGATTCTGCCCGGCTGCCTGCTGTTCATGATCTATGGCGTGAGTGTCGCAGTCCGCACTACACAGCTCGGACAGAAGATTTCCATCTTTGAAACCGGCCAGGCAATGGTCGCGTTTTTGCTGGCCGCGTCGAGCGTGCTCTATTTCGAGCCCGCCAGCGGCAGTGTGGTTCTGGGCTTGGTTTGCCTGCTGTTTTCGGCGGCATGTTACGCGGCGAGCTTTGTTCTGTTGAGCAATAAAGCGGATGGCCGCAACTTCCGCGTCTTTGCCACCTGGGCAGCGGGCTTGTTTTTGGCCGGAAGTCTGCTGTGCCTGCCGCCGTTCTGGCTGGCCGTTTGCCTGGGCCTGGCTGCGATTGCGGCTGCCGCTCTGAGCGCGCGAATCGCCGGGCTTACGCTCAGGTTTCATAGCCTCGCGTTTCTTGTCGCGGCAGCGATTGCGTCCGGACTGCTGGAATATGCCTTCAATGCTCTGGCCGGAACCCCTCCTGCGACGATCGGCGCAGGGGCCGGCCTGGTTTCAGCCTGCGCGGTGGTTTGTTCCGCGCTCGGCAAGCGCGGCCCGCAAGAAAGCTGGAAACAACAGCTTCTTGACCTCGCAACGGCAGCTTTGGCCGTATTCGCTCTGGCGGCGTTGCTGGTCGAGGGCCTGTTGTTCCTCCTCGCCCCGCACATCACTCCCGATGCTCCTCACATTGCTTTCATTCGCACGCTG
Organism: Acidobacteriaceae bacterium; assembly: GCA_003142015.1. Taxonomy (GTDB): domain Bacteria; phylum Acidobacteriota; class Terriglobia; order Terriglobales; family Acidobacteriaceae; genus Telmatobacter. The sequence continues at coordinate 20,295 of PLOI01000065.1, read as the reverse complement.
ATTCTTTGCGCTTTGGCTTTTGCGCTGGCGTTCAGCGGCTCCCGCTGGCGCCGCGTCGAACTGACGCGCATCGCCTACGCCACGCTGGCGCTGGTTGCGGTTAAGCTGCTCTTTGAAGACCTGCGCCACGGTCAATTGGAGTTCATCGCCGCTTCCATCTTTCTCTTCGCCATTACTCTCATCGCGGTTCCATGGCTGGCGCGCATGGGACAAAGAGTGTAAGACGCATCGCGCATTCCAATATTGAGTTCTGAGGTTTCCCACCCTTGCGACAAAGATGAGTCGCAAGGATGGGGCACGGAGCATTTGTGCCTGAGCAGCCCTCGTCTTTGTCAGCGATAGATCTCCGGGTGATAGCGACGCGGCGGCTTCATCGATGCTTCCACATTTCTCAACCGCAGCTTGCTGATATGCACGTCGTAGCCGGTTCCGGGCAGCAGCGATTCCAGCACAAAAGTTTCCGTGCCGCCGGAACGAAGTTCGCGATAGCGATAGACGCCCACATCGCCCTCACTGGTTTCCGTGCCTCCTGACGGTGCGTCCAGAAAGCGCTGCGCATCGGCCTCGGTGGGAGCGGCGTGTGTCTCTCCCTCCGTCAGGCTCTCGGCCGCATACGAGCGCACCAGCTTGGTCCAGTAGCGGCTGAGAAGATCGGTGTCCTCAAACAGGTCGGCCCACACAATCTCGCCGCGCACGGCCACCACCACGCCGATGGCGCCTTCCTTGCGGAGCTGTGCGAGCACCTGGTCCCGCGATTTCATCACCTGAGCAGCGGCCTCATCCACCTTGGCGCTGACTGTGCTGTCTTCCATGACTTTGGCGTAGCTGGTTGTTCCCATCGAACGCGGATATGCAGAGCCTCCGCCCATCGGCATGTTGGCGGAAGGCGCAGCCGCAACTTCCATTTGCGAGATGCTTCCCCTCACCGAATCCCACACCTGCTGCTGGTCTTTGGCGACCATGGCCCGCTCGCGCACGGTAGGCTGCACCATGAAGCTGTGGGCTGGCATCTTGGCCGCAGCGCCGAAGGTCTCCGAACTCGCGGTCCAGCGGCCCGGCTCGATGCAGAAAACTCCGAGATCGATTGGCTCGCCGCCCGCCGGAACAATGCGGTCCTTGGCGATTACACGGTCCTGCTTGCCTCCTGTGACAATCTCGCCGGCCAGCAGCAGCAGAGGCTTGTCTGAGTTGTTCACCAGCACCAGCGTGTTCACTTCGTCTCCGCGATAGCGCTCCACCTCCGGAGGCGGAGCGCCCAGATCGCCGTTGCCGTGATAAGGCGGAACGCCAACCGTCCCCCTCTGCCGCACCAGTCCCCGCACGCGGCCGGCCTCGGTCACTTCCACCTGGCCGCTCTTGATTCCTTCGTCGAGAGTGAGAAACGGCGTTGCACCGGTTGATTTAGCGTTCGCCCTGACCACGGGAAACAGGAGCAGATTACCGCTCTCAATGGGGGCCAGTACCCGGTAAGAACCATTCGCCGTCTCCTGCGGCCCGCCTGCCGCCTTCACTCCACTCCGCTCGACAAACGCTGTAACCGCCAGCAGCAACACACTCGCCAGCCCCAATCTGCCCAGATTCTTCATCGCTCTCCTCCGCCGCGAAAGATCGCCGGCCTATGAGCTGAGAACGCAGGCGAGCCGGTTTCTTGCAAAGTTTTTTCGCAGGCGGTTTTAACGCGCTTCTTTGGCGTATCTTTGTTGCGTGGGGATTACGCCTTCCCAGCCCGTCGAAGACATCGCCTCTGCGCCTGAGTCGAGCCAGCCTGCCGTGCCATCGAACCCGCTGCTCAACGAACTCTGGCGCGAATCCGGCGCGGCCCTCTACGGCCTCGAACAGCAGGAGTTCAACCGCATTCTGGAGAGCGTTGGAACGACGCAGAATTACGGCCTGGAGCCCGGAACGGCCGCTTCACGACGGCAGCAAGCCGGCTTTTTTCGCGGCCTCCGGCTCGCCGACTTGACGCTGGCCCGAGCCTGCGCAAGCGGCCACGAAGGCGCATGGGAACATTTCATTGCCGTCTACCGTCAGCCGCTGTTTCGTGCCGCCATTGCCATCACCGGCAGCGAAACTCTGGGCCGCGAGCTGGCCGATCAGCTCTACGCTGAGCTTTATGGCTTGTCTGCTCGCGACGGCGTCAGACGCAGCCCGCTGGATTCCTACAAGGGAAAAGGCTCGCTGATGGGCTGGCTCCGCACCACGCTTGCCCAGCGCCATGTGGACCATCACCGACGCACTCGCCGCGAGCTTCCGCTCGACAATTTGGCCGAAGGCCATGAACCTCCAGCCGCTGACACAAAGCCGGGAAAACTTCCCGCCGAATTGCTGCTGCTCGCCAAAGCCGTCGTAGAGACGCTGGAGAAAATAGAAACCGTGGAGCGGTTTCTGCTGGCCGCCTACTATATCGATGGGCGAACCCTGCTGGAGATCGCCCCCGTGCTTCATGTCCACGAGGCGACGGTCAGCCGCAAGCTGCACCGGCTGGTCGACGGTATCAGAAAGCAGATCGTCAAAAACCTGCTGGGGTATGGGCTGAACAAGCGAGCCGTTCAAGAGATGCTGGGCGCCGATCCGCGCGATCTGGATCTGAATCTGAAGAAAATATTGCAAATTTCGCTACCTGACGCGTTCCAAGAGAAGGCTGCACTGTGAATTCAAATCTCCAACTCGATCTTCATCCCGACGCCGACAGCCTCAGCGCCTTTGCCGAACAGGCGCTTGGCGTGGCGGAGCGGGAGCAGATTCTCGCTCACATGACACGGTGCAGCCGCTGCCGTCAGGTGATTTACCTGGCGCAGAAGGCAGCGCAAGCGGAGGCTCTGGAAGCCCTATCTGCGATGCCGTCGGGAAGATGGTATAGGAGTTGGCGTTTTGCCTGGGTTCCCGCCGCGGCATTGGCGGCCGCGCTGGCGCTGGTGTTCACATTTTATCCAAAGCACACCGCGCCTGCGCCGGAGATTGCGAAGGCCGTGCCGCAAAGTGAGCAGCCCGCGCTTACGCCCGTTCCATTGGAGCAGGCAAGCGCGGGTGCAGCACTCAAGCCTGCTCCCCCGGTCGCAACAAACTCCGCTGCCGCAGGCGCAAAATTCACGGCGCTTCACCAGCAGCCAAAAGAGCTCGCGCTGGAAACTGCTCCTTCGACGGCGCGTCCGGCTGCGCCGGGCGCAAGCGTGCACCCCCTTGAAGAAAACAATGCGGCCCGGACGCATTCGACGGAGTCTGTGCAAGGTCTGGCGCCGCAGCAGGCTACGGTTCAATACAAACCGGAGCCATCCCTAACTTCCGTGTGGCAACAGCAGCGGATGACCGGCGCACTCTCGGCCAGCGCCAAAACCCCGCAGGCCTCACAAGAGAGAATGCAGGCGACAGTGGACCGCGCCCAGGCCGGCCGGAGCGTACCGGCCTTTGCCGCAGTGTCGCACACGGCAAAGCAGGCCGCGCCGGCCGCCAACTTCGGCATTGGCGCGCAAGAAGCGAAAGCCGGATCGGTCGGCTCGCGCGGCGCAAATCCGCCAAAGATGCCCAGCGGCCTGGCGGCAATCTCAACCGCAACCACCCAGCAGCGCGCGCTGGCAATCGACCTGGCTGGCGCGCTCTTTCTCAGTGAAGACGCGGGCCAACATTGGCAGCCGGTCGCGCGGCAATGGACAGGACTTGCCATCAAAGTGCGCGTGCAAACCGGCTTAAGCGGCGCGGTGTTTCAGTTGACCAACATCAGTGGCTCGACCTGGGTGAGCGCGGATGGAAAGACCTGGACGGTGCAATAGAATCTCTTCGCGCCGAAGGCTGTTCCTACAAATAAGCAACATCCCAGCCTTTGCGCTAACATCACGCCGCAAGCTCCGTTTCGGCAATGTTTTCGCGCCTGTTGTCCGCATATTCATTAGATTGTTCTCATCAACATAGACACGCTCAAGGAATATCTCTTCGTGCCGAAAAGACTATTACAAGGCATTTCCTCTTTCGCGCGCGATGCGTTGTTCGCTGGCGTGCGGCCTGAGCAGAATGCATGGCGACTCGCGCAAATTGCCTGGTCGAAGGGAGACTCCAATGTTGCAGAACGAGAGGCAAAACGGCGAGGCGATTGTTCCGTCCTGGGCCCATCTCCGCCTTCCGCCTTTTCCTCAGGTCGCCCTCCGGGTTCTGCAACTGGCCAACAAGGAGAACGTGCAACTGCACGAGTTGAGCGGACTGATCTCGTCCGACCCGGCCTTTGCCAGCGAGGTTCTTACCATCGCGAATTCGCTGCTCTATGCTCCGCGGTTCCCCGCCAGCAGCATCCTGCAGGCTATCGCGGTGCTGGGCGCCAATAACCTGCAAGGGCTCTGTCTGACAGTGGGCGTACGCGCGTACATGGGCAAATCGCTGAACCAGCCTTGCATGAGAGCTATCTGGCGCCACAACCTGGCCTGTGCCCTGATTGCCGACCAACTGGCTTCCGTGGGCTTCCTCGACCGGGACGTGGCGTTTACCTCGGGCGTCATGCACGACATCGGGCGATTGGCGTTGGCCGTGATCCGGCCCAAAGAGTTCAGCCTCTTGCTGGGGGTTCACACTGGTTCTCCCGCCAGCATTCTCAAGACCGAGCGGGAGCTCTTCGGATGGGACCATTGCGAGGCCGGCCGGCAACTGATCGCGGATTGGAAGATGCCCTCGGAGTTTGAACCCATTGTCTCGGAGCATCACGCGCCACGGCGGAAGGAGGGCGCCTGGGGCATGGCCGACTTGATCAACGTAAGCTGCCGCATGGCCGACACCGCCGGCTGCCCTGCGTTTCCGGGCTGCGAACTCACACCGTTTTCCGATCTGCTGGACGAACTGCCCGCGCGGGAGCGCAGGCTCTTCCATTCCTCGGTCGAAACCCTGTCCGCCGAAATCGCCAGAAAAATTGATTCCGTCGAGGCGGTCTGAACCCAGGATTTGAAAAAGCCGGGGTGCCCCATCCTTGCGACGTCTTTGTTTTTGTCGCAAGGGTGGGAAACCTCGAACCTTAATCGGTCCGTTCTAGCTGCGGAAAAAGTTCTTGACCAGAAACAGCACGTTCGCCGGCCGCTCGGCCAGCCTCCGCATGAAGTAGGGGTACCAGTCGTTGCCGAAGGGAACATACACGCGCACCTTGTACCCCTCCTGGATGAGCTTGCTTTGCAGATCGCGCCGAATCCCATACAGCATCTGGAACTCGAAATGGCTGGGGTCGATTCCGTGCTCTTTGGCGTAGCTCTTGACTGCGGCAATCATGGCGTCGTCGTGCGTCGCCAGCCCGTGGAACTCCGAGCTCGCCAGCAGCATGCCGCTGAGCTTGATAAAGTTCGCGTCCACGTCGGCCTTGCGCGGAAACGCTATTTCCGCCGGCTCCTGGTAGGCGCCCTTGCACAGCCGCACCCGAATCCCGTTGGCGATCAGCTCCTCGATGTCCTTCTGGGAGCGGAAAAGGTAGGCCTGGATTACGATTCCAATCGCCTCGCGCAACTCAGGCTTTGCGTGGAGCCGTTCGACAATCTCCATGGTCACCCGCGTCAGGGACGAATCTTCCATGTCGATGCGGACAAAGCTGCCCGTCGCCCTGGCGTGTTGGGCTACGCTCTCGGCAATGCTCTCGGCCAGCGCGGGTGACAGGTTCAGCCCCATCTGCGTCAGCTTCATGCTGATGTTGGCTTTCAGCTTGCGCGCGGCGATAGCATCCAGCAGTTTGTGATAGACCTCCGCGGCGGCCTTGGCCTCGGCCTCCGAGGTCACGCTCTCGCCCAGCGAGTCCAGTGAAACGGTCATGCCCTGCTTGTTGACCTCTTCGGCAACGCGCAGGGCGTCGTCGATCTCCATGCCGGCAATAAACCGTGAACTGAGCCGGATTCCAACCCAGGAGCGTTCGCTGAAGCGGCGAAGAGGGCGATTGTGTGAGAGCGCGATAAAGAATGAACGAAGAACAGGCATTTGTGCAATCCTCCCGGAACAGACCATAGCTTCCCGGCCAATTTCCGAACCAACTAGTGTCGCACAAGAAAATGGGTCGGGGCTGTGACGGGCAAATCCGGCATGCGGGCCGGCGATTCCAAACCGGTTCGCTGCAATTCGAACAGCCATCAGACCGCCGAGAAAGGTTCATCGTTGCAAGCTAAGAACCCTCTCTTATCGAATCTCGTAGACCGTGCTGCCGTGAGCCGGCAAGGTCACGCTGACTTCCTTCGATTCCTTGAAACCGCCTTCATCCCACACATTCAGGGCCAGGTGCTTCTTCCCTTCAAGGCCAAGCTGTGTCCAGGTCGCGCGTAGCGTCACCGGCTTATCGTCCAGGTTGAAAAAGGCAAAGAACTCCGCGTAATTCCTTGCGCCCGGAGCGTTGATCGTTGCCCGCCACACCCGCGCATTTTCAAAGCCGGTCCCCAGGCTCGCCAGATCAACGGGATGGCTGTACGTCACATTCTGATTCATGAAGAGGATCGACTGATTGGTGATCAGCGACTTGGTAAACTCGTCCAGCTTGGTCAGATTCGCACCCAAAATCAGCGGCGATCGCGCAATCGCCCAGAGCGTGAACTCGGTCTGCTGCTCGTCGCGGGTCAGGCGCGATTGGCGCGGCTCACCCACGCCCGGATGTGGGGTGAGCGAGCCTTCGGGGAGCATATCGGGGTCGGGCCAGTTGCCGGGCTTCACATAGGGTGCCCAGGCGGCGAGGCGGTCGAACTCGTCCCGCACGCCAAAGGGAATCTCGCTCACTCCATGGTGCTCAAACGTCCAGCCGTCCCAGTGATCGTCGGAGATGCGCCACATCTGCGCGTATTTGGCCACCTCGGCGGCGTGTTCGAGCTGCGTCGGTCCCGGCGAAAGGCTCAGCACGATCGGCCGTCCCGTCTTGCGGATCGCCTCGGCGATCTGGCGAATCTCCGTGGGCCGGTAGGGGTGGTCGCTGATGCAGTCTACTTTGATGTAATCGAGACCCCAGCCCGCATAGAGCTTCAGCATCGAGTCGTAATAAGCCTGACCGGCCGCGTTGTCCGCCACGCCGTAGTTGCCGTCGTCCCACGGGCAGGTCGCCGTGGTGTCGGCAGCGTCCGCCGCGTGGAAGCTCGACCCCGCGATGGGCAGATTCTCCTTCACCACCTGGCGTGGAATCCCACGCAAAATATGAATGCCGAATTTCAGCCCCTGCGCGTGAACCCAATCGGCCAGCGGCTTGAACCCCGCGCCGTTAGCCGCAGTAGGGAAGCGGCTGGGCACAGGAATCAGAATTCCGTTCCCATCCCAGAGATACTTCTGGCTTTCCGCCTTGTCGCCCAAGGGGTTCTCCATGTACCACCCCTCGTCGATCACCACATACTGCCAGCCAAACTGCTTCACTCCGGCCAGTACGGTGGCATTGGCCTTGAAGTCAGCCTCGTTAATGGTCAAGCCATAGGCATCCCAACTGTTCCACCCCATCGGCGGCGTGGG
>PLOI01000065.1:0-12804 GCA_003142015.1 Acidobacteriaceae bacterium | reverse complement strand
CTGGAAAATTTGCCGATGCGCGCCACGTTCAGGATCGACATGCGCGTCCACGCTTCCTGGTCTTTGTAGGCCGCGCTGACACGGTCCTGGCAATCGACGTAAGACTGGTAATCGGCCAGCAGCATATAGCCGTCGGCAGTCAGTAGAGAATTCACCAGCGGCTCGAAGAGCGTCTTGTCGCCGTGAGAAAATTCGCCGTTGGAGAGCGAGATGAGAACCTCCCGCAGCATGGGGTTGGCCTCGAAGATCGCGCGCGGGCTGTAGCCTTTACGCTTGCGGCTCTCGACCTCGGGGGTGGTGAGACCAAAGAGAAAGAAGTTCTCCGCGCCCACCTCCTCACGAATCTCGATATTTGCCCCGTCCAGCGTGCCGATGGTCACCGCGCCGTTCATAGCAAACTTCATATTCCCGGTTCCCGAGGCCTCCTTGCCTGCCAGTGAAATCTGCTCGCTCAAATCCGCGGCTGGATACACTCTCTGGCCCAGCTTCACGCTGTAGTCAGGCAGAAACACCACCTTCATCCGGCCCCGCACCAAGGGATCGGAGTTGATGGCCTCGCCCACAGAGTGAATCAGCTTGATAATCAGCTTGGCCATGCGATAGCCGGGCGCGGCTTTTCCGCCAAAGATAAAGGTTCGGGGAACCATCTCCGTATCCGGGTCGCGCTGGATGCGCTTGTAGAGGGTGAGAATGTAGAGCACCAGCAGATGCTGCCGCTTGTACTCGTGCAGTCGCTTCACCAGCACATCGAAGATCGAATCCGCATCGATCGAAATTCCCAGACAGTCCTGAATATAGACGGAGAGCTGCAGCTTGTTGTGCCGCTTGATGGCTCTCCATTCCGCGCTGAACTCCTGGTCGTCGACCAGAGGCTCCAGCTTGCGCAGCTTTTCCAGGTCCCGCACCCAGCCCGAACCCAGCCGCGCGGTCAGCAGTTGCGCCAGCCGCGGATTGCTCAGACGCATCCAGCGCCGAGGCGTCACTCCATTCGTCTTGTTGCTGAACTTCTCCGGCGTCAGCGCGTAGAAGTCGCTGAGCACATGGGTCTTCAGCAGTTCCGTATGCAGCGCGGCCACGCCGTTGATGGCATGGCTGCCCAGCGCCGCCAGATGCGCCATGCGCACGAATTTCTCGCCATCCTCATTAATCAGCGAAAGCCTCTGCACGCGCGCCTCGTCGCCGGGAAATTTCAAGCGCACATTCTCCACATGCCTGCGGTTAATCTCGTCGATGATTTCGAGGTGCCGCGGCAGCAGCGAGCCGAAGAGGCTCCGCGGCCACTGCTCCAGCGCCTCCGGCAGCAGCGTGTGGTTGGTGTAGGAGAGCGCGTGGCCGGTCACGTGCCAGGCCGCTTCCCACTCCATCCCGTGCTCGTCAATCAGCAGCCGCATCAGCTCCGCCACCGCGATCGCCGGGTGCGTGTCGTTCATCTGGATGGCGAAGTTGCGGTGCAGCTCAGCCAGCGGACGGTGCTGCGTGGCCTGAATCTTCAGGATGTGCTGCAAGCTGCACGAGACAAAGAAAAACTGCTGCGCCAGCCGCAACTGCTTGCCCTGGATGCCTTCATCATTGGGGTAAAGAATCTTCGAGATATTCTCGCTCGACACCTTGTCGGCCACCGCGCCCAGAAAATCCCCGTGGTTGAATGTCTCAAAGTCGAAGCTCTCCACGGCCTGCGCAGCCCACAGGCGCATGGTGTTGGCCGTGTTGGTCCGGTAGCCCAGAATCGGCGTATCGTGCGGAACTCCGCGCACCAGCTTCTGCGGAATCCACGTAACGCGCACCCGTCCCGTGGCGTCGGTATGCTTTTCCGTGCGCCCGCCCATCTTCACTTCAAACGCATCCTCGGGCCGCTCCAGCGCCCAGGGATTGCCCAGCCGCAGCCACTTATCGGTCGACTCCACCTGCCAGCCGTCGCGAATCTGCTGGTCGAAAATTCCGTATTCGTAACGGATGCCGTAGCCGATTGCCGGTATGTCCAGCGTGGCCAGCGAATCCATGAAGCAGGCGGCCAGACGCCCCAGGCCGCCGTTGCCCAGTCCCGGCTCCTCTTCCTGCTCGATCAGCACGTTCAGGTCGAGTCCCAACTGCTTCATCGCCTGCTCTGTCTCGCCGTAGATGCCCAGGTTGATCAGGTTGTTCGCCAGGTGCGGCCCGGTCAGAAACTCCGCCGAGAGGTAGCAGACCACACGCACATCCTGCGCCTGGTAGTTCTTCACGGTCTGAATCCACCGCTCCACCAGCCGGTCTCGCACGGTGTGCGCCAGCGCCATATAAAGGTCGTTGACCGTGGCCCGCTCCAGGCTTCGGCCCTGCACGAAGAACAGGTTGTCGAGAAACGACTGCGCCAGCGCTTCAACGCTCAGCGCGGTTCTCCGGCCTTTATTTGATCCTGTCTGCTGCGAGCCGGCTTGTGTTAGCGCTGCGCTTGTTATCTCGGTCATCGGTTCCCTCGCGCTCCTGAATAGGCGGACAGTTCTCCTCGAATTGGGAGCTATCCCAAACATAGAGGCTGGGCACGCCGCGCAGGGACAAAGAAGCGATACACAAAGCCGTGATGGACCAATTTGGAAGTTGCAATGCCGTTTTGGTCATCGCAACCGGACCTTTCGGGCGAGCCTGAGCTTGTTTTCGAAGGAGTCAGCCTGGGTTGCCCTCTCGGCCTGATCCGCTCTCCGAGTTAGTCCCCTCTTCGCCCCATGCGATAAGCTGGAGTTGCCAACCAGCAAGGAGCAAACGAACGATGAACGTAGTTTTGGGAATCGACGGCGGAGGAACGCGAACCCGCGCCTCAATCATAGAGGGGGAACGAGTTCTGGCCCACGCGGAGAGCGGATCCATCAAGCGGCTGCGTGTGGGCGCAAAAGCATCCGAGGCCAACCTGCGAGCGCTGCTCAAAGAGGTTTACGCCCAGGCTGGCGTGAGCGGCGTGAGCGCCGCCTCGGTAGGCGTGGCCTCTGCCTCCATGCCCGGCGTCAAAGAGTGGATTTTGGCCGTATTTCAAGATTTTGGAGTCGAGCGTTCAGAGGTCGTCGGCGACGAGGTAATCGCCCTCGACGCGGCCTTCCACGGTGGCCCCGGAATCCTGCAGATTGCCGGAACCGGCTCGAACACTGTGGGCCGCGCGCCCGACGGCAGCCGGGAGAGCGCCGGCGGCTGGAGTTCGCGGTTGGGCGACGAGGGTTCCGGCTACTGGATCGGCGTCAACAGCGTTCGCCGCGCGCTCCATGCGCATGACCGCGAGCAGCCGACGCAAATTCTTCGGAAGGTGGGCGAAATCTGGGGCACTCCCAACTTGGCTGACTTGATCAATCTGGGCGACAGCACGCCCGGACCGGACTTTGCCGCGCTGGCACCGGCCATAAGTGAGCTGGCCCTGGCCGGCGACCCTGTTGCAAAGGCGGTTCTGGCGCAGGCAGCGGCCGATCTGGTCGAGTTTGTGCTGCTGGTGCGCTCCAAGTTGCGCCGCAAGCACGCCATTGAAGGCGAGGTTCCCGTGGCCTGGACCGGCGGCGTCATCGAGCAAATGACTCTGGTCCGCGAGGCCTTTTTTGCCGGCCTCCATGCCGCCGCTCCCCTGATGCCGGTGAGCCGGGAGCCGGTGGTCTCTCTCGAAGGGGCGCTCTGGCGAGCCCAGCGGCTGGCGGAGGCAGCAGGTTAAAGTACCTGCTGCCCGTTCACGACCGAGCCAACCAGCTTCCCCGCCCGATCCACGGCCACAAGACTGGCCGGTTGGCCCACCGCGACCGAGCCGGCCTGATCGCTCAGGCCAGTCATGGCCGCCGGGTTCACCGTTGCCAGGCGCAGAGCCTGCTCCAACGGCGCGCCGGTGAACTCCACGAAATTCGCCAGCGCGCGGTCCAGCGTCAACACGCTGCCGGCCAGCACGTCACCGACCATAGCTCGGCCGTTCGCCACCTGCACCGCAAATCCGCCCAACTGATACTCGCCATCCGGCATGCCCGCAGCGCTCATCGCGTCGGTCACCAGAATCGCGCGCTCCGGCCCTTTGGCCCTCCACCACAGCTTCGCCATCTCCCTGGCGGTATGGATGCCGTCGCAAATCATCTCGGCAAAGAGCGTGTCGCAGGTGAGAACCGTGCCCAGAATGCCCGGCTCGCGATGATCCAGCGGACGCATGGCGTTGAACGTATGCGTCGCGCTGACGGCTCCGGCGGCAATGGCGGCGCGGGTCTCGGCGGCTGTGGCGTTCGAGTGGCCCAGGGAGACGCGTACCCCGCGCGCCGTTGCGTGTACTGCCAGCTCAACCGCACCGGGCAGCTCGGGCGCCAGCGTCATCAGGCGGATATGGCCCTCGGCGGCCTCGAAAAATCGGTCGAAGGCGGCAATGTCGGGCGCCAGCAGGTGTTCTGCTGGTTGCACCCCGCGCTTGGAGTGCGAAAGAAACGGGCCTTCCAGATGAATGCCGAGGGGCCGCGCCTGCCCCGCAACGGCCGGACGCGCCAGCAATTTTGCCAGCCCGGAGAGCGACCGCAGGGTCGCATCGAGCGGCGCGGTGACCGTGGTGGCCAGATAGCTGCCCGTGCCGCGCGAGGCCAGAAAGCTGCCCATCGTGTCGAGAGCTTCAACAGTGGCCTCCATCACGTCATGGCCTTTGGCCCCGTGAATATGCACATCGAAAAATGCAGGCGCCAGCGTTGCGCCGGGAAAATGTAAGATTTTCTCTTTGCCTTCGATTACGACAACCAGGGCGCCAAATTGCGAAAGGATGGAAGCCGGGGATCGGAAGCCTCTTCCCGCAAGGGGGTCCGGCGGTTCGGCAGAGGCACGGCTGGAGATCGAGGCGATCCGGCCGTCTTCGATTACCACCATCGGGTTGTCGAGCAGCTTGGTTCCATCCCAAAGCCGCTCTGCTGTCAATACTGTTCGCATATCTCTAGATTATTGCAGGCGCCACGGCCTTCCGATAAACCGTTTTCTGGGCCTGCACTCCAGGTGAGTGCAACACCACTGTAAAGCGCGAGCGGCTCCGGCTTTGCTAAAGTCTGGTTATGCACACCACGGCGCGGTTGACGGTTTCCTTTGCTGCCCTTGTTCTTGGGGTAGGTATTCTTGCGGCGCAGACCATCGATCTGCCCAGCAGCAAGCAGTTGATTGGAGAGATTCCGGGACATCCGCAGCGGTTGAACAGCCTGCCCATCTCCATGGCCGTCTCTCCCGACGGCCGTTACGTAGTCACGGTGAACGCCGGATATGGCACTTTTGAATCGCAATATGAGCAATCGCTCGCGGTACTCGACACGCAAACCGGCGTGCTGGCCGATTTCCCCGACCCTCGCACGGTGGTAAGGGCACACCAGACGCTTTACTCCGGCCTCGCCTTCAGCCGCGACGGCAGCCATATTTACGCCAGCATGGCCTCGCTCACTGACCCGGTCGGCGACAGCAAAGGCGCCACAGGCAACGGAATTCTGGTTTACGGCTTCGCCGACGGGAAGATCACGCCGGAGCAATTGATTCCTCTGCCGCTCCAGCAACTCGCCGTGGGAAGAACGACGCGGCTGATCGGCGAAGGGGCAAGCAACAAAGGCGTGCCGTACCCCGCTGCAATTGCGGTCATTGGCGCCGCGGGCGCTGAGAAGCTGCTGGTCGCAGATAATCTTTCCGATGACGTTTTGCTCCTCGATGCCGCCAGCGGCAAAATCGAAAGGCGGTTTGATCTCTCCGAAACCGATGCCGTCCCCGGAACTTACCCCATTGCCCTGGCGGTCACGAAAGATGGCGCGCGCGCCTTTGTCGCCCTGTGGAACGCGTCGGAGATCGTAGAACTTGATCTGGCGAAAGAAGCCGTCGGACGCAAGCTGCCCCTGCTCAAGCCCGACAGCCCTGTCGCGCCGGGCACGCACCCATGCGCCTTCGAGTTCTCGCCCGATGGCCGGACCCTTTACGTCGCGCTGGCCAACCGCGATGCTGTTGCCGCCGTGAATGTGGCTGCCGGCCAGCTCGCAATCAAAGGCTATTTCGATACCCGCCTGCCGGCGCAAAGTTACTTTGGCGCCGAGCCTGTGGCGCTCGCCGTGAACTCGAGCGGCAGCCGCCTCTATGTGGCCAACATGGCGAGCGATGCTATTGCTGTTATTGATACAAGAATGCTGACTGCGAAGGCGGCGAAGGAAGGGATGGTCGAGCCTATCGGATTTGTGCCCACCGAGTGGATGCCCATGTCGATGGCCTTTCTTCCATCATCCTCCGGCGGCAAGCTCTATCTTGCTACCGCAAAAGGCAAGGGCACCGGGCCGAATAATTTTCCCCAGCGCCCCGTCGAGACCCTGAAATATGCCCCCATTATGAGGCCATTCTCTTACATCGCATCCATTCTCTATGGCTCGCTCGCCACACTCGACGCAGCGGAGATTGAGAAGAACCTGCCGCAGTGGACCAGCGTGGTAATCGACTCCAATCGCATGAAAGCGGCCGAGGAGAAGGTTACCTTTGCCGGCGGAGCGCAAGGCCGCATCCACCACGTGATCTACATCATCAAGGAAAACCGTACCTACGATCAGATTCTGGGGGACCTCGAACAAGACGGAAAGCCTGTGGGCAATGGCGATCCTAAAATGACGATGTTCGGCAACGGGATCACGCCCAACGAGCACAAGCTCGCACTGCAATTCGGAGTGCTCGACAACTTCTTCGATTCCGGCGAAGTCTCCGGCGACGGACACGTATGGTCCACGGCGGGCATCGGCACCGATTATCTGGAAAAGACCTGGCCGCAGAGTTATCGCGGCAGCCAGCGAACCTACGACTACGAGGGCGCCGTAGCCAATAACTATCCGCTGCTGCAAAAGATTCCCGATGTGACCGATCCAGCAAGCGGTTTTCTTTGGGGCAATCTGGCCGCGCACGGCAAGACCTACTACCATTTCGGCGAGTACATCTCCACCACTTTTTGCAACGAAGCGCGCGTCGCCGATCCGCAGATGGGGCCGTTGATGCAGGGCCACGACTGCGCGCATAAAGCCATTGCGCCGGGCGAAACATTTCCCGCGGAGTGGGGCGGCGGCGTCAACAAGTGGCCCTGGCCTGTGCCGCTCATCGCCGCCAATATCGCCACCAAGCCGGAACTCGTCGGCCATTTTGCCCAGGAGACGCCGGACTTCAACCTGATGGTCCCCGACCAGATCAGAGCTGAGATTTTCATCCGCCATCTGCAAGGCTGGGTCGCCGATAAGAATCAGGCCAAAGACACCATGCCGCAATTCATCCTGATGCGGTTGCCCAACGATCACACCGCAGGAACCCGGCCCGGCGGACCCACGCCGAAGTCATCGGTCGCCGATAACGACCTCGCAGTCGGAAGAGTGGTTGAAGCCGTCTCCCACTCGCCGTTCTGGGATGATACGGCGATCTTCATCCTAGAAGACGATGCCCAAAGCGGCGGCGACCATGTGGATGCGCACCGCAGCACCGCGCTCGTCATCAGCAAATACTCCCCGCGCGGTCCCGCCGGGGCGCCATTTACCGCCGGGGCTCCATTCGTGGATAGCCGCTTTTACTCCACCGTCAGCGTCATTCGCACCATGGAATCGCTGCTCGGCCTGCCTCCCATGAATAACAACGACGCCTTCAGTTCGCTGATCTCCACTCTCTTCACAGGCCCCGGCGATCAGCCCGCCTATGCGGCAGACTATTCCAACCGCGACAACGGCCTGATTTACACCCCCAACGCCAAAACGTCCGCGGGAGCCAGAGAAAGCATGAAGATGGACTTCAGTCACGCCGACCGCGCCCCCACCGAAAAGCTCAACATCATTCTCTGGAAAGACGCCATGGGCAACGCGCCCATCCCGGCCATGCTGAAAGTGCATAACAAGAAGGCCGCCAAGGACGACGACGATTAAGGCGGAGTCTTTCCTCCGCGGGTGCCCCAGGTCTCGATTTTGAGACCTGGGAAATCAAAAACCTCAAGCGCCTTTGTCCGTTCCCGTTTACACTATCCGCATGACGAAGCGCATCGGCATCCATCTGGGCACAACGGGCGGCGCATCCAACGCCGTCGAGCGGGCGCGGGAGATCGGCGCCAACACCTTTCAGATTTTTTCCTCCAGCCCGCGCATGTGGCGCGCACCCAAGATCGACCCCAAACAGGCCGCGCGCATGAAAGAGCTGCGCGCCAAACTCGACGTAGGTCCGCTGGTGATTCACACCAGCTATCTGGTCAACGTCTGCAGCCAAACGGATGAGATTCGCGAGAAAAGCGTCGCGGCCTTTCGCGGCGAAATCGAGCGCGCTCTGGCCCTGGGCGCGGAGTATCTGGTGCTGCATCCCGGCTCGTGGAAGGGACTCACCCGCGACGAGGGCCTCCGGCTCGCCGCCGACTCCATCACCCGCGCCATCGACGGCCTTCCCTGGCAGGGAACTCCGTTTCACATCCTCATTGAAAACACGGCGGGCGCGGAATTTTCCCTCGGCGGCAGCTTTGAGCAGGTAGCCGAGTTGGTCGCGCGACTCAAGGCCACCGCTCCGGTGGGCGTCTGCCTGGACACCTGCCATACGCACGTGGCCGGCTACGATCTGGTCAGCCCCGAAGGCTACGAGCAAACCATCGCCCAAGCCGCAGCAACCGTCGGGTTGGACGCGGTTCGCGTTTGGCACATGAACGACGCCAAGGCCGCGCGCGGCTCCAAGCTCGACCGCCATGAAGCCATCGGCAAGGGCACCATGGGCCTCGAACCCTTCCGCCGCCTGCTCAACGACGCGCGCTTTGCCCACGCCGCCTTCATCGCCGAAACCCCTGTGGACGACCCCGGCGACGAGGAACGGAATGTGCAGGTGCTGTTGAGCCTGGTTCAGTCTTCGTAAATCTCGCGGCGATGCCCAACCTGAAGCACCAGTACAACCAAGCGGTTCTCCTCGATGCGGCAGATGAGGCGGTAATCGCCGACCCGGTAACGCCAGAGGCCGGCAAGATTCATGCGTAGAGGCTTGCCGAATCGCCTCGGGTCGTCCGCGCCGGCAATGCGTTCTCGCAGGTAGCGCAAGATGGTTTGCTGGATTTTCGCGTCAAGTTTGCGCAACTCACGCCGGGCGCGGTCGTCGAACTCAACCGTCCAGGCCCTCTCCGGATCACTTTTTGAGGTCAAGCCCCTGCTCCAACTCCTCTAAAGTCCACCGTTTGGCCGGATGTTCCAGCCGATAGAGGGCGGTGTATGTATCCTCTATCTCGTCCAGATGCGTCAGCAGGGCTTCGCGCACATAAAAGCTCTTGGGCCGCCCCGTCAGGGCTGCCAGTTTGTCCAGACGGATTTCCATCTCACCGGGAATGCGGACTGCCAGCATCGGGGGCACCTCGTATACTCTGTCATACACAGTATACACAGCCATGTTCCCTCTCGCACAGCAATCTGTCACGCAGTTTTGGCCCGCGTCGGCTCGTGAAATTCGCCCGCCCGTTTACACTGAATAAGATATGGCGGAAGAAAACGAACTGCGTTACGACCCGGCGGCGATTGAACCCAAATGGCAGCAGCGGTGGGCTGCGGACCCCGCGCTCTATGCGGCGGAGGCTCCATCCTGCGGCAAGCCCAAGTACTACGTGCTGGAAATGCTGCCCTACCCCAGCGGCCAGTTGCACATGGGCCACGTGCGCAACTACGCGATCGGCGACGCGCTGGCGCGGCACATGTGGATGCGCGGCTACAACGTGCTGCACCCCATGGGCTGGGACGCCTTCGGCCTGCCGGCAGAGAATGCCGCGCTCAAGAACAATACCCCTCCGCGCGGGTGGACCACCTCGAACATCGCCGCCATGAAGCGGCAGTTTGAGCGGTTAGGCATGGGATTTGACTGGGCCACGGAAGTGACTACCTGCCTGCCCGAGTACTATCGCTGGAACCAGTGGTTCTTTTTGCGCATGTACGAAAAAGGCCTCGCCTACCGCAAAAAGAGCAAGGTGAACTGGTGCCCGGAATGCTGTACCGTACTGGCCAACGAACAAGTCATCGATGGCTGTTGCTGGCGGCACGAAGGGACCAAGGTTGACCAGCGCGACCTGGTGCAGTGGTTCTTCCGCATCACCGCCTACGCACAGGAATTGCTCGACGGCCTGGACAAGCTCGACGGCTGGCCGGAAAAAGTCCGCACCATGCAGCGCAATTGGATCGGTCGCAGCGAGGGAACGGACGTCGATTTCTTCCTGGACGATGCACGATGGGAAGACGGAGATGAGAAATCCAACCTCGCAGGCCGGCGCATCCGCGTCTTCACCACGCGAGTGGACACCATCTTCGGTGCGACCAGCGTGCAACTTGCTCCGCAACACGCGTTGGTGGCCGAGTTTACCGCTGCCGACGCAAAGCTGAAAGCGCAGGTTGATGAACTTATCGATCAGCAGAAGAAGGCGCGCGAGGCTGGCGATCTGGGCGCGATTGAAAAGCACGGCATTCCCACCGGCCGCTTTGCCATCAACCCTTACAACGGCCAGCGCGTGCCCATCTGGGTGGCCAACTACATTCTGGCCGATTACGGTACCGGCGCAATCATGAGCGTTCCTGGGCACGATGAGCGCGACTTTGAGTTCGCGACCAAGTACGGCCTGCCTATTACCCGGGTGATCAAGCCAGTCGGAAAAGCTGAAGGAGCGGAGCTCCCCTTTCTTTCCGAAGACGGCGTTCTGGTAAATTCCGGCGAATACAACGGCTTGAGTTGCGAAGAAGCGCAGAAGAAACTTCAAGAGATTGCTCTTGAGAAGAAATTCGGCGAAGCAACTGTCACCTATCGCCTGAAAGACTGGGGCGTGAGCCGTCAGCGGTATTGGGGCACGCCCATCCCCATGATTCACTGCGAAAAGGACGGGCTTGTGCAGGTGCCCGACGACCAGCTGCCGGTAGTACTTCCTGAACGGATTGAGATTACCCAGCAGGGCGGCTCGCCTCTGGGCCGCGTGCCGGAGTTCGTCAACGTCGCCTGCCCCAAATGCGGCGGGCCGGCGCGGCGCGAGACCGACACCATGGACACTTTCGTCGACTCCAGTTGGTACTTCTATCGCTATACCGACGCGAAAAACTCGAATGCACCCTTCGATTCCAAAATCGCGCAATACTGGTTCCCCATCGACCAGTACATCGGCGGCGTGGAGCACGCGATTCTGCATCTCATCTACTCTCGCTTCTGGACCAAGGTGATGCGCGACCTGGGACTGATTGCGAACGACGAGCCGGTGCATCGTCTGTTCACACAGGGCATGGTCATCAAAGACGGCGCCAAGATGTCCAAGTCCAAGGGCAACGTGGTCTCGCCCGACGAGATGGTGGCCCGTTTCGGTGCCGACTCGGCGCGCATGTACGCGTTGTTTGCAGCGCCGCCTGACCGCGACCTCGACTGGCAGGAAGACGGCGTCGCGGGAGTTAGCCGCTTTTTGGCCCGCGTCTGGAGGCTGGTCACAAAGTATGCGCCGGTGGCCCGTTCTGGCGCGCAAAGCGAATCCAAAACGCAAGATGGCGGAGCCGCCTTGCTGCGCAAGCTGCATCAGACCATCGCCAAAATCACGCTGGACTTTGAGGGCCGCTGGCATTTCAACACCTGCGTGGCCGCCATCATGGAGCTGGTCAACGAGATTCAGGCGACGAATGCGCAACTTGCGGCGGGCGAAATTCCCGCGCCGGTGGTGCGCGAGCTGCTGCGCACGCTCGTGCTGCTGTTGGCGCCGTTTGCTCCTTATCTTGCGGCTGAGCTTTGGGAAGAGCTGGGCGAAAAGGGAGCAGTATTGCGCGCTCCCTGGCCGGTCAGCGATCCCGAATTGGCCAGAGAAAACGAATTGGAAATCCCGGTTCAGATCAACGGCAAGCTGGTAACCGTGGTGCGTGTGGCCGCCGATGCCGACGCCAAGGCGATCGAAGCCGCGGCGCTGGCCGGCGAAAAAGTTCAGTCGCGGACCGCAGGAAAAACCGTGGTCAAAATCATTGTGGTTCCCGGCAAGCTGGTGAACCTGGTGGTGAAATGAAAGGATCTGCGCCCCTGCGCGGAACCCAGTCGCTCGTAGGACAGATGGGCTGGGTCTTCGCGCGGCCCTCGCTCACGCTGATTGAGGTAGGATGGCGCTGGCTTTTTGGGATTCCGTTGCTGACGGTCTGTTGGATGCAGGCGCAACGCGTTCTCGCCGCCTTGCCGCCGGAATCCGCAGGCCTCGCCACTCTCGATCCGCAGAACCCATGGATAGCCGCGGTGCAGCTCAGCAACGCCTGGGCGCTCTACCAGCCTCATGTCGCCGCCGTCCTGCGCTGGCTTTTGCCGGTGGCCGCGGTAGGCTGGGTGATCGTCTCCGGCCTCGGCCGCAACCTGCTCCTCCAGCGCCTGGATCCGAGTCCGGCCCCGTCGCTGCGTTTTCAGCCCCTCCGGATGATCGCTCTCCAGGCTGCCTGGCTGGCTTTTTCCCTTTTCGCCTGCTGTTGTTGGCTGCGCTCCATGCAATGGGTTGCGGCCACGCACATTACCTCCGCCGCCGAGCCGGACCTGGTCGGCTATTCGATGTGGGCGATCTTCCTCTCGTTGGCATTCTTCACCGCGTGGGCGTTGTCCAGTTGGGCCTTCTCGATTGCGCCGCTGGTAATGCTGCTCGAGAATTGCAGCGCGGCGCAGGCCCTGGCGCTCAGTCTGCGGCTGGGCAAGCTCATGACGGCCAAACTGGTCGAGATCAATTTGGTGATGGGCATCGTCAACCTGGCGCTCATTGTGCTGGCCATGGTGCTCTCGGCCGCGCCGCTGCCATTCAGCGACCAACTGGGCTCCGGCACTCTGCATTGGATTACCGCCGTTGCCGTGATCTTCTACTTAATCGCCAGC
>PLOI01000083.1:4771-5239 GCA_003142015.1 Acidobacteriaceae bacterium | reverse complement strand
GTTTGCCTTTACGAGCTGGCCGCGCGGAGCCCGGTCGCGGATTCGACTGGGGCGGCAGGAAAAATGGACCGGGATTCGAGCAGGTTTCCCTCAGGGGCTAAAGCCCGCGTTGATTTTGGGGCCTTTACGGCACGACTGAAGTCGTGCCCTGACACAGAACTGCCGGTGCGGAGCCAAGTGAAGTCATGCCCTGACACAGAACTGGCCGATACAGAACTGGCCGCGCTGGTTGATTCCACAGGGGTTATGAGTGGGCCGGAGCCGGTGGAATCGGGCCGGTTGGAGCTGCTGGCGGGGGTGGTGGAAGAGGCTATGGAGGCGGCGGGCTACCGGCCTCGCGCGATNNCAGCCGGCCAACCGACGCGACTTGAGATTGTTGTTGCGGCGGCTGGCGCTTTCAGCGCACGACACGCGGCGGATTCTGGGCATCTTCCGGCGGATACTCTGGCGGCTGAGGCACGGGGCCGG
>PLOI01000083.1:0-4708 GCA_003142015.1 Acidobacteriaceae bacterium | reverse complement strand
CACGGGCGTTGGCTTTGACGGCCTTGGCGGCCGAAAATTTCCCTGGCTTGCGTTTCGTCATGGCAAGGCTAGTATGGAATATGAGGCGGCGGAACGGAAGCGCTCCGGGGCCGCGGCGACGAGTTTTAGCCGGGATGGAGAGCTGGGAAACCATGGAAGAGCGGGAATTTTTCAACGAAACAACGGAGCAACGCACTCATACGCTGACCTGTCCCAAGTGCGGGCAGGAGGGCGAGTACAAGGTCACGTGGATTGTGCGGCGCAAGCGGGCGCAACTGCCGCGCGGGGCCGACGAGCGCGACCGGGCCAAATTCGCCAAGGCGCAATCTTACATGGTAAGACGCGACGAAAAGCTGGCCTGCGCCAATATCCGCTGCCGCAAGGCTTTCGAGATCAGTTCGCTGCAGTCGGTGGCGTTCATCGCTGATTGAGCCGGGCCTGAAACGAACTGACTTTCCACTTTCGCGACAAGAACGGAATCGCCGCAACCCTCCCGGTACCGCACACCTTCGGAGGCGGGCGCACACAGCAAGCGTTCTTCGAGGAGGAACCATGCACATTCCCGCACTTTTTGCCCGCCGCCGGCAAGCCGCGCTGGCTGGCCTTNNCTTTGGCGTGAACCGGCCACGCGAAGTGAAGCCGGGACTGGGCCGCACAGCGCCCTCCGCGATGAACAAGCAGGAGATTGAGATCGACGTGGTTCTGGCCAGCGGAGTTTACGTTTATGACGCGGAGGTCAATCTGCTGCGTCCGGTTGTGGGCGGTGATTTGCGCGCGAAGATGGGCGCGCCTCCCGCCGGACAGGCAGCCGTGACACTGGTCTACGTGGCCAGCGCGAATCTGGATTATGCGCAGGTGGACNNCTGCCGGGAAGCGTCCGCTCTATGCGCAGTCCGTCGGCTATCCGCCGAAGTAGTTTTCACACCGACCCTACGGGACGGTGGACGGCGTGATGGGGACGCTGTCCCAGGATTGCGCTGCGCTTCATCCTGCCACCCCCGCACGCAAAGAGCGCGTGCCGGGGGCCCCGGCCCTGGGCTATTTTCATCTCCTCCCTCCGGGAGGACGGAGAGCCCTTTTCCGTTCCTGCCGCGCAAGGAATCAGGCACAGCAACACAATCGTTCATGCATTTGCCCTTGCCGACGAGTTATGCCGACTGGCGCGGATTCCTCAGTATGTGATTGAATCGAGGGTAAGAGCGGGAGTGCCGGGAGATCAAGAAAATTTGGCGCGGCTCGACAGGGCGAGGTCCGCCCGAAAGAAAACGGAGAGACGACAATGGCAAATTCCCTGCTTCCCCCCGAGGAGCGACATCTGACTCCCGACCAGGTGGAGGCGCTGGATAAACGGCGCGACCTGGGCCACACCTTGCTGGTAATCGCTGGACAGTTTGCGGTAATCGCTACCATTCTGCTGTTGTGGGTAGGCCAGGACCTGGCCTATTCGCCGGGCTGGGCGCATCCCATGGCTTATTACTTCGCCATTGCGCTGGTGATCATCGCCGTCTGCGGGGTTGTTGGTTTTTTGCTGCGCCGGGGTACACCGCGGATCGACTGAGAACAAGGTTTGTTGATTCGGCCTTCATGGTGTGTTTGTGATTCCCACCCTTTCCGCAAAGGATCCGGAAAGGGTGAGGCACCCGGTTCCGGGGCTAAAGCCCAGTTGATTTCGCCGGGCATTATGCGGGGTTTGAACCCCTGCCTTCCTCCGAACTGGTTTCTCCGCGGCTCGCGGATTCAATAGCCGGAACCACTGGAAGTGCGGTAGCCTTGGAGTTACCGATGGCCGCTGTTTCTCCAAACTTCGCTCCAACTGACCACGCGCCGGACAAAAAGCTGCCGGTGGAGACCACGGTGGTCCCTGCCCCACGGCTGACCGACAGCCTGGGGCGAGTCATCCACGATCTGCGCGTCTCGATCACGGACCGGTGTAACTACAAATGCGTTTACTGCCGGACGGGCGAGCTTGGGGCGCAGTTTCCGGAGTTAGGCATCGACGAGTACCTGCGGCTGATTGGAATTTTCGTGTCGCTGGGCGTCACCAAGGTGCGATTGACGGGCGGCGAACCACTGCTACGCCGCGGGATTGTCGAGCTGGTGCAGGAGCTCGGTCGCCTGCGAACGCCAAGCGGCGAGTCTTTGGACCTGGCGCTGACGACCAATGGCCACTTGCTGGACGGTCTGGCCGCGCCGCTCAAGGCTGCCGGATTGCGACGCGTTACGGTGAGTATGGACGCGGTGGACGCGCCGACATTCGAGCGGATCACACGGGTTCCGGGCAGCTTTTCGGCTGTGGTTGCGGGGATTCGCGCGGCGCGGGCGGCGGGGCTGACGCCGCTCAAGATCAATTGCGTTCTGCTGCGCGGCTTCAACGACGATCAGATGGAAGGCTTTGCCCACTTTGCGCGGCGGGAAGGCGTAGTGGTGCGGTTCATCGAGTTCATGCCGTTGGAGGAAGGCCGGCTATGGACACCGGAAATCGTCGTGCCTCTCAAGGAGATTGTGGAGCGGATTGGGCGGGTGCTGCCACTGGTTGCCATGGAGCCGCGCGAGGCGAGCGAGACGGCGCGGCGCTACGGCTTTGAGGACGGAATTGGCGAGATCGGCATTATCGCGCCGGTGAGCCAGGCATTCTGCGGGGCGTGCAGCCGGGTTCGGCTGACCTCGGACGGCAAGATTCGCACCTGCCTGTTTTCCCAGGTGGAGCACGACCTGTATGGACGCCTGCGCGCCGGGGCGAGCGATGCGGAACTGGCCGGCTACATTATCCGTATAGTACAGGGCAAGGAGCCGCGCCATCATATCGGCGAGCCGGGATTCCTGAAGCCTTCCCGTTCGATGGTGCATATTGGCGGTTGACTGAAACCACCCGGACGGCACACAATCTTAACTATCTTCCCCTGCAATGCAAGCCAGACGCGCGCCTGTTTCCGGCTCGGCATCTGGAACCATGGTGTGACAGAATTGCGGATAGACTCATAGCGCAGACATGCCGACTTTTTGAACGCTGAAATGGGCCCCCGGATGACTAGAAAGACGGAAAGCCGCATCCCGCTCGACGACCTTCTCGTCTTCCACGAGGTGACGCGCTCGCTGACCTCGAGCTTCGACCTGGATACGATTCTGCGCACCATTATCGAGCACATGGAGCGGTTCATTGAGGCGGAGCTTTGGACGCTGCTGATGCTGGATGAAACCGGCAAGGAGCTCTACTATGCGATAGCCGCGGGCAAAGGAGACGTGCCGCTGCAAGGGCTTCGCATGAAGGTGGGTGAGGGCGTGGCAGGCTGGGTAGTGGAGCACGGCGAGACGCTGCTGGTTCCCGAGGCCGGGGACGATCCACGGGTCGCGCAGGAGCACGGCGCGCAGCCGAACACGGTACGCTCTGTGATCGCCCTGCCGTTGCGCGGGCGCAAGGGAACGCACGGCGCTATCGAGATATTCAATCCGCGCGCCGACCAGCTCACCGACTACACAATCGCCTTTCTGCATATTCTGGCCGACCACGCGGCTATCGCAATCGAGAATGCGCGCGATGTGGCTTGCATTCAGCAATTGACCATCACCGACGACTGCACCACGCTGTACAACGCGCGCTATCTTTACGAGGTGCTGAGCCGGGAGCTGGAGCAGAGCGGGCAGCAGGGGTTGCCGGTGAGCATGGCGTTCCTTGACCTGGACCACTTTAAGATGGTGAACGACGCGCACGGCCATCTGGTGGGCAGCGAGTTGCTGGGGCGCGTGGGGCTGCGGCTGCTGGAGTTGACCCGCAAGCAGGATTGGTGCTTCCGCTACGGCGGCGATGAGTTCGTGGTTCTGATGCCGGAGACCGGCGAGGATGAGGCGATGGCGCTAAGCACCAAGCTGCTGCGCGGGCTGATGGATACCGAATTCAACATGAAGAACGGGCAGAAACTGTGGGTGAGCGCGAGCGTGGGCGTGGCGACCGCGCCCATCGACGACACGACCGTTCACGGCGTGATCGGGGTAGCCGATATGCGCATGTACGCGGTGAAAGCGCGCGGGCGAGGAGCGGTGAGAGGGGCGTAGGCGCGGCCGCTGAGCTTGTTTGAGCCTCTGCCGTACGAGATGGCATCCACGTTCTAAAAGACGAGGCCGAAGGCTCCCGATCCTATTCGTCTTCGACCGGCGGCTTTTCGGTAATCTGGTCTCCTGCCAGGCGTTCCAACTGGTTGCGCCAATCCAGGGATTCTACAAAGCTCTTTGACTCGCGCCAGCCGGGTTCTACGATGATGTGCAGCTCAAGATAAACGCGGGTGCCAATGAGGGACTCAATCTGGCGGCGAGCGGCAGTACCGATTTCCTTCAGCTTGGAACCGCCTTTGCCGATCAGGATGGCCTTCTGGCCATCGCGCTCACAATAAATAGCGGCGGCGATGCGGGTGAGCGGCAGACGGGCCGGAGCCTGCCCCTTTTTGCGCGGAGGCGCCGGCGGCTCGGCCTCTTCGTAGCGCTCAATCACAACAGCGGAGGCGTAGGGCACCTCTTCGCCGGTCGCGACGAGAATGCTCTCGCGGATCAACTCGGCGACCATGAAGCGCTGCGGCTGGTCGGTGTATTGGTCTTTGGGGTAGTAGCGCTCGCCGGTGGGCAGGACTTCGACAATCTTGCGGACGAGAATATCCATGCCGTCACGCTTGCGTGCGCTGATGGGAATGACTTGCGCAAAGCCGAAGTGGCGGGTGAG
>PLOI01000072.1 GCA_003142015.1 Acidobacteriaceae bacterium | reverse complement strand
CGCAGATCGATGGCCGTGGGCTGTTCCATGGCCAGCAGGTCCAGCGCGGCCTGATCTATCTCGCGCTCCAGCCTGTTAATCGCGAGTTCACTCCGGCTAACCAGGTCGCAGATCGACAAATCACGCACGCGATAGGCCTCGATGGCGCGCTGAATGGCTTGCTCGGCGAGGCCCGCCATCACCAGCAGTTGCTCCTTCAATTCATCGAGGCTTTGCTGAAAGCGTATGCGCGTCATCCGAACCTGCCCGTGATGTAATCCTCTGTGCGCTTGTCGCTGGGGTTGGTGAAGATTTTGTGTGTCGAGTCGAACTCGACCATGCGGCCATTCAAAAAGAAGCCCGTATTCTCGGCCACGCGGGCGGCCTGCTGCATATTATGGGTCACAATCACAATAGTGTACTGCGATTTCAACTGGAAGATAAGGTCTTCAATCTTGGATGTGGAAACCGGGTCCAGCGCCGAGGCCGGCTCGTCCATCAGCAGCACCTCGGGGTCCACGGCCAGGGCGCGCGCAATGCACAGCCGCTGCTGCTGGCCGCCGGAGAGGCTGGCGCCGGATTTCTTCTTCAGATCGTCCTTCACCTCGTCCCACAGCGCCGAGTTTTTCAGCGACTTCTCCACAATCTCNNACCTTGCCGGTCACGCGCGCTATGGGGTTGGTCTCGTGCATGCGATTGATACAGCGCACAAACGTGCTCTTGCCGCAGCCCGAGGGGCCGATCAAAGCGGTCGCATGGTTGGCCGGGATGTTCAGGTTGATCTCCTGCAGCGTGTGATTGGTGCCGTACCACGCGTTCAGGTTGGTTACCTCGATGCCGACGCCCACTTAGCTTGCCCCTTTCAAAACACCACGGCTGGTGACGTAACGCACCAGCGTAACCGCCAGCACGATCAGCACGATCAAAACCAGCGATCCCGCCCACGCCAGCCTGTGCCAATCGTCGTAGGGAGAGAGCGCATAGACGTAAATCTGCAATGGCAGCGCGGCGATAGGCTCGTCGAGCCGCGCGCTCCAGCCCACATTCCCGAAGGCCGTGAATATCAACGGAGCCGTCTCGCCGGCCACGCGCGCAAAAGCCAGCATACAGCCCGTGATGATGCCGGGAGAAGCGGTTTTTACGGTAATGGCCAGCACCGAGCGCCAGTTGGGCACGCCCAGCGCCAGTGCCGCCTCGCGCACCGCGTTAGGCACCATCAGCAGCATCTCTTCCGTCGTCCGGCAGACCGTGGGAATCATCATGATGCCCAGCGCCACGCCCCCGGAGAACGCGGAAAAGTGACCTTGCGGCACCACTATCAGCGAGTAAACGGCAATGCCCATCACAATTGACGGCACTCCATTCAGCACATCCGCCGTAAACCTCACCGCATTGGCCAGCTTGGTGCCGCGTCCGAATTCGGCCAGAAAGATGCCGCCGGCAATGCCAACCGGCACGCCGATGAGGCTGCCAACGGCCAGCAGAATCGCCGAGCCGGCGATGGCGTTGGCCATGCCGCCACCGGCTTCGCCCACAGGCTTGGGAACCTGCGTGAAGAAGGCCAGGTTCAGCGAGCTGGCGCCCCTGTAAACGAGATAAATGAAGATTGCCACCAGAGGCGCCACCACCAGCACGGTCGATAGCACGGCCAGGCCAGTGGCCGCGCCGTCGGTCAGCGCTCGTAATTGTGCCCGTAATTTATGCTCAGTCTTCAGCTTGCCTTCTCCCTGGCGGTTCCTATTCCCTATTCCCTGAAATTCAATGCACCGGTGCCGGCGCTCCGCGCGTCACGGCCCAAACCAGAAGTTGGGCAAAGGCGTTCACGATGATGGTCACTATAAACAGCGCCAGGCCCAGCTCCATCAGCGCGCTCAGATGCAAGTCGCTCGAAGCCTCAGCAAACTCATTGGCGATTACAGAAGCCATCGTGCTTCCATTGGCCAGCAGCGAGCGGTGAATCTCCGCGCTGTTGCCAATCACCATGGTCACGGCCATGGTCTCGCCCAGCGCACGCCCCAGGCCCAGAATCACCGCGCCCACAATGCCAATGCGCGCATTGCGCAGCACGCCCACGCGGATCATCTCCCAACGCGTGGCTCCCAGCGCCAGCACGGCCTCCCGCTGGGATTGCGGCACAGCCGTCATCACTTCGCGGGTGAGTGAAGAGATGATGGGCAGAATCATGATGGCCAGAATCACGCCCGCCGCGATAAAGCCAAGACCTGTGGGGTTGTCGTCGCCGAAGAAGCCCGTCCAGCCAAATCCGCTGATTAGCCAGGGATTCACATGCTCGCGAAGCAGCGGAACTAGCACAAACACTGCCCACAGCCCGTAGATCACGCTGGGAATCGCCGCCAGCAATTCAGTGATAAAGGCAAGCGGCGCGCGCAGCCAGCGCGGGCACATCTCGGTCAAAAACACCGCAACTCCTATGGCCAGCGGAACCGCCAGAAGCAACGCGAGAAATGACGAAACCAGCGTGCCATAGAGGAACGGCAAGGCGCTGAAATGCCCGTTCACCGGGTCCCAGTACAGCGGCTGCTTACTATATGTATCGACGAAAGACTTGTAAAAGAAGTCCAGGCCAAATTTGTTCCAGGCCAGTTGTGAGCGTATTACCAGCTCGAAGGCAATCAGCACCACGATGCCGAAGATGCTCAACGCACAAAGCACCATCAGCCAATGGAAACCGCGGTCGGCGAGTGCCGAGTTGCCACGCGAGAGCAGGAACGCGCGTATGGCCGACACCTCGCGCGGAGCCTCCTTGCCCGCAGGCTGCTCGCCTGGAGGGTCGGGCTCGGGCAGAAGGTGAGACTGCTTGATGAGAATCTCAGGCACTTGGGCCATCCCCAGGAACAGGCTATCAAGCCAAGATGAATAGAAGGTTAAAACGCTACAGAATCAAGTGCATACCATAGAACGAGTCAACCAGACAAGGCACACTCAAATCGTCCATACCCCATCCTCTCCGTCAGTCTGTTCATTGGGAGGCTGGAACCCCACCGTTCCTTGCCCACCAAGCCAGAGCCTTCAACCTGCTTGTATCTCCGACATAAAGCACGTAAAATGGTGCTACGCGAAAATAGGTGCAAACGTGAAAACAAACATCACGTTGAAAATCGAAGAGGCTCTACTGCGGGAGGCCCGCGTTCTTGCTGCTGAGGATGGCTCCTCGGTCAGCGCCCTTCTAGCGGCACAACTGGAGCAGTTAGTGCGCGAACGTAAAGGATACGACCAGGCGCGCCGGAGCGCTGTGGAACGGTTGCGGTCTGGCTTCGATTTACATTGGACTTTAGGCTCTTCGCGAGGAGACCTGCATGGGCGGTAAATGCTTCGTCGATACCGACATTCTGGT
>PLOI01000082.1 GCA_003142015.1 Acidobacteriaceae bacterium | reverse complement strand
ATGGTGCGCCGCGCTGCGCCCCAGATCATACTCAATGCGGCTGCTTATACTGCTGTGGACCGCGCCGAAGGCGAACTGGAAGCGGCCATGGCAGTTAACTCTACGGCGCCTCGCGTGCTCGCGGAGGAAGCGCTTCTCTGCAATGCTCTGCTCGTACATTACTCCACGGACTATGTGTTTGACGGCTCGAAACCGGGACCGTGGTCAGAGACAGATAAGCCAAATCCTCTGAGTGTCTATGGGGCGAGCAAGCTGGCCGGTGAAGAGGCTATACAACAGGCGGGCGGCAAATATCTGATTTTCAGGACAAGCTGGGTTTACGGCCCTCATGGCCGGAATTTCCTTCTGACCATGCTGCGCATGGCGCGCGAGCGCGATGAACTGCGCATTGTGGACGATCAGTTTGGCGCGCCAACAAGCTCCATCGAACTGGCCGACGCCACCCGGGCCGTTGTCAGCGGCGTTTTAGACGGCCGGTTTGGACATACGGAAGACTGGGCTGGCCTCTATCACATGACCTGCTCCGGATCGACCTCATGGTACGGCTTTGCCAGTGCCATCTTTTCCCGTGCCGCCGGCTTGCTTCACGGAAAAGTCCCTGTGGTCAAGCCCATCCTTTCCTCGGAATACATTACTCCTGCAAAACGGCCGCGAAACTCGGTTTTATCCAACGAGAAGCTATACACTCGCTTTGGGGCCAGGTTAACGCCCTGGGAAACAGCTCTCGATGCGGTGATTTCGCGGTTGGCAGAAGACGCAAAGACTGCGGAGATGTAGGTCCTCGTGAGGGACAGCGACGAGCAGATTTCAGGACAGCCACAGAGGTGCCGGGCTCGTTCTCTCGCCGGCGGCGGCCACCGGGAACTGCGGCGGAAGCGGCGGAGAGGCCATTGGCAGTTGCGCCGGCTCTACCGGCCTTGACGGAACGAGGCTGAAAACCTAAGCTCAAACCAGCGTCCTGTCACTTCGAAGCAGCTTTGCGGCTTCAGTGAGCCGGATGAAATTTTTCGGGAATTTTCTGGGCTGGGCCGCAATGATTCCTTACCACTGGCAATATCTTCCGCTGTTTATGCAGATCCTTGCCGCGTTTGGGCTCGGGCTGGGAATGGTGGTCGCCTCCTGGTTCGTCGGACGGCATCGCAATACGCCTACCAAGCTGGCCGCGTACGAATGCGGAATTGTGGCTGTGGGCGATGCCCGTGCACGATTCAGCGTGCGCTTTTATATGGTGGCCATGCTGTTTATCCTGTTCGACGTTGAAGCGGTATTCATGATGCCCTGGGCGGTGATTTACCGCAAACTGCCCGCAATTACCGGCCAACGGCTCTTCGGATTCTGGGAGATGGTGGTCTACCTGGGATTTGTGGCCGTGGGACTTTTCTACATCGTGCGCAAGGGCATTCTGAACTGGAGCCAGGACAAGGCGGACCTCTAACATGGCCGAGGCAAATACATTCATCGGCAAGACAGCCGTGCTCGAAGGCCTCGCCGGAAATCCGGCGGTGATGGCCGTCCTCGCCTGGAACCCCGAGGCTCTGCTGGACGCGAAGTTCGACCGGGACGAGTTGACGCTGACCATTGCCGCCGGACAGATTCGCGCCGCGGCTGCCACGGTGCAGGCGGCCGGCTACAATTTCTTCGAAGATGTGACCGCGGTCGACTGGTTCCCTTCCTCGCCGCGCTTTCAGTTGAGCTACCACATTGTTTCGCACTCCCATAAGGAGCGCATCCGCCTGGCTGTGATGCTCGACGGCGCCGCGCCAACAGTTGAGTCCATTACGCCGGTCTGGCCTGCGGCCAATTTTTACGAGCGCGAGGTCTTCGATCTCTTCGGCATCAGTTTCGACGGCCATCCCAACCTGCGCCGCATCATGATGCCAGACGACTGGCAAGGCCATCCGCTGCGCAAGGACTATCCGGTGGAGGGGTACCGCTAAATGACCGAGACGATTGGCAGACCCATCCTCGAAGCTCCTATTGCCCAGGGCGCGCACGATCAGCACATGATTCTCAACATGGGGCCGCAG
Organism: Acidobacteriaceae bacterium; assembly: GCA_003142015.1. Lineage (GTDB taxonomy): Bacteria > Acidobacteriota > Terriglobia > Terriglobales > Acidobacteriaceae > Telmatobacter. Next base: position 695 of record PLOI01000082.1, on the reverse strand, counting down.
CACCCGTCGATGCACGGTGTTCTGCGCCTGGTGGTGGAGATTGACGGCGAGATCGTGGTCCGGCTTTACCCTGAGATCGGCTATCTGCACACCGGCATCGAGAAGACCTGCGAGGCAAAGTTTTATCACCAGGTGGTTCCGCTCACCGATCGGCTCGACTACCTCAGTCCGATGGCCAACAACCTCTGTTATTGCCTGGCCGTGGAGCGGCTGCTGTCGCTGGAGATTCCTGAAAAGGCCGAGTGGTTGCGGGTGCTGCTATCCGAGTTGACCCGCCTGAATTCGCATTTGATCTGGCTGGGCACGCACGCCATGGACATTGGCGCGCTGACTGTCTTTCTCTACACATTCCGCGAGCGCGAAGAAATCCTGAGAATCTTCGAGGGCCTGGCCGGCCAGCGGATGATGACCAGCTACTTCCGCATCGGCGGGCTTTCCATGGAGCCGCCACTGGACTTTTTTGACCGGGTGCAAGGGTTCATTCGGACCTTTCCGGAAAAGATCGACGAATATTCGAACCTGCTGACGGGCAACCCGATCTTCAAGGGGCGGCTGAAGGGCGTGGGAATGTTATCCGCCGCCGACGCCATCGCGTTGGGCGTGACTGGGCCGAATATGCGCGGTTCTGGCGTTGATTTTGATCTGCGCCGCGATATGCCCTACTCCGGCTACGAGAAGTTTCAATTCGAGGTGCC
>PLOI01000153.1 GCA_003142015.1 Acidobacteriaceae bacterium | reverse complement strand
GAGAAGTTTCAATTCGAGGTGCCCATTGCGACCGCGGGCGATTGCTGGGCCCGGTATGAAATCAGGCTCATCGAGATGCGCGAGAGCGTGAAGATCATCCAGCAGGCGCTGGACGGAATGCCCGAGGGACCGATCAAAGCCGACGCGCCCAAAATCGTCCTGCCCGACCGGGAAAAGATGAAGACGCAGATGGAGGCGTTGATCCATCACTTCAAGATTGTGACGGAGGGTTTCGCGGTGCCGGCCGGCGAAGTGTATCAAGGCATTGAATCGCCGCGCGGACAGATGGGCTACTATGTGGTCTCCGACGGTACGGCCAAGCCTTATCGCGTCCACTTCCGCAATCCGTCGTTCGCTACCTTGCAGGCGCTGGAGACCATGTGCAAGGGCCGCATGCTGGCCGACGTGGTGGCGGTGGTTGGGTCCATCGACATTGTCCTGGGAGAGATCGATCGATGAGAGGAAGTGCATATGGTTAACTACGCAAAGCTCGCGGATAAAGCAAAAGTAACGCAGAATGATGAAAAATTGGCCGCCGGCAGAAATAGAGAACTGAAAACGGACCCGTGTGCCTTCTTTGCAAGAGTGAGGAAGTGTATCTTCGAGGAGATGTCCAAGGCCAATGTGGAGCTCCGCAAGAGGGGCGCTGCCACTTTTGATCAAAATCATTTGCCGGGCTTCGATACCGAGGTTTTTCTTACCTTGGGGACAGACTCGCTCTGCAGAGTGGGACTTGGGTTCCTGGCAGGAAGATGCCTGATCACGGCCATAATCAGCGGCCCCCCGAACGGGTACGAAATCTCGCGGAAGGAATATCTTTGCGACCAGAAAGCACCATGCCCAGACAAGATTCATGCCGTAGGAGTGGGATTCCCGTCCTTCGGATCCTCTCCTGAAGGAATTGCGGCAGACATCATATCGAGTATCCTCGTTGGCCGATTTGGTTGAGCCTGGCCGGGCTGTCTATTTTGAGATCAGAGTGCCTCTCGTTTTTGTACTCCGCAGCTACACTGCGGTCCACGGGATGAACGGCTACCGGGAGGCAACGAATGGGTGGCGAAGCAGCCGTAGACGAGGGAGTTGAGTTGAATTTGGCCGCCGGGATGTGGGCAAGAGAGTTGATGAAATGAATGATGAGACCATGACCCTGTTTTCGCCCAGGCTGGCGGCGCGGCTGGACGCGCTGGTCGAGAAGTACCCGGTGCGCCGCTCTGCGCTGGTTCCGATGCTGCTTTATGCGCAAGACGAAATCGGTTATCTCTCCGACGCGGTCATTAGCGAAGTTGCCCAGCGAATTGGTATTACCGAATTGGAAGTCCGCAACGTGGCCACTTACTACTCGATGCTGCGCTTCAAGCCGGCAGGCAAGTACAACGTGCAGGTTTGCACCAACATCAGTTGCATGTTGCGCGGTGGCTTTGAGATTTACGATCGGTTCCAGGAAGAGTTGGGGATTGGCCACAAGGGCGTAACCGGCGACGGGCTGTTCTCGCTCGAAGAGGTCGAGTGCATCGGAGCCTGCTGTTGGGCGCCGGCCATCCAGGTCAACTACGAATTTTACGACGATCTGACGCCCGAGCTTGTGCCCGGCATCCTCGACGCGTATCGCCTCAAAGCAAGGGCCCCCAGTGACGGATCCTCGCCGCTGGGGCGGAAAGCCGAGCCGGAAGGGACCGACGCCCATGCCTAGACTGGTCTCGCATCCCGATGAAGTGAAAATTGTCAGCCGGCGCTTCGGCCTCGGCGCGGATCATATTGATCGCTACGTCGAGCTCGGCGGCTACGAGTCAGCGAAAAAGTGCCTGGCGCAGGGTCCTGACTGGATCATCAACGAGATGAAGGCCAGCAACCTGCGGGGACGCGGCGGCGCGGGCTTTCCGGCAGGCTTGAAGTGGTCGTTTGTGCCTAAGCAATCCGCCAAGCCGAAGTACGTGCTGGTCAACGGCGACGAGAGCGAGCCGGGCACCTGCAAGGATCACCTGATCTTCCTGCATGATCCGCATGCGGTGATTGAAGGCACGATTATCGCCGGGCTGGCCATCGGCGCCAAGCTGGGCTTCATCTATCTGCGCGGCGAGTACCGCTATCTGCTCAAAATTATGGAAAAAGCTGTCGCCGACGCCTACATCAAAGGATTTCTGGGCAAGAACATCTTCGGCAGCGAGACTGAATTCCAGGTCATCACGCACTCCGGCGCGGGCGCATACGAAGTGGGCGAAGAGTCGGCGCTGATGGAGTCGCTGGAAGGCAAGCGAGGCGTGCCGCGAATCAGACCGCCCTTCCCTGCCGTGGTCGGCGTTTACGGCGGTCCCACAATCATCAACAACGCCGAGACCATTGCCACCGTGCCGCATGTGATCGAGATGGGCGCAGCGGCTTACGCGGAGGTCGGTTCGCCCCGCAATGGCGGAACGCGCCTGTTCTGCATCAGCGGCCACGTGGAACGCCCCGGAGTCTACGAATTGCCCATGGGCTACAACCTGAAAAAGATGATCTATGATGTGGCCGGTGGCATTCGCGGCGGGCGCGGATTGAAGGCTGTGGTTCCCGGCGGTTCTTCCACTCCTGTTTTGTTGCCCGGGGAGATCGACATCGGCATGGACTTCGACCAGGTCGGCAAGGCTGGATCGATGCTCGGCTCGGGTGGTGTAGTGGTGATCGACGACCAAACTTGCATTGTCGAGTTCGCGCTACGCACGATCAGCTTTTATCAGCATGAAAGCTGCGGCTGGTGCATTCCATGCCGCGAAGGCACGGACTGGCTGAAGAAGTCGCTGATGCGTTTCCACGCTGGCTTTGGCGAGGCCAAAGACATCGACAACATTCAGTATCTGGCTGAGAACATGCTGGGCCGGACCTTCTGCCCGCTGGGCGACGCGGCGGCCATGCCGATGCTGGGATTTGTAAAGAAGTTCCGCAAGGAGTTCGAGGAGCACCTGAACGGGAAGGCTTGCCCGTTCGCAAAGCACATGGAAATGGCTGTGATATAGGGGCGCTGGAGACGAATGGCAGACGTAACCTTTATTGTCGATGGAAAGAAGCTGACGGCTCCGGCGGGGACGCTGCTGATCGACGCTTGCCGCAAGGCGGGCATCGAGATTCCAGCCTTCTGTTATTACCCCGGACTCAGCTTGCAGGCGGCTTGCCGCATGTGCGTGGTGCGCCAGGAAAAAGTTCCCAAGCTGCAAACCGCCTGCACCACCACCGTCGCCGAGGGCCAGGTCTTCATCACCGAGTCGGATGAAATCGCGCAGGCGCGCAAGGCTACGATTGAACTTCTGCTGGGCAACCATCCGCTCGACTGCCCGGTCTGCGACGCCGGCGGTGAGTGCGAGTTGCAGGACATGACCTTCAAGTATGGCGCGGGCGAAAGCCTCTACGCCGAGGCCAAGCAGCACCG
>PLOI01000166.1:4410-16478 GCA_003142015.1 Acidobacteriaceae bacterium | reverse complement strand
ACCGCAGGTGCTTACATCGCCTCCGGGCTTTCAATGCCCAGCCAACTCAGCGCCAGCACCAACTCGCGCAGGGCGACCGCTGCCGTGGCCAGCAGAAAAGTCTTCCGCGCCGGGTCTTCTTCGGTCAGAATGTGGTGCTTGTGATAGAAGTTATTGAACTCCTGCGCTAGCTGAAAGGCGTGTTTGGCAAGATAAGCCGGTTCTGAAGTCGAAACGCACTGCTCCAGCACCAGCGTTCGCCGCGCCGCCCTCAGCCACAACGCCCAGATGTCTTCGGCATCCTCGCCATCGAGGAAAGCGCCGAACTCCGCTAACCCCGCTAACTTCACTAACTCAGCTTCTGCCGTCGTTTCCGCCTTGCGGAAGATATTCCTCGCCCTCACCACGGCGTACTGAATGTACGGTCCGGTCTCGCCCTCAAAGCTCAATGCGTCCTTGAAATCAAAGGCAATCACGGAATTGCGCGTGAACTTGAGCATGAAGTAGCGCAGCGCGCCGATGGCAATTTGTTCGGCGATCTTTTGCCGTCCGGCCTCGGCATCGGCTCCTCCTGTCTGGCGTGCGTCCACTTCGGCCCGCGTCGCGACGATGAGCTTGTCAATCAAATCATCTGCCTTGACGCCGAAGCCTTTGCGGCCGCTGACCTCAATGTACGGCCGGGCCAGGTCTTCCTCGGAAACGTCGTAGCCCAACTCAACTGCGCAGCGCGGCGTGAGCGCGACCATCTCGTAACTGAAATGCGTGTAACGGTCGGCCTGCTCGGTGTATCCCATCCCGCGCAATGCCTGAATCACGTTGGCCTGCGGGTCGCTTTGGCGCGCGTCGATCACGTTATAGATTGCCTGCGCTCCGCCAAAATGCGGATGTGGTTCATCACCCTTTTCCGCGGAAATCCAGCACTCATGATTCGGATAACTGAAGAACGGTTTATAGCCGAAGTCCTTGCCCAGCAATCCGAACTTCCATAAGTGATAGGCAATATCCTTGCCAACGTAAGTGACCGTGCCATTCGACCGGACAATAACTTTAGCGTCTTCGTTCAGGTCTCCTTCAGCTATCTCAGCGCCGGGCCGCGTCATCACCCAGCAGCCTTTGTTCTTTCCCTCGTTCTCAAAGTAAAGAACGCCGGTTTTCTTCAGTTGTTCGAATGCCGACTCCCAAAATTTCAAATGCAGAATCTCGCTCTCGCGGGGAAGAAAATCATATTCGATGTCCAGCCGCAGCATGGTTTCCAGATGCCGCCGCAAGACCGCCGTCGAAATCAGCTCCGCAACCTCAGCCGTTTCGTTGCAGCCTTGCTCTAACTCGTGCAGCGTGTCATAGCGCAATTTCTTCCGCGCTTCGTTCTCCTCGTCAGTTCCGCTCGTGTACCACTGCGATGTCTTCGCATAAAGGTCCCAACAGTAATAGTCGATTCGCTGATCCTTTTGCTTGAGTTCATCCAGCAGCAAACGCGCGTCGGCCAGCGATTTGCCTTCGAGATGCAGAAATCCCACCACCACATCGGCCACCTGAACGCCGGTATTGTCGATGTAGTTCTGCACATCCACCTTTTGCCCGGCGGCGCGCAGCAGGCGGACAAACGTGTCACCCAGAATCGCGTTGCGCAGGTGGCCAATGTGCGCGGCCTTGTTGGGATTGATGCTGGTGTGCTCCACCAGCGCGTGAATCCCGCTTGAAGCGGGTGCCCCAGGTCCCGCATCTGGGACCTGGGAATCCGCTACGCCTGCCGTTGTGCGCACGCCAGCGGCTCGGTCCAGATGGGCATTGATGTAACCCGCGCCGGCAACCTCGAACCCGGCGAAGCCATCGAAATGACCCAGCGCGGCCACAATCTCCGCCGCAATGACTTTTGGCGCCTTGCGCAGCTTGCGCGCCAGCTCGAAGGCAATAGGCGTGGCCAATTCGCCAAACTTGAGCTCCGGCGGAATTTCCAGCGGAATGGTCTCAAGATGTAAATCGTACTTTGCCGCCAGAACACTGCGAAGATGCTCTGTGAACCGTTTTTGCAATTCCAGATACACGTTGTCTCGCCTCAAAAATCCTTTATTTTCAAGGTGATTTTAACAGACTGGCTATGGAGGAGCCATGCGAAGCGTGTAAACCGGAACCGCCATGCAAACTCATCTTCGCGGAAAAATGCCGTAAGATTGAGAGTGACAGCCACTTGCGCCCGAGATGTTTTAGAGGGCAAAAGTGCGGAAGCACCCCACCTATGACGAATTCTGCATCAAGTTCTGCACGCTTTTATCTGACCACGCCCATTTACTACGTGAATGCGCGGCCGCACCTGGGCCACGCCTACTCGACCATCGTCTGCGACGCCATTGCGCGGCGCAAGCGCGCTCTGGGCATCGAAACCTGGTTTCTCACTGGCACGGACGAGCACGGGCAGAAGATCGAGCGGTCGGCTGCTTTGGCGAACCGCACACCCGCGGAGTTTGCCACGGCGATTGCGGGCGAGTTTCGCGGGCTGTGGGACCAGTTGGGGCTGAGCTACGACGACTTCATTCGTACCACCGAAGAGCGCCACAAGCGCGGGACGCAAAAGCTGTTTGCCACGCTGCGCGACAAGGGTTTCATCTACAAAGGCTCCTATACCGGCCAGTATTGCGTGAGCGATGAGCTTTATGTGGACGGGCCTCCGGGAACGGTTTGCCCCGACTGCGGCCGAGTGACGGAGACGGTGAGCGAGGAAAATTATTTCTTCAAGCTCTCGGCCTTCGAGCGCAAGCTGCTGGAGCTTTACGAGGCCAATCCTGATTTCATGGGGCCGGAGTCCACGCGGCGAGAGGTGATCTCGTTTGTGCGCGGGGGCCTCAAGGATCTGTCGGTGAGCCGCACGAGTTTTTCCTGGGGAATCCCGGTTCCCGGCGACGAGAAGCACGTGATCTACGTATGGCTTGACGCGCTGGTCAACTACATTTCCGCGCTGGGCTATGGCTCCGATGATCCAGAAGACCAGGCGCGATTCGCAAAGTTCTGGCCGGCCGATTTGCATCTTATCGGCAAGGAGATCAGCCGTTTCCATTGCGTTTACTGGCCGGCGTTTTTGATGGCTGCGGGCATTCCGCTGCCGCGCTCGGTGAAGGCGAATGGCTGGCTGCTCTTCGACCAGGGCAAAATGTCCAAATCGAAAGGGAACATCGTGCGCGCCGAAACCGTCCAGGAAGTTCTCGGCGCGGATGCATTGCGCTACTTCCTGCTGCGCGAGATTCCCTTCGGCCAAGACGGCAGCTTTTCCTTTGATGCTTTAGTGCAGCGCTACAACGGAGATCTCGCCAACGGCTACGGCAATCTGGTCAGCCGCGTCGTCAATATGGTGCACAAATATTTCGAAGGGGTTCTGCCGGATGCCGGCGCCGAGACCGCTGCCGAGGCAGCGCTGCGCGAGAGCGCGGAGAGAGCGATTGCGTCGTTCGGGCCGGCGTTTGACGATTTGAACTTCTCCGACGCGCTCAAATCTCTGTGGGTTTTGGTTGCGGAAACCGACGGCTACCTGACCGCCAGCGCGCCGTGGAAGCGGCCCGCCGACCGCTCCGAAGCCGACCACGCCGCGCTGCAAGCCCGTGTGCTGGTTACGGCCGCAAAGGCCATTCGCATCATCACCGCGCTGGTTTATCCCATTCTGCCGGATTCGGCTGCCAAGGTCTGGCGGCAGCTTGGGCTGGGCGAGATTCAGGACGCGGCAAAGAAATCATTTTTGACGAATGTCGCGTGGGGCGGATTGAAAGCCGGAACAAAATTTGGCGAACCCGCGCCGCTGTTTCCTCGCGCGGAAAAGGACGCAGTCGAACGTATGCAAAACATCGAAGATCAGAACAGCAAAACCGTCATTGAAGCCGCCAGCGGCGGCTCCGCCGCGGAGGGAGGCGGGGGTTTTAACCCCCGTGTAAAGCCAATCGAATCGAAAGGGGCTTTAGCCCCGGATGCAAAAACCAATAAAGAAGAGGCCATCGTGAGCGAAGAAACCGAAAAGCAAAAGTCCTGGGACAAAGTTCCCGTTGATTCAATCGGTGTTCAGGCTGGGGATGAAGCGCTGGCCTATGAAACGGTGGCGCAGGCTGCCAAGGAGTCAGCCGCAGCCGCTTCGGCTCCTGTTGGCGCATCGGCTCAATCGCCAGCAACACCGCTTGTGGCGGCAGAGCCGCAGTTGGCCGCACCGCAGGAGCCGCAGCACATCACCATTGACGACTTCGTCAAAGTCGATCTGCGCGTGGCGCAGATCCTCGTGGCCGAGCGCGTGCCCAAGGCCGACAAGCTGCTTCGCCTGGAGGTCGATCTCGGCTACGAGAAGCGGCAGATTCTCGCAGGCATCGCACAATACTACGAGCCGGAAAAGCTCATCGGCCGCAAGATCGTCATCGTCGCCAATCTCGCTCCGCGCAAGATGCGCGGTCTGGAATCGAACGGAATGTTGCTGGCGGCATCGTTGCCGGCGGACGGCTCGCCGGTGCTCGCCGGATTCCTCGAAGAAGTTCCTCTGGGCGCACGGCTGAAGTAACCGCAGAACCATTGTCGAGTTATGCATTGCAGAATCCCACGGGATTCTGCAATGCATTCATGGAGACCACATTGCTGATTGATTCCCACGCACACCTCGACAGTCTGCGCTACGCCGACGACCGCGAGGCGATGCTGCGCCGCGCATGGGAGGCAGGCGTGGGCGCGGTGCTGGCCATCGGCATTGGCGAGCAGGCGGCGGGGATGGATGGGGCTCTGGCCGTTTGCCGCGAGTTCAACGGGCGGCCCGGCGTGCCGAAGCTCTACTCGAGCGCCGGCGTCTATCCGCACAACACGCACGAAATTGACGATAGCGTCCTGGCGAAACTCGAGAGCCTGCTCGCCGAGCCGGAGGTCATCGCCTGCGGCGAGATCGGCTTGGACTACTACCACGAGGGTGCGGCGCACGAGGCGCAACGCGGGGGGCTCATTCGCCAACTCGAGATTGCCGCCAAATGCAAGCGGCCCATCCTGATTCATTGCCGGCCAATGGAAGGGACCACCGACGCCTGGGACGAACTTCTCGAAATTATCGAAGCCCATTGGCGCCCCACCGGCCTCGGCGGCGTGATGCATTGCTTCGGGAGCGGCTGGGAGCAGGCGCAGCGCTCGCTCGACCTGGGATTTCTCGTTTCGTTTGCCGGCAATCTGACCTACCCCAAGGCGCAGCCGCTGCGTGATGTGGCCATCAGGCTGCCTTTGGACGCCCTTCTGGTGGAGACCGATGCGCCCTGGCTTGCTCCTGCGCCCAATCGCGGCAAACGGAATGAGCCGGCCTGGGTGGTGCAAACGGCCTCGGTTTTGGCTGGCTTGTACGGCGTTTCAGAAGAAGAAATCGCCGCCGCAACCACGAAAAACTTCAATCGGCTGTTTGCTCTCGGGGCGAACGTGGGAAACTGATAGTGGTGCTGTGCGGGGGCGCAAGATAGTGCAGCGTTCGCCCTCCGCGCAGGAGTTTGAGGAAAGAAAGCCATGGCTCAGGACAATTCGTTCGACATCGTCAGCAAGGTGGAGATTCAAGAGGTTCGCAACGCCATCGACCAGGCGCTGAAAGAGATTCGCCAACGCTTTGACCTGAAGGACTCCCACTCCGAGGTCAATTTGGCGGAGGGCGACAAAGAGATTCAGCTTGCATCCGACGGCGAATACCATCTGGAAGCGGTCAAGGAGATTCTTGGCCAAAAGCTGATCAAGCGGGGCGTCTCGCTGAAGAACCTAACCTACGGCAAGGTGGAGCCCGCGCTGGGCAAGAGCGTGCGCCAGAAGATAACCTTGCAGCAGGGCATTCCCGCGGAAAAGGCCAAGGAGATTGTTCGCCTGGTCAAGGACGCAAAAAAGAAGGCACAGGTCAGCATCCAGGGCGATACAGTCAGAGTATCGAGCAAGGACCGCGACGAGTTGCAGGGGATCATCGCGCTGCTGCGCGGCAAAGACTTGGGCCTGGATTTGCAGTTCACCAACTACCGCACCAATTGACCACCTGCAGGGCAGCCTTCCCCGGGTCAACGAGCCAGCCGCTGCCGCCGCACTGTAGGATAAAGCACGGGAACCGGAGAGCATTGAGCACATTGGCGATAGCGACGGCAAAAGAGGTTTTCGAGCTGCTGCGGGACGACCTCGTGGCAATCGAGCAGGAGCTGGGCCGCGACGCCGCCTCCGGCGTAAGCACCATCACAGAGATCGCCGAATACCTGCGTGGGGGCGGCGGCAAGCGCATCCGGCCCACGCTGCTGCTGTTGTCCGCGCACACGCTCGGCTACACGGGCCAGGGCGCCATCCGGCTGGGCGCGGTGGTGGAGATGGTGCACACGGCCACGCTGGTCCACGATGACATCATCGACGGCGCGAACACGCGTCGTGGGCGGCCTTCCGCAAATACCACCTGGGGCAACGAGAAATGCGTGCTGGCCGGCGACTGGCTTTACATGCAGGCCTTCAAAGTGGCTCTGGACGAGAAGAGCCTGCGCGTGCTGGACCTGCTCATCGGCCTTACACAGCAGATGGTCGAGGGTGAGCTGCTGCAGATTCAGAAACTGGGCCGCGCCGTCTCCGAAGCCGAGTACTACGACCTCATCTATCGCAAGACCGCCTGCCTGTTCTCGGTGTCCATGCGCCTGGGCGCGGTGCTGGCCAAGGCCGCGGAGGCCGATGAAACGAGCCTGGCCGCCTATGGCCGGACTGTCGGTTTGGCTTTCCAGATTGTCGACGACGTGCTCGACCTGACGGCCACCGAAGAGGTTCTGGGCAAGCCGGTGGCGAGCGACCTGCGCGAGGGCAAGGCGACGCTTTCGGTGATCCACTCCATCGACCACGGCACGGCCGCCGACCGGCAGACCATCCAAAGAGTTTTGGATGACCGCAGCTTTGAGAATGTAAGCCGCGAGCAGATTCAGAAGATTCTGGTCAAAAATGGCTCGGTGGAGTATGCGATGGCCGTCGCCGACCGCTACGCGGAGCAGAGCCGCCAGGCGCTGGCCCCGTTGCCCGACTCGGAGTACAAGCGCGCCCTGCTCTGGGTGCCGGATTTCGTGGTGGCGCGGGAGAAGTGACGCCCTGGCCGAAGCAGGGGACGATGCTCGGGTTGTGATTGCAGGATATGGTCCGAGATGAATGAGCGTCTTGAGATGATCCGTCAGCTTCTGAACGAACTGGAAGTTGAGGGGAACGCGACGACGGCAACTGCAGGAGGTCAAGATTTCTCCGCTCTGGAACTGCCGCTCATCCTACGGGAGATCGTTGACGATCTACAGCCTCTTCTGGAACCTTACGACGCCGCATTCTATTGGTTTCTATTCCGGCACTCAATCCTAAAAGACGGCAATCCTCATCTTCGCGTCAGCACTCGCAACCTCCGCAGAGCAGTCGTCAAGTCTGCCCACAGTCAGGACGACGAGAAAACGATCTCGCTGGGGAAAGTACAAGAGTCGCTTCGGGCGCTCGAAAACATTGGGGCGCTGAGGAAAGAGGGAGAGCCAAACCGGGAGGGCACGTTATATCGGGTTCTGATACCGGAAGAAATTGAAGCATGCAGAAAATTCCGCTCCGAACAGATGGCATCGGAACCAGAGCTGTTTATGGATGCCGCAGCTATCGACCATTACAACATTCGGCAGAACAGAATCAAGGTGTTTGAGCGGGACGGCTATTTATGCCGCTATTGCCAGAAGCAGTTGACGCGTTTTACCGCTACGCTGGACCACGTTACACCGGTCGCGGAAGGCGGGGACAATAGCATTGAGAATCTCGTCACTGCTTGCCTTGATTGCAACTCCCGAAAGGACAAGCGAGCCGTGGGGGATTTTCCAGCGGAGCAATGATGGCGGGTTATCTCGCTTCAAGCGTCCTGAACGATGGTTCCCTGATGGAAGACAATCTTCCAGCCTTCTGGAGTGCTTCGCCAGATAGTTGACCGCCGGGTAAGGCGCACGTTGTCCTGGAGCAGCGTGTAGGTCAGCAGGTAGGTATCCTCGCTCAATCTGTGGCACTGAAAGTCTCTGGTCTCCCAGACATCTGCGTGTGGAACGGAGAATCGCTTCCCCAGCTCATTGAGCACGAAGTTTCGCGAGTAACGGCGTCCGGACGCTCCGACTTCCCAGTAATCCTCCGTCGTCATTCGCTCGAAGTCAGCTCGTGAGGTTCCGAATTCCGGGCGGTGAAAGATGGGTTCGCGGCTGGAGAGTTCGGCGAGTACGCCTTGCAGTTCAAGAGCGGTTGTGAATGTCGGTCCCATGGCGAATAGGATAGCGGGGCTTCCCGCCCAAAGCTATAGATAGACGTATCCAACCTTAGCGCAAAAAACGCGCGAAGGTGGACACCCAGATTTTTACTGCTTTGGTTCCATCATGGTTCGCAGGGCGGCGGCGTACTTTTCCGGCAGCGGTTTTTTGCTCATCTTGGCGTCGCAGACAACGTGTGTGGTTTCGCCCTCGGCCAGAAGCGCAGGCTCGGCTCCATCCAATGCCTTGCGCAAGACGCGGTAGGCAAACTTCACGAGCGAGCCGCGCACCACCAAAGGCCGGGTTTCGATGAGAATTTGCTCGTCGTAGCGGGCTGAAGAGCGGTAGCGGCAACGGGCATCGACCACCGGAAGAATGCACTGGTGTTCGTGCTCCAGCAGCTTGTACGAGAAGCCAAGAGCGCGGAAGAGCTCGACGCGGCCCACCTCAAACCAGACAAAATAGTTGGCATAGTAGACGACGCCCATCTGGTCGGTTTCTGCGTAGCGGACGCGAATTTCAGTGGTCACAGGCATGAAATAAACCTCATCAACGTCTGATAACAAACAAATTTCGTACCCGGTTTTCCACGTGGAACACCATTTTATCCACATTTTTCCGGGTTTCTCAGGGTTTTATCCGCACTTGGTCAAGGAACATAGTCGCGGTTTGTGCTCTCCCACCCCTGCGCCAGAAAAGCAAAAATGCAGGTTCTTCGACTTCGCTACGCTTCGCTCAGAATGACAGGGCGCGGAGCACTTTTCGGGTCAACCTGCTGCCAAAGAACGGCTTTGTCACGGCTTTACGTGAGTGAATAACGGCAGTTGGGTAATGTCGTTGAAGATGATGAAGGCAAAGAAGCCCACCAGCAAGACGAATGCCGCCTGATAAATTCGCTCCTTGATGGGAATGCTGATGTCGCGTCGGATGGCGCTTTCTATCAGCAAGAAGAAAATCATTCCACCGTCGAGAATCGGGAAGGGCAGCAGATTGAGGATGCCGAGGTTGAGGCTGATCATTCCCGCCAGCCCAATCTTTGTCCCCCAGCCCTTTGTCTCCGCTGCGTCACCGGCCATGCGAGCGATGCCCACAGGCCCAGCAAGCTGAGAGACGGAAACCTTGTGTGTGAAGAGACCGCCAAGCACATCGAAGATCATCAGCGATTTGTCCGCGCAGAATTCCCTGGACTTGACCATCGCTTTGCCGAGGGGGAGCGGGTCGTTGCGAAATGCCGGAGCTGCGGCAACGAAGCCCAGTTTCCACCCGCCCTGGATTTTAGCGGGATGGGCGACGACGGGCGCGAGGGCGATACCGTTGCGCAGAATGACCAGCGTGAGCGGCTTGCCCTCTCCGGCCTTCATGTAAGCAAGCAGCGTGGTGACTGTATGGAACGGGTGACCATCCACGGACTGGATGGTGTCTCCGGCGCGAAGGCCGGCCTGGTCGGCCGGCGTCCCCGGCTGCACTTCATGTATTCCAATGGGGTCGAGCAGCAATTGCGGCAACAGGCCCTCGTCGCCGGGGTCAAAGTTATTGGATTTGGCCGAGGCGGGAACATGAAGGCTCAGTTGCAGGGTTGTGCCGCCGCGCTCGACTGTAACGGGGACGGTTTGGTCGGGGTTCAGCTTGTCACGGTCGTAGATGTCTTCCCAGTCGGGATTGTTTACGGTGTCGAAGTGGCGGATGATGTCGCNNAGACCATCAACACAAAGGCCAGGACGAAGTTGGCGAAGGGACCGGCGAAGCCGATCAACATGCGCTGCCAGCGGGGATGCGAGGTGAGTGCGCCGGGGTCGTCGGGCGGGGCTACTGTAGCCGTGCCGGTGGCTGCGTCGGTGAGCTCGCTGAAATTTTCACCGGCCATTTTGACAAAGCCGCCTACGGGTAGCAGGCAGACCTTGTAGTCGGTGTCGCCGTGCTTGTAGCCGAAGAGGCGCGGGCCGAAGCCGAAGGAAAACTCTTCGACGCGGACCTTGCAGAGCTTGGCGACGGCGAAGTGGCCGAACTCGTGTACCACGACCATGACGCCGACGAGGACGATAAAGGCGGCGACAGAAATCAGAAATTCATGCATAGATGTTCGATTTATCCCTTGAAAATGTGCGGGTCATCCGGCCAGAGCCGTCCCGTGCTTATGCCAACAGCGCGCGAGCAGTCTGGCGCGCCTCCCGATCCGCGGCTAACACGCCGGCAATGGTGGCCGGATGCGCCTCGGTCGTGGATGCGAGCACTTTTTCAATTGTACGCGGGATGCCTGTGAAGGGGATGCGGCGCTCCAGGAAAGCCTCGACGGCCACCTCGTCGGCGGCATTGAGAGCGATGCAGTGGGCTCCGCCTTTTTCTGCGGCCTCGAAGGCCAGGCGCAGGCAAGGGAAGCGCTCGAAGTCGGGCTGCTCGAACTCCAGATGGCTGAGCGCGGCCATGTCGAAGGTCAGCGTGGAAGCCGGGCGCTCCGGGTAGGCGAGCGCATACAGGATGGGCAGGCGCATGTCTGTGACGGAGATCTGCGCCAGGATCGACCCGTCCACGTACTCCACCAGCGAATGGACCGTGGACTGCGGATGGACCGTGACACGGACCTGGCACGGCGTCACGTCGAAGAGGCGGCAGGCCTCGATGATTTCCAGGCCTTTGTTGAGCATGGTAGCCGAGTCGATGGTGATGCGGCGGCCCATCACCCATGTGGGGTGTTTGAGGGCCTGCTCAGGGGTAATGCTGGCGAACTGGTCGAGCGGCAACTTGCGGAATGGTCCGCCGGAGGCCGTCAGCCAGATGGTTTTGACCTCGGAGTGCGCGCCGACGCGCAGGCATTGATGGACGGCATTGTGTTCACTGTCGATGGGCAGGATGGGAACGTTGCGCTCACGGGCGGCCGCGGTGAGGATTTCGCCGGCGGCAACCATGCACTCCTTGTTGGCCAGGCCGATGGGCTTGCCGGACAGAATTGCCGCGTGCGTGGCTTCGAGTCCCGCAACGCCGACGATAGCCGAGACCACAAAATCCGCCTCAGGCAAAGTGGCGCATGCGACGGTGCCTTCAGTTCCGTACGCGACTTCGATGCCAGTGACGCCGGCCTTCCTGAGCCTTGCGGAAAGCTCTCCGGCCAACTCTTCGGTGGCCATCGAGACGAGACGCGGATGCCAGCGAACGGCCTGCGCGAAGGCTTCGTCGATGTTGTGTCCGGCGGCCAGCGCGGCTACCGAGTAGCGGTCAGGAAATTGCTCGACGATGGAAAGGGTGCTCTGGCCGATGGAGCCGGTGGAACCGAGAATGGCTAGATTTTTCAAGGGGCTTGTATTTTTCCTCGTACTCTAATTATCACCCGGCTGATTCCGGTAGAACTCGCAGGTCGCAGTCGCCAAGGGACGGATCAATAAAACGATTCCGGCCAGCGCTGTCTTCCATGGAGCACAGAAGCAATCTGCAAGTTGTCGTCTCGAATTGTGTAGGTGGCAATGTAGGAAGTTCCAGGGATGACGAGTTCGCGTGTTCCCTGCACACGCCCCGCTCTGCCGGATAAAGGGAAGTTGATGAGACGGTTGACGGATTCTTTGATTAGATCGGTGACTTTGCGCGCAGCCGAGGGACTGTCCCATGCGATGTAATGGCGGATTGACTCGAGGTCCGAGACTGCTGTGGGCGACCAGCTAACCTTCATTTCGGCGCGGGCAGTTCATTTTCCGTGCCCCAGCTATCCAGCCACTCCATCACGCGTTCATTGGGGACGCCCTGGCCCGCTTCCAACTCAGCCAGGCCGGCGCGAATGTGCTTGTGTTCCCAGCTATCGGGCGCAAAGTACATGGAGATGACCTCTGCTGCTACGTCGGAGACAGGCTGCCGGCGATCATC
>PLOI01000166.1:0-4398 GCA_003142015.1 Acidobacteriaceae bacterium | reverse complement strand
AGGAGCAGGGCGTCGATGCGGTCAAGCACGCCGCCATGGCCGGGCAGGATGGTGCCGGAGTCCTTGACTCCGGCCGAGCGCTTGAGGGCGGACTCGGCCAGATCGCCCACCTGTGCGGCCACGTTGACGACGACGGCCAGCGTCAGCCAATACCAGACGCTTTCGGGGTAGGAGAGCCATGCCTTGTCCCACTGCGCCGCAAACAGATGGGCCAGGCCGAGCAGGACGCCGGTTGCGAGCAGGCTGCCGGCCACCGAGCCGAGCGCGCCCTCCCAGGTTTTGTTAGGGCTGAGGGTGGGCGCCATCTTGTGCCGGCCTAAAGCGCGGCCCACGTAAAGGGCGGCAGTGTCTCCGGCCCAGACCACGCACAGCAGGAAGGCCAGCAGAGACGGGCCGTTGCCTTCTGGGCTTTCGCGCAGCGCGGGCAAGGCAATCAACGTGAATCCGATGTAAAGCAGGCAGAAGATAGAGGACGAAGCGTCGGCCATGAGCTTCTCGACGGGCCTGAAAAACGTGCAATAGACCAGCAGGGCCAGGCTCAGAATGCTAAGGATGGCCGCGGTCTGGCCGGGCCACTCGAAGTAGCCGGCAAAGAGCGCAAGAATAGCCGCCAGCACGGCAATGCGCGGCGGGCGGGTTCCGGTGTTTTCCGCCAGGCCCAGGTACTCCCATGCGGCCAGCGCGGCCACCGCCGCAACGGCCAGCGTAAACAGCCATTGCCACCTTGGCCCCAAAAATACCAGGACCAGAACCAGAGGGATCAGGATGAGTGCGGTGAGTATGCGTTTCATTCAGGGTTGAGAATACACTGCCGGGGCTGGATTTGTACCGCCAGGCAGCCATCGCGCGAATTCAGACGGAATGTGCCGGGAACCGAAGCTCAGTGAGCGCCATGCGCTCGCAGCAGTTCCGCAGCCGCGGGATTGTCATTTTTTTCCGCCAGAGAGAGCACCGTTATACCGTCGTTACTCGCATCGATATTCGCGCCCTTCTCCAGCAGCAGCTTCATCACGCCGGTCTTGCCTTCGTTGGCCGCCAGCATCAGCGCCGTAAAGTTGCCGTTGGTCCTGGCCTCGGTGTTGGCGCCCTTCTCCAGCAGCAGTTTCACAACCTCGGTCCTGTCTGACATGGCCGCCCAGATCAGCGCCGTCCAGCCGTTGTAGCCCTTGGCCTCGAGGTTCGCGCCCTTGTCCAACAGCAGCTTCACTGCCTCGGCCTGGCCTTTGTAGCTAGCCACCATCAGCGCCGTGAAGCCCTGGTTGGTCTTGGCATCAATGTTAGCGCCTTTTTCCAGCAGCAGCTTCACAACATCGGTCTTGCCTTCGTTGGCCGCCCAAATCAGCGCCGTGCCGCCATTTTCGGCTTTAGCCTCGATATTCGCGCCCTGGTCCAGCAATTGCTGCACCGTTGCCGTATCGCCGTTTGTGGCGGCTTGGATCAGTTGGTCATTCAGGCTGGAGCCGGCCTGGCCCGCCGCTGGATGATTCCACGACAAAACCATGGCTATAGTAAAGATACTGACCAGAACTTTTTTCATCGCTTTCTCCTTGGAAAGGAAATGAGCTTTCGGCAACTCTCTGAATCCTGCCTGCCGCGGCCACAGCGCCCATGAACACGCCCCAGCGCGGCAGATATCCAGGCTGGCTTTCAGCGGCAACCTGCCGCCCCGCTCGCGTCGAAGCTCAGTGAGCGCCTCTCTCCTGCAGCAGCTTCACGACCTCGGTATTGCCCATTTCTGTCGCCAGATTCAGCGCCGTTTTGTCGTCACCGTCCTTGGTCTCCGTCTTCGCGCCCTTCTCCAGCAGCAGCTTCACAACCTCGGGATAGCCATTGGTGGCCGCATACATCAGCGCCGTGCGGCCGTAGTCGCTTTGGGCTTCGATGTTGGCGCCCTTCGCCAGCAGCAGCCTCACAACCTCTGTCTTGCCCATTGCGGCCGCGTCGATCAGCGCCGTGCTGCCGTCTTTTTCCTTGGCCTCGATGTTGGCGCCCTTATCCAGCAATTGCTGCACCGCTGCTGTGTCGCCCTTTTCGGCGGCTTGGATCAGTTGGTCATTCAGGCTGGAGCCGCCCTGGCCCGCCGCTGGATGATTCCACGACAAAACCATGGCTAAAGAAAAGATGCTTACCAGAACTTTTTTCATCGTTTTCTCCTTGGGGAAGATGCTAACAATCCTATCGAAATTCAGTGAGCGCCTTTCTCCCGCAGCAGCTTCGCCGTCTCAGTCTTGTCCTTGCTTACCGCCATCGTCAGCGCCGTCTCGCCTTTGTTGTCCTTGGCCTCGATGTTGGCGCCCTTCTCCAGCAGCAGCTTCACCATCTCGGTCTCGCCCTTGATGGCTGCATTGATCAACGCCGTGTCTCCGTCGTTGTCCTTGGCCTCGATGTTGGCGCCCTTCTCCAGCAGCAGTTTCACAAGGTCAGTCCTGCCATGGATGGCCGCCCAGATCAGCGCCGTCTCGCCTGTGTTGTCCTTGGCCTCGATGTTGGCGCCCTTCTCCAACAGCAGCCTCACCACCTTGATATTGCCCTGGAAGGCTGCTTCGATCAACGCCGTCCAGCCCTCATTGCTTTTGGCCTCGATGTTCGCGCCCTTGCCCAATAGCAGCTTCACTGCCTCCTCGGTATCGTCCTGGAAGGCTGCTTCGATCAACGCCGTCTCGCCGTCGTTATCCTTGGCCTCGATGTTGGCGCCCTTCTCCAGCAGCAGCTTCACAACGTTTGTACTGGCCCAAGCGGCCGCCTTCATTAGCGCCGTTTTGCCTTCGTAGTCTTCTTTGGCCTCGATGTTGGCGCCCTGGTCCAGCAACTGCCGCACCGCTGCCGTGTCGCCGGTCTTGGCGGCTTGGATCAGTTGGTCATTCAGGCTGTTGGAGCCAGCCTGGCCTGCCGCTTGATGACTCCACGACAACACCATGGCTAAAGATAAAATGCTTACCAGAGCTTTTTTCATCGCTTTCTCCTTGGGAAGGGGACTAGCCTTCTGTTTCTCTATGAACCTTGCCGGAGCATAGGATTCATGAGCGGCTGAAATGCCACGGATGTGGACCGATCTTTGAGCGGGTATGAGCCGCCTGGAGCGGCAGAGAGCGGGTTTCCAAGAGTGAATACTAGCTTAGGGGTGACGTTGCTGTATACGACAAATTAGGGGAATATGACCAAAATGGCGGAGCGCCAAAATTCAGCTGGTAACTATCTTGATTTTGTCGAGATCCTCTTCCACTTCACCTACACTATCGCTAAGCCCGCCATAGCGGCGCTCGCGGAGCTGGTATCCGGCGATGGCTTCCAGCAGATGGATGCCGCGGAAGTCGGGCCAGTAGCGTTCGGTGAAGAATATCTCGGTATAGGCGATCTGCCACAGCAGACAACTCGACAGCCGCATCTCGCCTGAGGTGCGAATGAGCAGGTCGGGGTCGGGCATGTGCGCCGTGTAGAGATGGCGGCGAATATCTTCTTCGGTGATGTGCTCCGCGCTCTGGTGTTTTTGTTTCATCTCGGTGAACAGACCGCGGAAGGCGTCCACCAGCTCCGAGCGGCCGCTGTAGTTGAGGGCCAGGGTGAGAGTGGTGCCGGTGTTGCCGGCAGTGGCCTCCTCGGCCCAGCGCATCTTTTCTTGGACCTCGGCGGGCAGCTCGTGGGTGCGGCCAATGTACTTCATGCGCACATTGTTGTCCATCATGCGCTGCACGTTGCTCTCCAGGTAGCTCTTGAGCAGGCGCATGAGGAAGTTGACCTCGGCGCGGGGCCGGCGGAGGTTGTTCTCCAGCGAAAAAGCGTAGAGGGTGAGCCAGGGCAGGCCGATGCGGGAGGCGGTCTCCATGACCAACTGAACGCTCTTGGCCCCCTGCTGGTGGCCCAGGAAGCGCTTGAGCGAGCGGTGACCGGCCCAGCGGCCATTGCCGTCCATGATGATGGCCACATGCTGGGGCAGGCGCTCGGGCTTGAGTGTCTCGTAGACAGCGCGCTCCTCGGCGGGCAGCTCATCAATGCGCAGCGTGGCAGCAGAAAACAAAGGACTCGCCTCAACAGTTGCTTTTGGGGCTCCGTACGGGCGGCTCGGGGACGCCGGATGGGCGCAGCCCGCGGCGAGGGGTCCGGAGCGGTTATGCCCGGTTAGGAACTACTTCGGCGCGCCGATTTCTCAGTCGCCGGGAACCAGAGCGTTGCAATCTCGACCGTAGCACAAGCGCCCATGGCTCGCAATTAACCCCGCAACACTACACCGAAGGCGCGCGAGCGCGCGAGCGTTCTGAGCCCTTGCGCGATGGCCATTCGCCGCAAGACCGGAATGAAATATTCCTGACGCCGTGGCTTTTACGCGATGTGCCGGCGGCTCAGGGTCATGTCATGCGCCGCACCCATGACGAGCGAGCGGTGCAAGGAGTCCAGGGATGG
>PLOI01000053.1 GCA_003142015.1 Acidobacteriaceae bacterium | reverse complement strand
CAGGTCTTCTCGATGCCGGTGTGAAGGTAGCCGATCTCGGGGTAAAGCCGGACCACAATCTCGCCGTCAATCTCCACCACGAGGCGCAGAACGCCGTGCATCGACGGGTGCTGCGGCCCCATGTTGAGGATCATGTGCTGATCGTGCGCGCCTTGGGCCGCAGGAGCTTCGAGGATGGGTCTGCCAATCGTCTCGGTCATTTAGCGATACCCCTCCACCGGATAGTCCTTGCGCAGCGGATGGCCTTGCCAGTCGTCGGGCATCATGATGCGGCACAGGTTGGAATGGCCCTCGAACACGATGCCGAACAGATCGAAGACCTCGCGCTCGTAAAAATTGGCTGAAGGCCAGACCGGCGTAATCGAATCAACTACGGGTGCGGCACCGTCGAGCATCACCCGCAGGCGGATGCGCTCCTTATGGGAGTGCGAAACAATGTGGTAGCTCAACTGAAAGCGCGGCGAAGAAGGGAACCAGTCGACCGCGGTCACATCCTCAAAGAAGTTGTAGCCGGCCTCCTGCACCGTGGCAGCCGCGGCGCGAATCTGTTCGGCGGCAATGGTCAGCGTCAATTCGCCCCGGTCAAACTTCGCGTCCAGCAGAGCCTCGGGCTTCCAGGCGAGGATGGCCTTCACCGCCGGATGCCCGGCGAGGCCTTCGAGCACGGCTGTCTTGCCGATGAATGCCTTTGCCTCAGCCATGTCAGAGGTCCGCCTTGTCCTGGCTCCAGTTCAGAATGCCCTTGCGCACGATGTAGAAGAGCCCCACGGCCACAAAGCCCAGGTAGACCACCATCTCCCAGAATCCAAAGAGCCGTTGGCCGGTGATTGCGGGCAGCTTGCGGTAAATTACCGCCCATGGCATCATGAATACCGCTTCCACGTCGAACAGGATGAACAGCATGGCCACCATATAGAAGCGCACGCTGAATCGTCCGCGGGCATCGCCCACAGCCACAATTCCGCATTCGTACGCGGCCAGCTTGGTAGGCGTATTGCGATGCCGTCCGACGAACCAGGAGGCTACGACCATTCCCAGCCCAAGCCCGAACGCTGCAAGAATCTGCAAAAACAGCGGAAGATATTGCCAGTGGTAAGGGATCATCGCGGCCCAGCCCAGAAAATTCCCTGAAAATTGCATCCGGCTCAATGAAGCCGCAAAGCTGCTTCGAAGCGACAGGATACTAGTTTGAGCTTAGGTTTTCAGCCTCGTTCCGTCAAGGCCGGGACAGACTGGGCAACCGCAGCGCCTGTTCCACGCACCGGCGCCGGCTCCTGGCGGTTGCCATCGGCCAGCTGCAGGCTCAGCGCCTCGTAGGCTATCCTCAATCTGGTTCCGCGCCAGTCCCTTATGCGGGCCTACAACTCCGCGACCTGTCTCTCTTCAGGCGCTTCTTCTGCCAGCCGCGAAATAACCACGTCCAGGGCTGCCTCCCAGGGAGCTAACTGGGCGCCAAAGCGAGCGTATAACTTATCGTTCGACAAAACTGAGTTTAGAGGCCTCTTTGCACGAGTAATGTATCCCGAGGAAGAGATTGGCCTGACTGCAGGAACTTTGGCGTGAAGCAAGGAGTCCGCGCGGGCAAAGATGGCGCTAGCGAAGCCGCACCACGAGGTCGATCCCGAGCAGGTCATGTGGTAGAGACCGGCCCAGTTTTCTGTAGGCCCAAACTTGCCGGCTAAAACGTCATCGACAATCGTGCGAGTGGCGTCGGCCAGTTCGATGGAGCTTGTTGGCGCGCCAAACTGATCGTCCACAATGCGGAGTTCATCACGCTCGCGCGCCAGGCGCAGCATAGTTAGAAGATAATTCCGGCCATGGGGACCGTAAACCCAGCTTGTCCTGAAAATCAGATATCTGCCGCCCACCTGTTGTATAGCTTCTTCGCCGGCCAGCTTGCTCGCTCCATAGACATTCAGCGGATTCGGCTTATCTGTCTCGATCCACGGACCCTGCTTCGAGCCGTCAAAGACATAGTCCGTCGAGTAGTGTACAAACAGAGCGTTGCAGCGACGTGCTTCTTCCGCGAGCACGCGCGGCGCGGTCGAGTTAACTGCTATCGCCGCTTCCGGTTCTGATTCGGCGCGGTCCACGGCCGTGTATGCCGCCGCATTGAGTATGATCTGGGGCGCGGCGCTGCGCACCATCGCGCGAACCTGATCCGGCTCGGCCAGATCAACCGTATCGCAGTCATGGCAGATGATTTCACCGGCATCGGCGAGGCTGCGCCGTAACTCCCGGCCAACCTGCCCCGCGGCGCCGGCAATGAGGATGCACGGCCGGTTGCTCACGCAAAAACCTCCGCATCAGGCAGCGAGAGGCCTTTGCGGTCCTTGTCGGAGAGGATGGCAAGCTTCGGGTCAATAGGCCACGGAATTGCAAGGTGTGGGTCGTTCCACAGAATGGTCCTCTCGCCTGCGGGAGAGTATTCGTCAGTTACCTTGTAAGCAATGCCGGTAACATCGGAGAGTGAGAGGAAAGCGTGACCGAAGCCCTCGGGAATCCATAGCATCTGCCCACCTTCTCCGTTGATTTCCACTGCAACATATTTTGCAAAGTAAGGTGAGTCGCGGCGCAGGTCTACAGCTATATCTAGGGCCGCTCCATGAGTAACTCGCACCAGCTTTCCTTGAGGGTGAATTAGCTGGTAGTGAATGCCGCGAACAACATTCTTCCTTGAAACAGAGAAATTATCCTGGGCCCACGCTGACGGAAGTCCAGCCTCTGTCATGGTGCGCCGATTCCAGGTCTCCCAGAATGCGCCGCGGCCATCTCGCTGGATATCCGGCGTAAACAATAGAACACCNNCGGCTGGGCCAACTCTTCGAGCTGGTCTGCGGTGATGTAGCCGAGGCGATAGGCTATCTCTTCAGGGCAGGCAATCTTCAATCCCTGGCGCCGCTCAATCGTCTGAACAAAGACCCCGGCATCGAGGAGCGAATCATGCGTGCCGGTATCGAGCCACGCCATGCCCCGGCTCATCA